>JANQEG010000055.1 GCA_028278505.1 Rhodobiaceae bacterium
ACCGCCTGGAACAAGCTCGTCGCACAACCAAACACAATCACCTCGATAGGAATGCGCGATTGGGCATGCACGGGTTAATCTTTAATGCGCTTGGTATCACACAGCACCTGGGACTGCAAATATCACGTGGTGTTTGCCAGCAAGTACCGGACCAAACGGCTTTATGGCAGTTTGCGAATGGAACTCCGGGATCAGTTTGTGAAGCTGGCTTTGCAAAAGGGCTGTCGCATTGAGGAGGGGCACTTGATGCCGGACCATGTGCACATGCTGATCTCGATCCCGCCGAAATATTCTGTGGCGCATGTTGTGGGGTTCCTGAAGGGGAAGACGGCGCTCTACGTGGCCCACAAACACGCCAGGAAGCGAAAATACCGCGGCTATCACTTTTGGGCACGGGGGTATTTCGTGTCCACCACGGGCTACAATGAGCAGGTCGTCAGACGCTATATCCGTAATCAGGAGAAGCAGGATAAAGCCACTGACTCTGCAGACCTGTTCAAGCCCAGCTATTAAGCGCCAACAAGACCACTTCTAGTGGTCCAAGCGAAGCGTTACAAACCTCCGCCTCTGGCGGAGGTCAATGATTGGCCGATCATTCGGGCTAATGCTCTCGCCTTGGGAGCTCAGGCGTTTCTGCAAACGTACAAGACCATTGGATTGTCGGGAGAAGCCCGGCAATGACGCCTTAGGTGGAGCGGCGACGCTCGCACAAACGCCGCTCCGATCACGTTCGTGTCGACGCCGCCGGTCGACTCCACCTCGAAACGTGACGCCCCTAGTGGCCGACCCTGCGCCAGATCTTCTTCTTGATCAGATAGAGCAGGGCGCCGAGGATCGCGAGATAGAGGAACGCCCACACGCCGATGAACTTGCGCTGTTCCAGTTTCGGCTCCGCCGCCCACATCATGAAGGCGGCGACGTCGCGCGCATAATTGTCGATGGTCGGGGCGGTTCCGTCCTCATACTCGACCGCTTCGTCGAACAGCGGCGGCACCATGGCGATCGCATTGCCGCCCAGGAAATAGGGGTTGTAGGAGAGACCGTCGGCGATTTCGACGCCCTCGGGCGGCTCGTCCTCGTAACCGGTCAACAGCGCGTAGATGTAATCGACGCCGGCTTCCTGATGGGTGGTGAACATATCGATGACGAACGACGGGAAGCCGCGCTCGGCGGCTCTCGCCTTGGCGAGCAGCGAGGCGTCCGGCGGCGCGACGCCGTTATTGGCGAGCGCGCCAACCACATCGTTCTCGAACGGAGGGGGCCAGCGATCGGCGGGCTTGGCCGGGCGTTCGAACATTTCGCCGTCGGCGTTGGGTCCGTCCTGCACCGTGTATTCGGCGGCGATCGCCTTGACCTCGTCCTCGGTGAATTCCAGCCCGCCCGGTTCGCCCAAATTGCGGAAGGCGATGTATTTCAAGCCGTGGCAGGAGGCGCAGACCTCCCGGAAGACCTGGAAGCCGCGCCGGAGCTGGGCCTGATCGTAACGCCCGAAAGGTCCGGAGAACGACCAGTATTGCGACGGCGGCTTGAGGCTTTCGCCGGCGGCCTTAGCCGGCGTCGTTGCGGTGGTCAGCACAAGCGCCAGGGCTGCACAGGTCGCGGCGGAAATGAGCTTCGACGTCATGGCCTTAGTCTTTCTTGTCCGGCGCTCCGGCCGCGGAACCGCGTTCGCCGGCTGCCTTTTCGCGTTGCACATCGGATGCGTCTTCGGTTGCCGCCGCCGGTTCGGCTCCGGGCGGTTCCCCGGCAGCCGGCGCTTCGGCGGCCGGTTCCGGCTTCGCCGCGTCGTCGGCCTTGGCCGTTTCTTCGGCCGTGGCCGTGTCGCCGGCTTTCGCCCTGTCTTCGGCGTCCTGGGCCCTCATCACCCTCTCCAGCGCTGCCTGCTCGGCCGCGGCCGCCTTCTTTTCGTCCAGGGTCGCCACCGCCGCCGTTATCGATTCAGGCAAGCGTTTGGGCCGGTCGAACAAACCCAGCAGCGGCAGCACGAGCAGGAAGTGCGCGAAATAGTAGATGGTGGCGAATTGCGCGATCTCGACATAGATGCCTTCCGCCGGTTTGGCGCCGAGCCAGCCGAGCAGGATGCAGTCGGCCACCAATATCCAGAAGAACAGGCGGAACAGCGGCCGGAAGGTTCCCGAGCGCACCCGCGACCAGTCGAGCCAGGGCAGCAGGAACAGCACCAGGATCGAGGCGAACATGGCAACGACGCCGCCGAGCTTGTCGGGCACTGCGCGCAGGATCGCGTAGAACGGCAGGAAATACCATTCCGGCACGATATGGGGCGGC
Organism: Rhodobiaceae bacterium; assembly: GCA_028278505.1. Lineage (GTDB taxonomy): Bacteria > Pseudomonadota > Alphaproteobacteria > Rhizobiales > JAKPQE01 > JANQEG01. Next base: position 2,287 of record JANQEG010000055.1, read on the forward strand.
GTCTTCAACGGGTCCGCGGGAATGTAGTTGTCGGGATGGCCGAGATAGTTCGGCTGGAAGAACAGGAACCAGGCGAACAGCAGCAGGAAGACTGCTACGACGAAAATGTCCTTCATCGTCGCATAGGGCGTGAACGGCACGGTCTCATCGAGCGATTTGGGCTCGATCCCGGTCGGGTTGTTGGAACCGACCACGTGCAGCGCCCAGACGTGGATGGCGACCAGCGCGGCGATGATCATCGGCAGCAAATAGTGCAGCGAATAGAACCGCACCAGCGTCGGGTTGTCGACGGAATAGCCGCCGAGCAGCCAGATGACGATCTCGTCACCGTACTCCGGAATCGCCGAGAACAGATTGGTGATGACGGTTGCCGCCCAATAGCTCATCTGCCCCCAGGGCAGCACGTAGCCGGTGAAGCCGGTGGTCATCATCGTCAACAGGATGAGCACGCCGAACCACCACAGCACTTCGCGCGGCGCCTTGTAGGAGCCGTAATAGAGGCAGCGGAACATGTGGATGAACAGCGCCAGGAAGAAGAACGACGCGCCATTGGCATGCATGTAGCGGATCAGCCAGCCATACTGCACGTCGCGCATGATGTGCTCGATGGAATCGAAGGCCATCGAGGCATGCGGCGTATAGTGCATGGCCAGCACGATGCCGGTGATCAACTGGATGATCAGCATCACCGACAGCACCATGCCGAAGGTCCACCAATAGTTGAGGGTCTTCGGCGTCGGAAAGCTGACGAACTGATCGACCACCAGGCTGATGACCGGCAACCGTTTCTCCAGCCAGCGGCCGATCCAGGTTTTCGGCTGATAGGGGGTCTGTCCTAGCATGATGTATTCTCCGGTCGTGGCACCGGCGGGGCGGCAGCCGCCCGTCAACCGATCTTGATGGTGGTTTCGGACACGACGCTGAATGGCGGAATGTAGAGGTTCTCAGGCGCCGGGCCTTTGCGGATTCGGCCGGACGTGTCGTAGTGCGATCCGTGGCAGGGGCAGAACCAGCCGCCATAATCGCCCGCTTCGCCGATCGGAACGCAGCCGAGATGGGTGCAGATTCCGATGAGCACCAGCAGCGCTTCATTGCCCGCCGCACTGCGGTTGCCGTCGGTCGCCTCGGCGTCGGCGGCGACATTGGGATTGCGGGCCAGCGGGTCCATGAGGTCGGCGGTATCGACGCTTTGCGCCTCGGCGATCTCCGCCGCCGTCCGCAGCCGGATGAAGACCGGCTTGCCGCGCCATTTCACGGTGATGCTCTGGCCTTCCTCGAGCGCGCTGATGTCGACTTCGATCGACGCCAGCGCGAGCGCCGAGTCGTCCGGGTTCATTTGCGCGATGAACGGCCAGGCGGCCAGGCCGATCCCGGCGGCGCCGAGAACGGCGGTGGAGAGATAGAGGACGTCACGGCGGGTGGAATCGACAATCGTGTCAATCGACATGGGAGTCTGCCCCAATCAGGATTTGGAATTGGCAGGAAGCGGCGCCGTCATGGCAGCAGCGGGTCTGGCGGACCCGGGTTCGCTGCGAGACGAGCCGACGAAACAGGCGCTCGAACACGGCCCGGTGCCAGACGCAGCCGGGCATCGCCAACGGATTGTCGGCGATATGGAATTCGAGCGGCGGGCCCGTCGCCACGCTGAACGCGCCGGAGCCGGCAAAGGTCCAGGCGTGTTTTTCGATGGCGCCGGCAAGCCGCGGCGCGGCAAGCCTTTCGGGCAAGAGACGCAGAACGGTCTTGGCGATCTGCGGAATGCGATGGGCCAGGATGTAGTCGGCGGTCCGCAGCCCGGCCTGCGACGCGATCGCGCGGGCGACCTCCTCGGGCAGCGCGGCGAACAGGGCCCGGTAGAGGGCGGCCGCGATACGCTCATCCACCATCTCCGTCGGCAGGTCGTCGAACATTCCGCTCCAGCCGGCCTGGCGAAAGATGTCTCGTGCCCGCTCCGGACCGAGATCTTCGCGCAAAACCTCAGCGAGTCTGATGATGGCATTGGGACCGATGACGGCAGAACCGGGAGGCGTCGATACAGGTGACGTCTGCCGATCCTGCCAGCGATGTGCATGACCCTGGGCCATGGCGACCAATTACTCGGCGGCGACGGAGCGCCCTTGGGCGTTGTCCGGGACCAACTCAGCCGGCTCGGTTTCCGGCACCGTCTGCGCGTCGGGCAGGTCGAAATCCGCCATCTGCTCGGTGCTGCCGCCACAGGCTTTGACGTCCGCGCGCTCCGCGCGCATTCTGGCCGCGCGCTCCGAAGCCGCCTCCCAATCCTCGGCCTGGGCGGGCGCGATCCTGCGGTTTTCGTCGAAATGGAAATCGACGCTCTTCTTCGACTGCGGTCCCCAATAGTTGACCTTGCCGAGATCGTAGAACTTGCGCTGGAACCCGGCCTTCAGGAACGCCTTGAGACAGCCGAGCAGGTAGCGACGACGGAAGCCGGTGCCGCGCCAGGGATAGTGGAACAGCGCCTTCTTGATATAGAAGCGGCGATAATTGTTCATGACCCGGTCGAGCAGTTCGCCCCGGTCCATCGCCTCCGGCTTCATGATCGGCGTGACGAAGTTGTATTTCGAGAAATCGAACACTTCGACCTTGTCGCCGAGTTCGCGGAACAGCGACGAGAACGGCCACGGCGTGTACATCGCCCAGTTGGCCAGATCCGGATCCCACGCCCTCGCCATCTGATAGGTCTCTTCCAGCGTTTCGGCGGTCTCGTTCTCGAGCCCGACGATGAACTGGGCCTCGACGAAGATGTCGGCGTTGCGCAACAGTTCGATCGCCCGCCGGTTATCCTCGACCTTGGTTTCCTTGTTGAACCGGTCGAGCTTCAGCTGGGCCGCCGCCTCGGTGCCGAGGCTGACATGGACGAGCCCGGCGCGGCGGTAGAAGTGCAGGTATTCCTCGTCGCGCAGGATGTCGGTGACGCGGGTGTTGATGCCCCACTTGATCCTGTCGGGGAGCCCGCGCGCAATCAAGGCCTCGCAGAACTCGATGAACTTCTTGCGGTTGATGGTCGGTTCCTCGTCGGCGAGGATGAAGAAGCCGACATCGTACTTTTCGACCAGTTCCTCGATTTCGTCGACCACCTTCTGCGGATCGCGAATGCGGTAATCGCGCCAGAACTTCCATTGCGAGCAGAACGAACAGGTGAACGGGCAGCCGCGCGCCATGTTCGGGATCGCGACCCGGGTGCCGAGCGGCACGTAGATGTACTTCTCCCATTCCAGGAGCGACCAGTCGGCCTCGATGCCGTCGAGATTCTTGACCGTCGGCGCGGCGCGCGTGGCGACGATCTGATCGCCGTCACGATAGGCGAGGCCTTCGATTTCGGCGCGTTCGGCCGGCCAGCGCTTCTCGGCCACCGCCCGGATCAGCTCGACGAAGATCTCCTCGCCCTCGCCGCGGACGATCACGTCGATCCACGGCGCCTCCGAAAGCACCTGCTTGTACATGAAGGTGGCATGGATGCCGCCGAGCACGCGGACCGCGTCCGGACAGGTCCTGAGCGCGATTTCGAGCACGCGTTCGGCCGTGTAGATCGACGGCGTGATCGCGGTGCAGCCGATGACATCGGGCTGCAGTTCGGCGAAACGCTCTGCGATTTCCTCATCGCTGAGATCGTTGGTCATGGCGTCGACGAAATGGATGTCGTCGAACCCGGCGGCCCGCAGCGAGCCGGCCAGATAGGCCGCCCAGGCCGGGGGCCAGTTACCGGCGATTTCTGCGCCGCCGGAGTGGTAATTGGGGTGAACAAGGGCTATGCGCATCACAGAGACTCCCTCCGCTATCGTCAAGATAACATTACAAAGCCGAGTGTCAATCTGTATTGACATATAATTCGCTGCCATGCTGGTACTATGGGCTCTACACTGCCGGTGTGCGCGGACGCCGGATTTCGGCCCGGCGCGACGCCGTCGGAATCGGCCGCGGCGCGGCGGCTTCATGATCGGCCTTGACCAAGCATCGGCCTTAAGACATTGCCGGAGGGTACTGCGGTGACATTTTGGGATATTCGGACATGACGGCCTCGGTTCTGCTGCCTGCGGGCCTGTTTGTGATCATGACGGTGGTCGGCCTCGGCATGCGCCTTGCCGACTTCAAACGGCTTCGCGACGGAACCGCGGCGCTGTCCTTCGGTCTGCTCGCGCAGATCGTCGGATTGCCGGTCTTGGCGTTCGCCATTGCGCAAATCGTCGGCCTGTCGCCGGAGATGAGCGTCGGCCTGATGATCCTGGCGGCCGCGCCCGGCGGCGTGACGTCGAACTTCCTCACTATGCTCGCCCGCGGCGATGTGGCGCTGTCGATCGCCATGACGGCGGTCACCAGCCTCATGTCGCTGATCACCGTTCCGATCGTGGTCGGCTTCGCGCTCGCCTATTTCATCGACGCGTCGCAATCGATCACCATGCCGTTCGGCCGCACCGTCGCCTCGATCGTCGTCGTCACGGCGCTGCCGCTGATCATCGGCATGACGGTGACGGCGCGGGCGCCGAATTTCTCGGCCCGGATGCTGAAGCCCGCACGCGCCGTCGCGACGTTGATTTTCGCGGCGATCGTGATGTGGACGTTCTGGGTCGAGCGTCAGGCGATCGGCGAGAATTGGCGCACCGTCGGACCGGCGGTGATGTCGCTGAACGTGATTGCGATCGCCATTGCCTTCGGGCTTGCGACCGCGCTCCGGCTCAGGGTGCGGCGGGCGATTGCGATTGCCGTCGAATGCGGCCTGCAGAACGTGGCGCTGGCGATGTTCATCGCCATCGGCCTGTTGAACGTGCCGATTCTTTCGGTGCCGGCGATCATCTACGCGATTGCCATGAATCTGTCCGTCCTCGCCGTGATTGCGATCGGCCGCCTGTCGATTGCCGAGGAGGCGCCGCTGACCACCGGGCAAAGCGTGTCGAAGAACAGCGCGTCCGGTGCCGTAGACTGACGGCCGAGTGGTCCAACAGCCCGGAGGGGGAAGCCTCATGGAAGTCGATGAAATTGTCGCCAAACAGAGCGGGGTGATCACCTGTCGCCCCGAGGACACGGTTCAGACCGCGGCCGTATTGCTGCATTCGAACCGGATCGGCGTCATGCCCGTCGTCGATGCGGAGGGGGCCGTTGTCGGCATATTCGGCGAGCGCGACATCGTGCGCGCATTTGCCTCGCGCGAACCCGGCGTCTCCGGCCTTCTGGTCGGCGATCTGATGACCACGGCCGTGGTGTCCTGTTCGCCGGGAACGAGCCTGGCGAAAGCGATGGACCTGATGAAGCAGAACCGCATCCGCCACGTCCCGGTCATCGACGACGGCAAGCTTTGCGGCATCATCTCGATCCGCGATGCGCTTGAGGAATTGCGCCGGCTCGCCGAACTGGAGGCCAACGTCATGCGCGACCTGTCGATCGCCGCCCGCAAGCGCTAGAGTCCGCCCCGGGCCTGACCCTTTGAGGGTTCAAACGTCTTGCCGATTTGTGCCGCTTCTCGGTGCGAAGGAGAGCCTCTTGGCACCTCATACCAGGGGCAGAAATTGTCGACCCGATTTATGCGGTCGGAAATCTATCGGTTCGTCATTGCGAGCGAACGCCAGTGAGCGTGGCAATCCTGAGCAGGCAGCCCTGGATTGCTTCCCCCGGCTTTTCGCCGGGGTCGCAATGACGAGCAACAGGGCGTTTTGCGCGTGGCGCGTCGTCGGGAGTCAGCATTAAGTGCCGCTGGCATAACAGGCGACTGGCATACCGTGCTGAACGGGACAATGGTTTCCCGCTTTCGCGGGAAAGGCGGACAAAAGCGGGGTCTCGCCCTGACTGACCATCGCATCAATCAAGACGAATAGAGCGCGCTCAAGCGATTCGGTTCAAACGAACGGCGTGCCAAAAGCCCGTCACGGCCCGGACAGACGAAAAAAACGCCACCGGCCTGGGCCGGTGGCGTGTGCGTGCTGCCGTCGTTCCCGACGCGCGGGGTTCAGCTCTTCGCCGTATCGCCCGTATCGGCCGCCGGCTTAGCCTTCTTGGGTGCCGCTTCGGCCGCTTTGGCTTTCTTGGGCGCTGCAGCCGCCTTCGGCGCCGGAGCCGACGTGCCGTTGGAGCGCTCCCATGACAGCGAAATTCCAAACGCCGACGAGAGCGGCGTCGGATTGTCGTTCATCAGTTCGACTTTCGGCTCACGATCCAGGAGCAAGCTTTGTCCGATGGCCGAAGAGAACGGCGTCGGATTGTCCGTGAGCAGCTTGGCTCTGGGGTTGGCCGTGGAAAGCGCCTCGAGGCCCAATGCCGTCGACAGCGGCAACTCGTTGTCGGACAAAGGCGGAAACCCTTCATTGGACATCATGAACTGATTGCCGGAGGTCAAAGTCGCGGTGGGTTCGGCGCCACCCCACATCGAGGATTCCGACAGCGCGCTGACGAAGACCTCGGTTTGTTCGACGCCGGCGTCGACCGGGTCGAACCCGTCCAGGATCTCGGCGGCCTCGATAGCCCGGCCGACCGGCGCGCGCACGACGACGAGCGCATTGCCGTCGCCCACGAGCTTGGCATAGGTCTTGGCAGCGCTTTCATGGACCCCGCTGCTCTTCATGTCCGCCACCGAATCCTTGGAGGCGCTCGACGAGTCGAAAACATCGACATCGCGATCCGCTAAGCGCGCCTCTTTCAGGGCGGAGATGACCGAAGTGGCTTTCTTCTTGTCCGAATAAAGCCGGGTGATGATCGTCGTCATTGCTCGTTCCTTCCTTCTCTTCTCGGCGATGCGGCCAAACGTCGCTGCAACGGCGAAACTGCCCATTTGTGATGGTGTTGCTCGAAATTCCGTCGTTGCAGCGGGGCGGATTCACCGAATGTCGAGAATGCGCCCGAGTTCCGCATCGTCAAACTCACGCTGGTTAATCTGCATCCAGGGTGGTCGCGGCCGGTCATAATGCGTCCTGACTAAACCTGCAGCCGTTCAAGGGGGCTACAGCCGGAAACGTTGTCTCGGGTGGGCCGTTTGCCGATACGAAACCTCAAAAAGCCCACGTGTAAAATGAACTTTACGTTTGCATCTGTCAATCAAATATGACAGTTTTAGTGGTGGCCGTACCGTTTAAGGTTCAATTCGGATTACGTCGTGGTGCGTGCCGCCCCGGGGGATGCTTGTCGATCAAATGCTTGGCGGGTCTTTTCCGGAAAAACGGCGTCGATCTGGCATAGAGGAATCGACAACATGGATATTGATCCTGATCGGGTCTGGCCCTCTGGTTTGACCCTCGCTGAAGCGGAGGAGCTTCACAAATACGTCATCGACGGGACGCGGGTGTTCGGAGCCATCGCGCTTCTCGCTCATCTGCTGACTGCGGTGGCGACACCTTGGCTCGGTTAATGGAGGCTAGCCATGAATAACGCAAAAATCTGGCTGGTTGTGAAGCCGAATGTCGGCCTGCCGTTTTTCCTCGGTGCGGTCACTGTGATCGCGATTTCGGTCCATCTCGCAGTGATGGAATACACCGTTTGGTATTCGGCATATTGGAACGGCAGCGCGGCGACGACCGAAGCCGCGGCGGTCCAGACGCCGGCTATTCGGGATCTCGCCAGTGGTCAACCGGCGACGATCGTCATGCCGGACGGACGGACGGCACAGCTCGTCTATAAGTGAGCCGACCCTCGCACAGGCCGGCACACGAGCCGTGCGTTCGAACAGGCTGTGAACGGCCTGTCCGAGCTAAAGGGAAGGTCAGGGCGTCTGTGACGCTTCGTCCTTCCCTGAGCGGCTGAGACAAGACCGCTTCGCCGCGGACGTTTTCGACTTCTACCGATACCCGGTAGAAGGCGAAAGCGGTCTGCGGTGAAGCAAATTGGCGGAGTGTTCGGTGGCGCACTGTTCCGGCAGACGCGGCGGGCACGGCCGTGGCGACGGAGTCCGGGCCTACCCGCACCTGCACCGTCGGAGACCGCTGTTATGAAGATCATCGATCGGTACAAGAAGCTCGCGCTGACGACTCTTGGCCGGTTAGGTTCCCGCTATATGCCGTTCGCCGACGCGGCGAGCGAAGACCTGCCGCTCGGCAGGCTGTTGCGGCTGTCGCTGTTCCAGGTGACCGTCGGCATGGCACTGGTGCTGCTCGTCGGCACCCTGAACCGCGTCATGATCGTCGAACTGGAGGTGCCGGCGTCGATCGTCGGCATCATGGTTTCGCTGCCGCTTCTGTTTGCCCCGTTTCGCGCCCTGATCGGCTTCAAATCCGACGTCCACCGGTCGGCGCTCGGCTGGCGCCGGGTGCCCTTCATCTGGAAGGGCACGCTGTATCAGTTCGGCGGTTTTGCGGTCATGCCCTTCGCCCTGCTCGTGCTTTCCGGCTATGCCGAAGCCGTGGACGCGCCGGCCTGGATGGGCATTTCCGCCGCCGCCCTGGCGTTTCTGCTGGTCGGCGCCGGCGCGCATATGGTGCAGACCGTCGGCCTGGCGCTGGCGACCGATCTGGCCCCGCCCGAAAAGCAGCCGCATGTCGTCGGTCTCATGTATGTCATGCTCTTGGTCGGCATGGGCGCCAGCGCGCTGATCTTCGGTGCGCTTCTCACCAATTACAGCCCCGGCCGCCTCGTCCAGGTTATCCAGGGCGCCGCCGTCCTGACCATCATCCTGAATGTGCTGGCGCTGTGGAAACAGGAGGCGCGGGACCGGACGCGGGCGCTGTCGACCACGCCGCAACCGGACTTCACGGAATCCTGGAAACGGTTCATCGCCGGCATCGATGCGCGCCAGCGGCTGATCGTCATCGGTTTCGGGACCATGGGTTTCGGCATGGCCGATGTCGTGCTCGAACCTTATGGCGGCCAGGTGCTGGCGATGTCGGTCGCCGATACGACCCGGCTGACCGCCATGTTCGCCTTCGGCGGTCTGGTCGGGTTCGCCCTCGCCTCCCGGGTGTTGAGCCGGGGCTTCGATTCGCTGCGGCTCGCCCGCCACGGCGCGATCGCCGGCCTGCCGGCGTTCGCCGCGATCATTCTGGCGGCGCCGTTTGATTCCGCGCTCTTGCTGGCGGCCGGCACCGTGCTGCTCGGTTTCGGCGCCGGCCTTTTCGGCCACGGAACGCTGACGGCCACCATGCGCGCCGCGCCCAAGGAACAAATCGGCCTCGCTCTCGGCGCCTGGGGTGCGGTTCAGGCCACCTCCGCCGGCGTGGCGATTGCCGCCGGCGGCGTCATCCGTGACGTGATCCTCAGCCTTCCGGTGGGCAATGAATACGGTGCCGCGACGCCCTACGTTCCGGTGTTTGCGCTGGAAATGGTGTTCCTGGTGCTGGCGCTGGTCGTCATCCATCCGCTCGTTACGCGGCGGTTCGACGTGGCCGACCGCCAGCGCGCGGTCTGAGTCGTTTTTCATTTCCGCAGTGGGTGGTCCGGCGATCTCGACTCCGGACCGATGCGATGTCAGGGCGTCGGCCCTTAAGGCGCTTCAGTTGCCGCCGTCGAGCAGCCTTCGCGCGATCACCTGCGCCTGGATCTCGGCCGCACCCTCGAAAATATTGAGGATGCGGGCGTCGCAGAGCACGCGGCTGACCGGATATTCGAGTGCGAAGCCGTTGCCGCCATGGATCTGCAGGGCGTTGTCGGCGGCGGCCCAGGCGATGCGGGCGCCGAGCAGCTTGGCCATGCCGGCTTCCAGATCGCAGCGGCGGCCGTCATCCTTCTGCCTGGCGGCGAAATAGGTGAGCTGGCGGGCGATCATGATCTCGATCGCCATCATCGCGATCTTGTCGGCGACGCGCGGGAAGTTGATCAGCGCCTTGCCGAACTGGATGCGCTCATCGGCATAGCGGGCGGCCAGGTCCATCGCCGACTGGGCGACGCCGATGGCGCGTGCCGCGGTCTGGATGCGGGCCGATTCGAAGGTCTGCATGAGCTGCTTGAAGCCCTGGCCCTCGACGCCGCCGAGCAGGTTTTCCGCCGGCACCTCGAAGCCGTCAAAGCCGATCTCGTATTCCTTCATGCCGCGATAGCCGAGCACCTCGATCTCGCCGCCCGACATGCCGGCGGCCGGAAACGGCTCGGCGTCGGTGCCGCGCGGCTTGGGCGCAAGCAGCATGGACAGACCCTTATAGCCGGGCTCGGCCGGATTGGTGCGGACCAGAAGCGTCATCAGATCGGCGCGCACCGGATGGGTGATCCAGGTCTTGTTGCCGGTGACCTTGTAGACCTCGCCCTCGCGCACGGCGCGGGTGCGCAGGCTGGCCAGATCGGAGCCGGTGTTGGGCTCGGTGAAGACCGCGGTCGGCAGGATTTCGCCCGAGGCGATCCGGGGCAGGAATTCCGCCTTCTGTTCCTCGGTGCCGCCGGCCAGGATCAGCTCGGCGGCGATCTCGGAGCGGGTGCCGAGCGAGCCGACGCCGATATAGGCCCGCGACAATTCTTCCGAGACCACGCACATGGATTCCTTGCCGAGCCCGAGGCCGCCGAAATCCTCCGGTATAGTCAGCCCGAAGACGCCGAGCTCGGCCATCTTGGCGATCACGTCGAGCGGGATGTAGTCGTTCTTCAAATGCCAGTCATGGGCGTGGGGCAGCACTTCGGCCTCGGCGAAGCGGCGCATTTCCTCGCGGAACGCCTCCAGCGTATCGTCGAGCCCGGCATCGCCGACGGTCGCCGCACCTTCGGCGGCGGCCATCAGCTCGATGAGGGCGGCACGCACGCCGCGGGTGTTGCCGTGGGCGGCGAGCTCTTCGACGGCGGCGTTGCGGGCCTCGGCCAGATCGTCGGCGCTGAGGCCGAGATCGCCGGGGCGGACGAACTCGCCCTGGCTCATGGGAATGCCGCCGAAAACCTGGTTGAGATATTCGCCGAAGGCGGCGCGCACGAGCAGCGCCTCGGCATCGCCGAGGCGGCCTTCCGCCGACATCCGCTCGGCATGGGCGGCCATCTGACGCAGCGCCTCGACGGTGGTGCCGAACCAGGCGAGGCCATGGGCGGCGTGCTGTTCGCGCTCGACCGCCGCGCTCGATATGCGGCCCTCCTCCTCGACGGCGGACCGCACATTGGCCGTCGCCTTCTGCGCCAGCCCGTCAAGCGCCGTGATCGCGTCCTGCGTCAGCGACAACAGTTCGCCGGTCTCCATCGTCCGGTGTTGTCCCGTCATGATTGTCATTTCGCCGCCTCATTCGTGCCGGTTGGGCGGCTGTCGACCGCCTATGCTGCGCCGCAAACTAGCCGAAGACGGCACTACATTCCATCGCCGTTTTGTCCAACCACCGCACCGCCGGCAAGGGTGCCGGTCGGTTGTGCCGGACCATCCGGCCGGCGAACGCGGTATACTGTCGACCGGCTTCGGGCCCGGCGAATCGGCGCCCGGGCAGGTATTGTCGCGGCCGGAGTTTCAGGAGAGGGGGAATGCGCGGGCGTTGGGATCGGATAAAACGGATCGTGCTGCGGTCGTCCTGGCGGTTCCTGTTCGACGACGCGTTCGCGCTCGCCAGCAACATTGCCTTTTCGATGGTGTTGTCGCTGTTTCCCTTCCTCATCGTGCTGGCCTCGGTGCCGGCCTATTGGGGCGGCGAAAACCTTATGGATACGATTCGCGAGGGGCTGTTTTCGGCGCTGCCGGAATATGTCGCCTCGGCGCTCGAACCGGAGGTGGTGGCGGTATTGTCGCAGGGGCGCAGCGTGCTGACCTTCGGTGTCCTGGTGCTGCTGATCACCATTACCGGGGCGGTCGAGAGCGTCCGCATCGGCCTCAACCGCGCCTATGGCGGCCGCGATCCGCGCTCGTTCCTGTTCCGCCGGCTGCAGAGCCTCGTCTTCGTCGTTGCCGGCGGGGCGGTGCTGATGATCACCGCGCTGCTCGCGGTCGTCGCGCCGATCGTCTGGTCCTATGTCGAGCCGCACATCCCGGCGATCGCCGAGCAGCGCACCCTGTTCGACACCACCCGCTTCCTGACCATCACCGTCATATTGACGCTGCTTCTCTATGCCATGCACGTCTGGCTGCCGGCGCGGCGCTACCGGCTGGCGGAACTGACCCCCGGCATCGCCGCCACCATGGCGCTGTGGTTCGCCGCCGGCTTCGGCTTTTCCTACTATCTCTCGCATTTCGGCACTTATGCGCGGACCTATGCCGGGCTCGCCGGCATCGTCGCGACGCTGGTGTTCTTCTATATCGTCGCGGCGATCCTGCTCTATGGCGCCGAACTCAATGCGGCGCTGGTGCGGGCAAAGCGCGAGGAACCTCCAGGCAAGTGAGGCGGGCGGGTCTCGGTCTCAGCGATTGGCGATCGCCACCGCCGCCATGGTGACCGCCATCCCCACCAGTTGGATCGGCGTCAATGTCTCGCCGAACAGGAAATAGGCGATCAGCGCGGCAACCGCCGGCACCAGATAGATCAGCGTCGCCACCTTGGAGACCGCGCCCTCGCGGATCAGGATCATCAGCAGCGATATGGCGCCGATCGAGAGCACGAGGATCAGCCAGGAAAGCGCGAAGATGAACTCCGGCGTCCAGTCGATCTCGAACCGCTCGAACAGAACCGCGCCGAGCGCGACCGTGAGCGTTCCGCCGATATATTGATAGACGCCGCCGGTGAAAAGCGGCACGCCGGTGGCGAAGCGCTTCTGGTAGATGGTGCCGAGCGTGATCGCCAGCATGCCGATCAGCGTGACGCCGACGGTTGCCGCATTGATGCCGGCGCCGGCGACATCGAGCTTCGGATAGAGCACGAGAACGGCGCCGAACAAGCCGATCACCAGGCCGAGCCAGTGGCGCGGCGTGATGGTTTCGCCGAGCAGCGGCGCGGCTATGAAGGCGGTCGCCAGCGGCTGCAGGCCGATGACCAGCGCGTTGACGCCGGCCGGCATGCCGCGGTCGATGGCCCAGAAGACGGCGCCCAGATAGATGCCGTGAATGAGCGCCCCGGCGACGATGCTGTCGAAAATGGCGCGGCCGGCGGGCCAGCGCGTCCGCGCGAAGCCAGCGATGGCCGCCAGAAGGCCGGTGACGATCGCAAACCGCACGAGCAGAAAGGTGAACGGCTCGGCATGGGGCGCGCCGAGCTTGGCGCCGATGAACCCGGTCGACCAGAGCAGGACGAAGACGGCCGGGGTGAGTCGGAGCAGGGGCGCGGGCAGGGACATGTGCTCCGCTCTACCGCGGCGGTCAGCGGGCCGGCAAGGCCCGATTGCGCATATCAGACACGCCGCCAGATCATCACCGTGTTGTTGGCGGGCATGGCGACGATCTCGGCCGGCGCAAATCCGGCGGTCCGGGCGAGTGCGTCGACATCGGTCGTATCGCGGACGCCCCAGCGCGGGTCCTGGCGTCTGAGGCTGTGGTCGAACGCCGTATTGGACGGTGCGACAAAGTCGCCCTGCCGGGAAAAACAGCCATAGACAAAGAGCGGTCCGCCTGCGGGCAGCAGCCGCGCGGCGCCGGCAATCAGGTTTTCCGTCACCGCAAACGGGCTGATGTGCAGCAGGTTGCAGGCGATGATCCCGGCGACCGGTGTCTCAAGCGTCCTGTCCCAATCGGGGTCCAGCAGATCGAGGGCGATCGGCGCGTTCAGGTTGGACCGGCCCGAATGGGCCCGCCACGCGGTGATGCTTTCCCGCGCGACTTCGTCGGCATCGCTCGGCTGCCAGCAAAGGTGCGGGAACCGCTCGGCATAGGCGGTTATGTGCTGGCCGGTGCCGCTCGCCACTTCGAGCATGGCGCCGGACGACGGCAGGATCCGCTGAAGCACTTCGATGATCGGGCCGATATTGCGCGCCGCCGACGGCGAGAACTGGCGGCCGTCCGCCACCGCCCCTTCGGTCGCGGCCGCCCAGCCGGCGGAGGTTTCCGGAACCGGCGCTTGCGGGGGTGGGGGTTGCTGGCGCGCCTGCTTTGCGTGTTCGTCAGCCACGGCTGGCTCCGGTCGAGGGGTGACGAATCGTAAAAAGCGATTCTGTTTTAACGATCAGGATGACGAGGGAGACAGCGCCTCGCTCACGAGGTCGGGCGCGCGGGCGATCACCTGAAGATAGGCGCGCGCCGCATGATCCGGTTCACTCCGCCCCTGTTCCCAGTCGCGCAGGGTGCCGACCGGAATATGAAACCGCGCTGAAAACTCCTCCTGGCTCAGGCCCAAAGCGCGGCGGATGATCTTCGCCCGCGGTGTTTTTTTCATGCGCCTGAAGTCATCCTCGGTGAGCGGCCGCGCATCCGAATCCTTCAGGGCTGCCGCATGAACCTGGTCTTCGGTCAGCGCGTCAAAGTCCGTCCAGTCGTGTTTAGCCGTTTTCTTCATGATAGCGCCTGTGTTCATGGGGTCCCGCTTTTTGCTCTATTTTATTGTGGAGCATCGGGTTTTCCGAAAACCGGTTCCCACTTTTCGGCCCGATGCTCTGGCCTGCTCGAAACCGACCTTGTGCTTCGCCAAATTGGCGCCGGCCTTTTCATCATTCCATTCAAAGCCATCGTCGATCATAATATACGGGATACCCGTAGTTCGTCAAGAAACCCAGCTCCCCTCCCCCTTGTGGGGAGGGGTTGGGGGTGGGGGTCTAAAAAATAGAAGACAGTGCCGCCGGTTCGCGGACAATTTCATGCCTTACCCCCACCCGGCCGGCGCATTCGCGCCGTCCACCCTCCCCACAAGGGGGAGGGAAAACCGGTGACAACGCCGCCGATACGATCGCGTTCCGAAAAAATCCTTGCACAATCTCAGCGCATCGTAGATCGCCGCGTGGATGTTGCGCGAGGAAACCGCGTCGCCGATGCGGTATAGCCAATAGCTGCCTTCGGGATTCTTGACGAGCTCCTGCGGTCTTCCCGCGATCAACGCGCGATAGTCGACGGCGCCGCGATTGATCGACCCGTCCTTCGGCGCGAAATAGAGTTCGTCAAACGGCAGCAGCCGCGCATCACCGCCAGAGGACGCCGACCTTACCCCGCCAGCGCCGTTGCCGCGTCGACGAAGGGCAGGCCCATTTCCTCGGCCACCGCCTTGAACGTGACCTTGCCGGCATGAACGTTGAGCCCGTTCAATAGGTGCGGGTCGTCGGCGAGCGCCTGCTTGTAGCCCTTGTCGGCGAGCGCGATCACGAAAGGCAGGGTGGCGTTGTTGAGCGCCTGGGCCGAGGTTTTCGGCACGCCGCCGGGCATGTTGGCGACGCAATAGTGGATAACGTCGTCGACGGTGTAGACCGGATCGTCGTGGGTGGTCGGGTGCGAGGTCTCGAAACAGCCGCCCTGGTCGATCGCCACGTCGACGACGACCGAGCCCGGCTGCATCTGCCGGACCAGTTCGGCCGAGACCAGTTTCGGCGCCGCCGCGCCCGGGATCAGCACCGAACCGATCACCAGATCGGCGCTGACGACGTGCCGTTCGACCGCGTCGCGGGTCGAATAGACGGTGTTGAGCGGCCGGTCGAATTGCTGCCACAGCCGGCGAAGCTGGTCGACATTGCGGTCGAGCACCCAGACATCGGCGCCCATGCCGAGCGCGATGTGGATCGCATGGGTGCCGACGACGCCGCCGCCGAGCACCACCACCTTGGCCGGATCGACGCCGGGAACGCCGCCGAGCAGCACACCGAGGCCGCCATGGGCCTTTTCGAGAAAATAAGCGCCGGCCTGGATCGACATGCGCCCGGCCACCTCCGACATCGGCGCCAGCAGCGGCAGGCCGCCGGTCGATGACGTGACGGTCTCATAGGCGATGCAGGAGGCGCCGCTGTCGACGAGATCGCGGGTCTGGTCCGGATCGGGCGCCAGATGCAGATAGGTGAAGAGCACCTGGCCGGGGCGCAGCATCCGGCGCTCGGCCGCCTGCGGCTCCTTGACCTTGACGATCATTTCGGCCTCATCGAACACCTCCGCCGCGGTGCCGGCGATCGTCGCGCCGGCCGCCACATAGGCCTCGTCGGTCATGCCGATGCCGGCACCGGCTTGCGTTTCAACGACGACCTGATGGCCATGGGCGACGAGCTCGCGCACGCTGGCCGGAACCAGCCCGACCCGATATTCACGAACCTTGATTTCCTTGGGGACGCCGATCTGCATTGTCCGATCCTCCCGATACGGCCTCTTTTCTGAGAATTATGCCGCAAACCGGTTCGAATGTTGTCCCTTTCTGGATTGGCGGCGCCATAAGCCTTGAGATAAGATTCGATCAGAATCTATTTTCGTCGGAAATATTCCCATGGACCATATCGACTACAAGATCATACGCGCGCTGCAGCGGGATTGCCGGCAAACCGTTGCGGAGCTCGGCGCCCAGGTCGGCCTGTCGCCGTCGGCCTGCCACCGGCGCGTCCGCCAGCTCGAGGATGACGGCGTCGTCAAAGGCTACGTCGCCAGCCTCAACGCCAAATCGCTCGGGCTCAATCTTCAGGTTTTCGTCGAGATTTCGCTCTCTTCACAGAGCAAGGAGACGCTGGAGGCGTTCGAGGCGGCGGTGGCGCGGATGCCGGAAATCCTCGAATGCCATCTGATCTCCGGCCAGGCCGACTACATCCTGCGGGTGGCGACCCGCGACATCGACGAATATGGCCGCCTGCACCGGGACCGGCTGGCGCAACTGCCGGGCGTCGCCCGCATGCATTCCAATTTCTCGCTCCGCACCGTGCTCGACTGGCGCGGCTTTGCGATCTGATCGGGCATTTTGCCGGCAGATTGGGGGGTGGCGCGGCGCTTCCCGCTCGTTGGGGCCAGGATCATCTCCCGCGAATCGACCGCCGGCTCTGCCCTCTCCCTGCCAGGGAGAGGGCAACGAAGACCCGGTGAAGCGAAGCTGAACCGAGGTCGAAGTCGGGTGAGGGTGACATGATTTCCCCCTCACCCAACCTTCTCCCCAAAGGGGAGAGGGCT
The DNA here is from genome assembly GCA_028278505.1 of Rhodobiaceae bacterium. Classification (GTDB taxonomy): domain Bacteria; phylum Pseudomonadota; class Alphaproteobacteria; order Rhizobiales; family JAKPQE01; genus JANQEG01. Next base: position 19,088 of record JANQEG010000055.1, read on the forward strand.
TTTTTCTCAATACCTTGCGACTGTCGTCCCTTCTCCCCCGCCGGGGAGAAGGACAGGATGAGGGGGAGGGCATGCCCGCCTCACCTCAACGGCGTAATCCGCAATGTCGCGATCCTGTTGCGCTGCTTGCGCAGGACGTTGAAGCGGAAGCCGTGGAAGGTGAAGACCTGGCCCTGTTCGGGGATCGTCCGCGCATCATGGATGACGAGGCCGGCGATCGTCGTCGCCTCGTCGTCGGGCAGGTTCCAGTCCATCGCCCGGTTGAGGTCGCGGACCGGCACCGCGCCGTCGACATTGACCGAGCCGTCGGGCTGCGGCCGCAGGCCTTCGACGACGATGTCGTGCTCGTCGGAGATCTCGCCGACGATCTCCTCCAGAATGTCTTCGAGCGTGACGATGCCCATCACCTCGCCATATTCGTCAACGGCGAGCGCGAAATGGGTCTTGCGCTTCAGAAAGGCGTTGAGCTGCGCCTTCAAACTGGTGGTGTCGGGCACGAACCAGGGCGGCGAGGACACCGCCGCGATGTCGAGCTTGGCGACGTCGCCGCCGAGCATGTTGAGCGAGCGCAAAAGGTCTTTGGCGTGCAGCACGCCGACGATGTTCTCCGGCTCGTCGCGCCACAGCGGCAGCCGCGTATAGCTGGAGGCGAGCACGTCGGCGACGATCTTTTCGGGCGGGTCGTCGGCGTTGATCGTCTCCATCTTGGTGCGGTGGACCATGACGTCGGAGACTTCGAGCTCGGCGAGGTCGAGGAGCCCGCCGAAGCGGTCGCGGTCATCCTTGAAGACGCCGCCTTCCAGATGCAGAAGGTCGAGCTGGCCGCGCAGTTCCTCGGTTGCCGTCAGCACCGGCCGGCCCTCCACCACATTGGCGCCCAAAAGGTTGAGAATGCGCTGCACCAGCGCCTCGACCGCCATCGTCACCGGGCCGAACAGGGCGACGATCACCCGGACAAAAGGCGAGACCCTGAGCGCGAAGCGGTCGGGATCGGTGATCGCCCAGGTCTTCGGCAGCACCTCGGCGAGCACCACCACGATGGCCGTCATCACCAGCGTCGCATAGACGACGCCGGCATCGCCAAAGAGCGTCAGAAACAGGCTCGTCGCCAGCGCCGAAGCCAGGATGTTGACCAGATTGTTGCCGAGCAGGATCGCGCCGATCAGCCGTTCGCGATATTGGATCAGCCGGTTGACGATACCGGCGCGGCGGTCGCCGGTCTTCTCGATCTGCATCATCCGCGCCCGCGAAACCGCGGTCAGCGCCGTCTCCGAGCCCGAGAAGAAACCCGAAAACACGATCAGCACGAAGATCGCGGCGATCGTCAGCCACAGTGCCGTCGTCATTTGCTCCGTTCATCCTCCAAAAACGCGGCGACATCGGCCGCCGCCACATCATCGGCAATGTAGGCCGCGCCGATGCCGCGCGCGAGCACGAATGTGAGCCGGCCGCCCTTGACCTTCTTGTCCTGGGCGATCAGCCGCATCAATTCGTCGACGCTCGGCGCCGCCCCGACTGCGCCGATCGTCGTCGGCAGGCCGGCGGCGGCAAGGTGCGCGGCGACCCGCTCCGCATCCGCCGGCGCGCACAATCTATGGCGGGCGGAAAAGCGGAATGCCAGCGCCATGCCGATCGCAACCGCCTCGCCGTGCACCGGGCCGGTGCCGTAGCCGGCCGCCGCTTCAAGGGCGTGGCCGAAAGTGTGGCCGAGATTGAGCAGCGCGCGGCTGCCGGTCTCGTATTCGTCGGCGGCAACGATCGCCGCCTTGGCCCGGCAGCTTGCCGCGATCGCCTCAGTGCGCGCCGGCCCGCCGGCAAACACCGCATCGCGGTTCTGCTCCAGCCAGGCGAAGAAGCCGGCATCGTTGATCAATCCGTATTTGACGACTTCCGCATAGCCGGCGCGGAATTCGCGCGGCGGCAGCGTATCGAGCGTGGCCGTGTCGGCAATCACCAGACGCGGCTGCATAAAAACGCCGACCAGATTCTTGCCGTGGCTGGTGTTGATGCCGGTCTTGCCGCCGACCGAGGAATCGACCTGCGACAGCAGTGTCGTCGGCACCTGCACGAAGCGCATGCCGCGGCGGACAATGCCGGCGGCAAACCCGGCGAGATCGCCGACAACACCGCCGCCGAGTGCGACCACCACGTCGCCGCGCTCAAGCCGCACCGCGAGGATCCGGTCGACGACGGCGGCAAGCTGATCGAAAGATTTCGTCGCCTCGCCCGGCGCCAGCACAATATCGGTGTGGGAAAGGCCGACGGCCGAAAAGCTCTCCCTGAGCTGTTCCAGATGGAGCCCCGCGACGGTCGCGTCGGTGACGATCGCGGCGCGGACCCCGGGGTGCAGACGCATAAGCTCGGCGCCGGCGCGGCCGAGCAGCCCTGGGCCGATCAGGATGTCGTAAGAGCGCGGGCCGAGATCGACGCCGACGGTGATCGTGTCCTCGCTTGCGCGCGTCGCGGTCTTGCCGTTCATGCCGATGGCTCCGTTCCGCCGGCGGACGGCCGCCCCGGCTCGGTTTCGAGCCAGGCCGCCAGCGCGGCAATGATTTCATCGACCACGTGCTCGTGCGGCGCCTCGCGCGACATGACCGTGATGTCGGCGCCGGCATAGACCGGATAGCGCTCGTCGATCAGGCGGCGCATGACCGCTTCGGGATCGGCGTTTTGCAGCAGCGGCCGGGTGTTGCGCCGCGTGACCCGCGCCATCAACGTGTCGAATTCGGCCTTCAGCCAGACCGAGATGCCGGCGGCGCGGATATTGTCGCGGGTCTCCGCGTTCATATAGGCGCCGCCGCCGGTGGCCAGGACCTGGCGGCCCTCGCCGAGCAGCCGGGCGATCACCCGGCGCTCGCCGTCGCGGAAATAGTCCTCGCCGAACTGGTCGAAGATTTCGGCGACCGTATATTGCGCCGCCGCTTCGATTTCCGCATCCGCATCGACGAAGCGCAGGCCGAGCCGCGCCGCCAGCCGCCGCCCGACGGTGGATTTGCCGGCGCCCATGATGCCGACGAGCACGATCGACCGGTCGCCGAGCCGGTTGCGGATCAGCCTATCGGTGGCGGCGGTTTGCCGCTCCGTCGTCGTATGTGCGGCCACGCGGCTCCTCTAAAGGCGCAGAATTCGCGATATATTGCCGGTTTAGATCGGACGCTGCGCGCGTCCGTGTCAAGGGTGCTGCCGTCGCTCGCCTTGCCAAGCGTGTATAATTGTTCGAAAAGCGAGGGAATCGCCACTCCAGCCGGCGCGCGTATTGGCGTGCCGGCCGAACACCGATCAGGCGCCGATGCCGACGCTTTTCCGTTTCCTGTTCATCCTCGCCGTGCTCGCCGGCATGACCTATGCGGGCATGGTGGCGCTGGTCACCTTCGTCGAGCCGACGCCGCGCGAAATGACCATTCGGATTCCCAAGGCGAAATTCCAGCATACCGATCCGGCGATCGAGGACTGAGATGATAACCGACGGCCGAAGGCGTCCGAAGGCGCCGGCAACGGGCCTCCATCACCTCGAGGCGTTTCTTGAAATGCTGGCTGCCGAGCGCGGCGCGGCGGAGAACACGCTCAACGCCTACCGGCGCGACCTCGAGGACCTCGCCGATTTCGTCGCCGATCGCGGCACGCCGCTCGACCGGGTCAGCGAGGACGAGATCGGCGCCTATCTCAACGATTTGTCCCGGCGCGGCTTCGCCGCCCGATCGGTGGCGCGGCGGCTGTCGGCGATCCGCCAGTTCCACCGCTTCCTCTATGCCGAAGGCGTGCGCGGCGACGACCCGACCGGCGCGATCGAAGGGCCGAAACGGCGTCCGGCCCTGCCCAAAATTCTGTCCGAGGGCGACGTCGACCAACTGCTCGACACCGCGCGGCGCGAGGCCGGCGATCAGCAGGCGGGCTCCGTTGCCGAATTGCGGGCGCGGCGGCTCTATGCGCTGATCGAGAGCCTTTATGCGACCGGGCTCCGGGTGTCGGAACTGATCGCGCTGCCGCGGGCGGCGATTCGCGGCGACCATCGGCTGATCACCATTCGCGGCAAGGGCGGCCGCGAGCGGCTGGTGCCGCTGAATGCCCCGGCGCGGCGGGCGATCGCCGATTATCTCGCCGCGCTCGATGAGGCCGGCAAGGCCGGGGGCAGGGCGTGGCTGTTTCCCGCCGGCGGCGCCAGCGGCCATCTCACCCGCCAGGCGTTCGCCCGGGATCTGAAGGCGCTGGCGGCGCGGGCGGGCCTGCGCCCGGCGCAGGTCTCGCCGCATGTGCTGCGCCATGCCTTTGCCAGCCATCTCCTGCAGAATGGCGCCGATCTTCGCGTCGTCCAGCAATTGCTCGGCCACGCCGACATCTCGACGACCCAGATCTACACCCATGTTCTCGATGAACGGCTGAGGCAGCTCGTCGCCACCCATCATCCGCTCGCGGAGGATGAGTAGTGCCGGACCCTCGCAGGTCCTGCCGGGAAACGGGTTTGGCGGCCCTCGGTCATCGATGCCGCGACACGGTCCTCTGCCGGTGGTGCGGCGTTTGCGTAAGCGACGACACCCCTTACCGGCGTCATTGCCGGGCTTGTCCCGGCAATCCATACTGGCTTTGTTTTCAAATCGTTAGGCTCTGTGGACCAGCGGAGGAAATGCGGTGATGACGCCGAGCGGGGCCGCGGAGCGATTGGCGATTTCCCGCATTCGCTTGCGCGGATTCTGGCACAATGGCCGGAAACGAAATACATAAAGACATTCGATGGAAACGATCACACCGACAATGACCGATAGATCGGCGGCCGATAAGAAGGCCGGCCCGTGACCGACAAACACGTCGACATCTTCGTCATCGGCGGCGGCATCAATGGCTGCGGCATTGCCCGCGACGCCGTCGGCCGCTCCTATTCGGTGATGCTGGCGGAAAGGGACGATCTGGCCAGCGGCACTTCGTCCCTGTCGACCAAGCTGATCCATGGCGGCCTGCGCTATCTGGAATATTACGAATTCCGGCTGGTGCGCGAATCCCTCGTTGAGCGCGAACTGCTGTGGTCACTGGCGCCGCATCTGATCCGGCCGCTCCGTTTCGTGCTGCCTTTCGAGGGCGGGCCGCGCCCGGCCTGGATGCTGCGTGTCGGCCTCTTCATCTACGACCATCTCGGCGGCCGCAAACGGCTGCCGCCGACGAAGACGCTCGATCTGCGCGCCGACGCGGCGGGCCGGTCACTGCGCCGGGATTTCGCCAAGGCGTTTGAATATTCCGACTGCAGCGTCGACGACGCCCGGCTGGTCGTCGCCAACGCCATCGATGCGGCCGACCGCGGTGCGGTCATCCGCACAAGATCGCCGGTGGTCGCGGCCAAGGGGGCGTCGGGACGCTGGTCTGTGACCATCGAGGACGAGGATACCGGCGCCCGCGAAACGGTTTCGGCGAAGCTTCTCGTCAATGCGGCCGGGCCGTGGGTCGATCAGGTTCTCGACCGGCCGCTCGGGCGCAGCGGTATCCACAATGTCCGGCTGGTGCAGGGCAGCCATATCGTCGTGCCCCGCATCTACGACCATGACCGCGCCTACATCTTCCAGAATCCCGACAACCGGGTGATCTTCGCGATTCCCTTTGCCGAGGATTTCACCCTGATCGGCACCACCGACCGCGACTATTCCGGCGATCCGGCCGAGGTGAGGATCACCGAGGAGGAGATCGACTATCTGTGCGATGCGGCGCGTGAGTATTTCCGCAAAGACATCACGCGCGCCGATATCGTCTGGACTTTCTCCGGCCTCCGCCCGCTCTACGACGACGGCGCCAGCAAGGCGCAGGAAGCGACCCGCGACTACGTGCTGAAGACCGACCGCATCGCCGACGGCGCACCGGTCATCACCCTGTTCGGCGGCAAGATCACCACCTATCGCTGCCTCGCCGAGACGGTAATCGACGAGATCGGCGCGGCGATCGGCAGGAAAGGCGGACCATGGACGGCGCGGACGCCCCTGCCCGGCGGCGATTTTGCGATCGACGATCTGGAGACCCGGATCGCGGCGCTGCGCCACGACTACCCGTTCCTCTCGGCCGCCGAAGCCGATCGGCTGTTCGCGGCCTATGGTACTGCGGCCCGGGATCTGCTCGGCGATGCCGGCAGCGCCGCCGATCTCGGCTTGAGCTTCGGCGCCGGCCTCAGCGCCCGCGAGGTCGAGTGGATGATCGAAAATGAATGGGCGCGCACCGCCGACGATATTTTGTGGCGCCGCAGCAAGCTCGGCCTGAAACTGTCGGACAGTGAAGCCGCAGCGCTCGCCGCCTGGCTCGCGGGCCGGCAAAGCAGTGCGGGTACATCCGATTTGGCGGGATCGTCGTGACCGGCCGCAACGAGACCGGTTTTCTTTGCGGCAACGCTTTGCCACGATGGCCGGATCGGTTCAGCCATGGGGGGTGAAAAAATGAGCGGTGCAGTTCTGGCCATCGATCAGGGCACGACGTCTTCGCGGGCGATCGTGTTTTCCGACGATTTCCGCATCGCCGGGCTCGGCCAGCAGGAATTCACCCAGCATTTCCCCAAAGCCGGCTGGGTCGAGCACGACCCGGAAGAGATCTGGTCGACGACGGTGGACACGGCCCGAACCGCACTTGCCGCCAGCGGCCGCGCCGCGACCGACATCGCCGCCATCGGCATCACCAACCAGCGCGAGACGGTGATCATTTGGGACCGGGAAAGCGGCCTGCCGATCCACAACGCCATCGTCTGGCAGGACCGCCGCACCGCCGAGGCTTGCGCGCGGCTGCGCGATGACGGGCTTGAGCCCGAGATCACCGCGCGCTCAGGACTTCTGATCGATCCCTATTTCTCGGCCACCAAGATCGGCTGGCTGCTGGACAATGTCGCAGGCGCCCGCCAAAAAGCCGAGGCCGGCAAGCTCGCTTTCGGCACCGTCGACAGCTTCCTGATCTGGCGGCTGACCGGCGGCCGCGCCCACGTCACCGACGCCACCAATGCGGCGCGGACGCTGCTCTACAACATCGCCGAAAACGACTGGGACGACGAGCTTCTGGCGATTTTCGGCGTGCCGCGCGCCCTGCTGCCGGAGGTGAAGGACTGCGCCGCCGATTTCGGCGTTACCGACGCCGCCCTGTTCGGTGCGGCCATACCGATCCGCGGGGTTGCCGGCGACCAGCAGGCGGCGACGATCGGCCAGGCCTGCTTCAAGCCGGGGATGATGAAATCGACCTATGGGACCGGCTGCTTCGCCGTCCTCAACACCGGCGGGGACCGGGTCCCCTCCGCCAACCGGCTGCTCACCACCATCGCCTATCGGCTCGACGGCCGCACGAATTATGCGCTCGAAGGCTCGATCTTCATCGCCGGGGCCGCGGTGCAGTGGTTGCGCGACGGCCTCGGGCTGATCGAGACGGCGGCCCAGTCCGGCGCCCTGGCCGCAGAGGCCGATGCCAACCATGACGTCTACATGGTGCCCGCCTTCACCGGCCTCGGCGCGCCCTGGTGGGACGCCGATGCGCGCGGCGCGATCTTTGGGCTGACCCGGGCCACCGGTCCGGCGGAACTGGCCCGGGCGACGCTCGAAGCGGTCTGCTACCAGACCCACGATCTGATCACGGCGATGCAGGGCGACTGGTCGGGTGGTGGGAGCCCGGTGCTGCGGGTCGATGGCGGCATGGTCGCCTCCGACTGGACCATGCAGCGGCTCGCCGATCTGATCGCGATGCCCGTCGACCGGCCGACCGTGCTGGAGACGACGGCGCTCGGCGCGGCCTGGCTCGCCGGCATGAAGACCGGCGTCTGGCCCGATGCCGAGGGCTTTGCCCAAGCCTGGCTGCGCGACCGGCGCTTCGCGCCGGGCATGGACGCGGGCATGCGCGCGGCGAAGCTCGACGGCTGGCGCGACGCCGTGCGGCGGACGCTGACGGCTTGACAACGAAATCCGGGACAAGCCGGGCAATGACGCATATGGCTGTTCGGCGGCGCCGCTCAGAAATCCTTGCACAGCCGCAAGGCGTCATAGATCGCCGCATGGATGTTGCGCGAGGAGACCGCGTCGCCGATGCGGTAGAGCCGGTAGCGGCCCTCGGGGTTCTTCACAAGCTCCTGCGGTCTTCCCGCGATCAGCGCGCGATAGTCGACGGCGCCGTTATTGATCGAGCCGTCCTTCAGCGCGAAATAGAGCTCGTCAAGCGGCAGGGTGCCGTGCTCGACGACGATCTGGTCGACCGAGCGTTCGGAAACGCCCGTGCCGTAATCCGAACCGATCACTGCGACCAGCTTATTGCCGTCGCGCCTGGCGCCGGCGAGCCGCGCATTGATGGTGACGCGGACGTCGTGGCGGTGGAACGCCTCGGCATAGACGACGTGGTTGAGGCCGCCGATCTCCGGCGCAAAAAACCGTTCCGGCGAGACGATTTCGAGCCGGGCGCCATTCTCGGCGAGGAATTCGGCGGCCTGCATGGCCGGGTGGGCACCATTGTCGTCATAGAGCAGCACGTCGGCACCGGGCTTGATGTCGCCCGACAGGATGTCCCAGGTCGAGGCGACGAGTTCGCTGCCGTCTTCGAGAAATCCGGTGTTCGGCAGGCCGCCGGTGGCGATGACGACGATATCCGGCGCCTCGGCCAGCACATCGTCGGCCTCCGCATAGGTGTTGAAGCGGAGCGCGACGCCGAGATCGGCGAGCCGGTCCATGCGCCAGTCGATGATGCCGATCAGCTCGGATCGCCTTTTGGCGCGTGCCGCCAGCCGCACCTGGCCGCCGGCCCGGTCGGCCGCCTCGAACAGCACGACGCGATGGCCGCGCTCGGCCGACACCTTCGCCGCCTCTAAGCCGGCCGGACCGGCGCCGACGACGACGATTTTTTTCGCCGGCCCGCCATTGCGCGCGATCTCGTGCGGCATCGTCGCCTCGCGGCCGGTGGCGGGATTGTGGATGCAGAGTGCCTCGTGGCCCTCATAGATGCGGTCGAGGCAATAGGTGGCGCCGACGCAGGGGCGGATCTCCTGCTCGCGGCCCTCCATCACCTTTTTGCCGATATGGGGATCGGCGATGTGGGCGCGGGTCATGCCGACCATGTCGAGCTTGCCCTCGGCGATGGCGTGGCGCGCGGTCGCCACATCGTTGATGCGGGCGGCGTGGAAGACCGGGAATTTGGTCTCGGCCCGGACCTCGCCGGCAAAATCGAGATGGGGCGCCGAGCGCATGCCCCCTATCGGGATCACCTTGGAGAGCGCGGCGTCGGTGTCGATGTGGCCGCGGATGATGTTGAGGAAATCGATCTTGCCGCTTGCGGCGAACCGCCGCGCGATCTCGACGCCCTCCTCGCGCGAAAGGCCGCGCGCCCAGTCCTCGTCGGCAACGAGGCGCAGACCGAACAGGAAGTCGGGCCCGACCGCTTCGCGCACCGCATCGATGACGCCCCAGGTGAAGCGCAGCCGGTTGTCGAGCGACCCGCCGTGCTCGTCTTCGCGCCGGTTGGTCGCCGGCGACCAGAAGCCGTCCATGAAATGGCCGTAGGCCTCGATCTCGATGCCGTCGAGCCCGGCCGCCTTCATGCGCTCGGCCGCCGTCGCATAATCGGCGGTGATCCGCTCCAGATCCCAGTCCTCGGCCTCTTTTGGAAAGGCGCGATGGGCCGGTTCGCGCACCGGCGAGGGCGCCAGCACCGGCAGCCAGTCGGCCTTGTTCCAATTGGTGCGGCGGCCGAGATGGGTGATCTGGATCATCACCGCGGCGCCGTGCGCGTGGCAGGCATCGGTAAGCTCGGCCAACCACGGCACGATCTCGTCCTTATAGGCGTAAAGATTGCCGAAAGCGGCGGGGCTGTCTTCCGACACGATCGCCGAGCCGGCGGTCATGGTCAGCGCGATGCCACCCTTGGCCTTTTCCGCGTGATAGAGGCGATAGCGCTCCTTCGGCATGCCGTCTTCGGAATAGGACGGCTCGTGCGCCGTCGACATGATCCGGTTGCGCAGGGTCAGGTGTTTCAACTGATAGGGCTGCAGCAGCGGATCGTTGGACGCCATGTTTCCCGTTCCTGAAGTCGTCGTTCGTCGGCACGCTACGACAGCCGTAATCAGGCCGGTAGCCGGAAAACGACGATTGATCGTCTCCCCCGGGCATTGGCAGCAGCGGGATTTGGTTTTCTTGCCCCCCCTCCCTGTCCCTCCGCCATGACGGGGGAGGGGACGATGGCGGCAAGCTCGGCATAACTCCCCTCCCTCTTACGGCGCAGGGCAATCGCATTTGGGCAGTTGGCTTCGGCGCAACGTCCCTCTTGCGATGGCCGTGGAAAACGGCCGGCTGCGCACGGCCTCAAAAGCCCTCTCCCCTCCGGGGAGAGGGTTGGGTGAGGGGGGATAAACAACAAGCCCCGATCACCCTCACCCGACTTCGCCCAGCGGTTCGGCTTCGCCT
>JANQEG010000063.1 GCA_028278505.1 Rhodobiaceae bacterium
CCGATCCGGCTTTTAGCCGTAACCCGAAGCCACCGGCTTGAGCCGGTGGAGTGTTCACACCGACAAGCCAATCGACCACCCGGACAAGCCGGGTGGTGACGAAGCCGCAAGGTGGCGACGCCGGGGAGAGAAACGAGTCCGGTTAACCCGGCTGCTCGGCCAGGGCCTGGTCCCAGAACATCGCCTCGATCTTGTGGCCGTCGAGATCGCGCACGAAGCAGCCATAATAGGGCGGGCCGTATTCCGGCCGCGGTCCGGGCGCGCCGTCATCGGTGCCGCCCGCTTCAAGCGCCTTTTCGTAAAAGCGGTCGACCTCGTCGCGGCCGGCGGCCAGAAACGCCACATGGACGCCGTTCGCCGTTTCCGCCGGGCCGCCGTCGGCCGGCGTCTGCACCCAGAATTCGGGAAACTTCTTGCCGTAGGCAACCGCGCCCGGAAAATCCATGATCGGCTTCGCGCCGATCGCCGGCATCACCGCGTCATAGAATTTGCGCGCGCGCTCGACATCATTGGTCCCCAGCGAGACGTGGGAAAGGATCGACGGGACGTCCATAATGTGCCTCCATGTTCCTGATATGTTCAGGCTACAGGAGCCGGGCGGCGAGCGCAAGCCGGCGCCCTGGTTCCGGCGTCGATTCACCGTTATTGTGCCAATTTGACGCGCATTTGACCTGGCACGGGTCGTGCACTGCGGTGACCGGACCTGCGGTCCGGACCGTCATTTCGCGCCTTGCGCGGCGAAATGGTCCGGTTCCCGCGGGCAACCGATTTGGGTGCGTCGATGCTGACCGTCTATTCCGCCGACCATTCGGCCCATCATCCGCGGTTCGAGATGTCGGACGGTACGCTCATGGCCGCCGTCGAAATCCCGCGCCGGGCCGAGATCGTCCGCGAAGCGGTCGCCGCTGCCGGCCTCGGGCCGATCGTTGCACCCGAGCCTTTCGGCACCGCGCCGGTCGCTCGGGTTCACGCCGCCGACTATCTCGATTTCCTCGCCAACGTCTGGGAACGGTGCGAAGCCGCCGGCCGCAGCGGCGAGATGTTTCCGCTCGCCTGGCCGGTGCCCGGCCTGCGCCGGATCCGCCCGAACGACATCGACGGACTGCTCGGCTATTATTCCTTCGACGCCGGCACGCCGCTGACCTCCGGCACCTGGACAGCGGCCCGGACATCGGCCGATATTGCAGTGACCGCCGCCGATCGTCTGGTTGCCGGTGCCCGGTCCGCCTTCGCGCTCTGTCGTCCGCCCGGCCACCATGCCGGCCGCGACCTTTATGGCGGCTATTGCTTTCTCAACAACGCCGCGATCGCCGCCGAACACCTTCGCGCCAACGGCGCCGAACGGGTCGCGATCCTCGATATCGACTACCACCATTGCAACGGCACGCAAGTCATCTTCGAGGCCCGCGCCGACGTGTTCGTGGCCTCGCTGCACGCCGATCCGCGTGACGAGTACCCCTATTTCTCCGGCCATGCCGACGAGGTCGGGGTCGGCGACGGCGAAGGCTATACCGCCAATTATCCGCTGCCGCTCGGCACTCGCGTCGAAGCCTGGATGGCGGCGCTCGACCATGCACTTAGCCGCATCGCCGCCTATGCTCCCGACAGCCTCGTGGTCTCGCTCGGCCTCGATACGTTCGAGCGCGATCCGATTTCGAAATTCCGCCTGAAATCGGCCGACTATCCGGCCATCGGCGCGCGGCTCGCCGGCCTCGGCCGGCCGTGCCTGTTCGTCATGGAAGGCGGCTACGCGATCGAGGAGCTTGGCACCAATACGGTCGGCGTGCTCACGGGCTTTTGTTCGGCGGAAAGAGGGAGCTAGCGGGCCGGGATGTTGCCATTGCGTAAATTGTTTTCGTTTGGAACGGTCGACACCGCACTGGCGATGCTCGGGCTGGCGCTGTTGCTCAGCATCATGCCCGGCACCGTTGACAATCCGGGCACTCCACCGCAGCCGCAGATGGCGGCATCGGTCAAGGAGGCGGCGAACCCGGCAGAACCCGCGCCGTCGCCGAAGCCGGAAGATGTCCGGCAGGACACCGCCGATGCGTCATCGAACACCGAAACCGAGCAACCGGCCGATCCGGCGCCGCCGGCCGCAGCACCCTTCCGTATCGGCATTCTGGCGCCCGCCGGCGATACCCGCTACGCGGCCCGGCTCGAACCGTTCCGGACCCATCTGGCCGCTCGCCTTGGCCGCGAGGTGAAGATCTTCACCATGCCCGACTGGCGGACCCTGATCGCCGCCCATGCCCGGCACGCGATCGACTACGCCATATACGGCGCCACCACCTATGCCGAGGCCTGGGCCCGGTGCCGCTGCATCGAACCGTTGGCGGTCGCCAGGAGCGCCGACGGCAGCATCGGCTATTTCGCCATACTGGTCGTCAATACCGACAGCGGCATCGGCTCGCTCGCCGACATGGCGGGCAGATCGCTGGTCTTCGGCGGCGACCGGTCGATCGCCGGCCATTTGTTTCCGCTGGTCGAGTTCGCCAATGCCGGGATCAACCCGACACGGCATTTCGGCAGCCTGAGCGTTTCCGGCAATCCGGTCGATGCGGTCCGCTCCGTCATCGCCGGCGAGGCTGACGGCGCGCTGGCCTGGAGTTCGCTGAAAGGCGCGGCGGGCGAGGGTTTCGGCCGCGGCACGCTGCGCTTCCTGGTCGACCATGACGGTCTCGACATGTCCCGCGTTGCGGTGATCTGGAAATCGCGCCTGATCCCGAACGGCCCGCACGCGATCCACAGCGCCGTCCCGGCGGCGCTGCGCGACAGGCTGCAGCGCATCCTGGTCGATCTGGCCGCAGACAATCCGGAGGCTCATGCCGCGGTCGCCGGCGACGGCTCCGGATTCACCGCAATTTCCCACGCTCCCTACGCGCCGCTGCTCAAGCTTGTGCCGCGATCGGACCGCATCCCGGCAATGGCGAAGAGCGGCTAGCAAAGTCATTTGCGAATTTTCTATTGGAAAATTCGAATATACTAAAATACTAGAGCCCTGCGGCTGGACAAAGCCGCCGCAAGGCCCATATGGAGGGGCGGGTCGAGCGATCCCGATGTCGAAATTTCTAAAGGAACGGCAGCATGTTGGCGGCGAACGAAGCGCATCGTCGAGCGTCCGAAGGCGAACTCCTCCTCATCGATATCCGCTCGCCACAGGAATGGATGCAGACCGGAATCGGCGAAGGCGCGCTGGCGATCACCATGCACCGGAACGATTTTCTCGATCGTCTGCTTGAGGCCGTCGACGGCAACCGCAACCGCGCCATCGCACTGATCTGCGCCACCGGAAACCGCTCCCGCTGGCTGCAGTTCCAGTTGAACAGCTATGGCTTTGCTGCGGTGGAGGACGTCTCCGAGGGCATGCTCGGCAGCGCCGCCGGTCCGGGCTGGCTCAATCGCGGCCTGCCGACCGCCACGCCGCGCTGAGGGCGGGCGCTACGGCGTGTAGGTGATCCGGTCGCCGACGCGGGGACGCAGGTAGAATTTGTCGTCCAGCGTGATGGAACCGGTAATCACGTAGCCGATCGGCGGCGTGTAGGTGTAGTCGAGTTCGGCCATCACGAAGCCGGTATTGTTGGTCGCCACGCCGGTCGGCATCGACACGGTTGTGCCCTTCGCCAGTTCCGAGCGGTTGCGGGCCTCGCTCCAGGCCACTTTGGCAATGCCCTGGTTGTCGACGTCGACGCCGGAGAGCACGATGCGCAGATTGTCGATCGGGAATGGCACGATGATCGCCGTGGCCGCGTCGAGAATGTTCTCAAGAATCGCTTTGTCCACTTGCTGTTGCTGGGCAACGAGGTCGCCGAGTGCGCTCGTCGCATGAGACAGCTTCCGCTTGATCGTCACCGCCTGGGTGATCTCGTTGACGCCCAGATAGAGCGTCACCAGCAGGGGCAGGATCAGCGCGAATTCCACCGCCGACATACCCCGGTCGTCGGCGCCGAAGCGGCGGCTGAAGCGCTGCAGCGGGTCGACAAACGTCTTGCGAAGCCGGATCAGCATCTGGGCCTCCTTAGAGCGTGTCATGGCTGGATTGAACCATTCTGCCGTGGGCGGTTTGGTTCAAGGTCAAGGGCTTTGGCGACGGGCGTACCGGCAGTACGGCCGAGCCGAAGCCCGCAGGATTTGGGCCAAACCGGCCCGGCCCATCCGAACCGGGATATATCCCGGTTCGACCCTGAAAGAGGGCAAATCGGGTAGACCCGATTTGCCGGGGTTCCATTCCGGCGGGCGCCCGCGGTGTGGCGGCTTTTGCCCGGAGCCCCACTCCGCGCTGCAAGCCGCTCCTGGCGGATCGCCGCGCCGGAATGAAACAGAATGGGCTCAAGCTAGCCATGACACGC
>JANQEG010000064.1 GCA_028278505.1 Rhodobiaceae bacterium
CCGATCCGGCTTTTAGCCGTAACCCGAAGCCACCGGCTTGAGCCGGTGGAGTGTTCACAATTTTCGTATTTCCAAAAGTGTAAAACTGGATTTACACGACCAAAGCAACGCCTGCACGGAGATACGAGATCTATCGAATTTGACGGTTGAATGTCAGGTCCGTGCGAGGCGACCATTCGTCGACATCACAACGAAGTGAACGGAAGATCCGTTCCGGGCCCGCGACACCACTTCGCCGCGACTCTTGGCCTGGACGAGCAAGATGTGCAGGTGCGTCGCGATTGCCAATGAACCCCAAGGGCTGATATTTCTCCGTTCCGGCGCAACGCAACCAGGGAAACGGCCCGTGAAACCAATCTTCGGCGCAGCCCTCCTCCTCTTCGCTTCCGCACCGACGGCGCTGGCGGAAACCTGCCATGAGAAATTCGTCCGGCTGCTGGTCCACGGCAATGGCGCCGACACGCCGGTCAAGATCCACGTCACCCAGGAGATGAAGGGCGGCAAGCCGACCACGAATTACAATCATCAGATCGGACCCGACCATTGGATGACGGAAATGATCGAGCCGGCGAACGCGTCGTGGACGCTGGTTCACGACAACACGATGTATTCCTCCACCGACAAGGGAAAGTCGTGGCAGAAGGTCCGGACGCTTGATGCCGCCCACAGCCCGGAGGCCGTCGCCAAGGCCTTGCAGGAGGACGCAAAAACCGCCCGCAACGCGGCCTGCGGCGAAGACGAGGTCGACGGGGTCGCCTTCGATACGGTGGAAGCCGACTATACCGCGTTCCAGGGCCAGTACACCTATCACAACAGATACTGGGTCGACCGCGAAACCGGCTGGATCGCCCGGGCGACCTACAAGACCGTCGGTCCCAATTTCGAGATGTTCACGACGCAAGTGATCGAAAAGGCCCCGGGCCTGACGCTGCCGACGCCGGAGTGAGGCGGGCAGGCCTGTCAACGTCGCAAACGGAATTGCATGCGAGCGTCGGGCGACAAGGTTGATTCAATTCTGTGTCTCGATTGGCGCGGCGGCCCGCCCTCAAGCCTCCGGCACCGGGGTCGGGTTGCCGTCGTCGTCGAGCGCGACGAAGGTGAAGACGGCCTCCGTCACCTTGACCCGCTCGCCGAGCCGGCCGCGCAGCGCCCAGGCTTCGACGTCGATGGTGATCGAGGTGCGGCCGGTTTTGACCACATCGGTATAGACGCATAAGACATCGCCGACATGGACCGGCTTGATGAAGGTCATGGCGTTGACGGCGACCGTCACCACGCGGCCCCGGACCCGGTCGCTGGCCGCGATCCCGCCGGCAATATCCATCTGTGCCATCACCCAGCCGCCAAAGATGTCGCCGGCCGGATTGGCGTCGGCCGGCATGGCGAGCGTGCGCGTGGTCAGTGTTCCGTGTGGCTCTGTCATGCCCGCCTTATAGCCCGCCGCCGCGGCCGGTCAACGACTAGTCGCTGTCGGTCGACGCCGCGCCCTCGCCAACGTCTTCGCGGATGGCGACCTCGATGCCCTCGCCGATCAAATCGCTTGGATGGAGCACGACGCGGTCGCCCGCCGCAAGGCCGCTTCTGACCTCGGCGACGTGCAGATTGCGCTCGCCGATCGTCACCGGCGTCAGCGCGGCACGGCCGGCAATGACGCGGAACACCGCCCAGTCTTCGCCCTGGCGAAAGAGTGCTGCGAGCGGCACCGTCAGCGTGTTCTCGGCCCTGGCGACGACGATGCGCGCGACCACCCGGAAGCCGTGCCCGAGCGCCTGCCATTGCCCGTGCGGACTGGTCAGCCGCAGCACCGTCTTGACCCGCTGCTCCTCGATGCCGAGCGCGGAGACCTTGGTGAAGGCGGCCGGATCGATGCGGGTGACGACGCCGGCAAGCTCCAGCCGGCCGCCCCAGCCGTCGATCCGCGCCGGCGCATCGACGGCGACGCGCACGGCGTCGCGGGACAGCAGATCGACGACGATTTCCAGATCCGCCGGATCGCCGATCTCGATCAGCGGCGTGCCGGCCTGCACCACCTGCTCGCTCTCGTTCATGATCTTGAGCACGCGGCCGTCGACCGGCGCCCGCACCTGGACGCAGCACGACGCCGAATTGATGGCGCTCTCGCCCGGCTGGATCAACTGCGCCCGGGCGCTCTCCAGCTCGCGCTTGCGCACCTCTTCGGTGGCGATCGCCCGCGCCAGATTGGCCTCGGCGGTGGCGACGTCGAGCCGCGCCTTTTCCAGCGACCGTTCCGAGATCGTCTTGCGCTTGGCCAGCCGTTCGGCCCGTTCAAGGTCGCTCTTGGCGAAGTCGAGCTGTGAATTCGCCTCCCGAACCTGGGCGGCGGCGAGGTTGACGGCCGCCTCGGCGGCGCTGACCGCAGCCTCGGCGATGCGCTGGCTGCGGGCATCGAGAAAGGTCGGATCGGTCGGCTCGATGACCGCGATCAGGGTCTCATCGGCAACGACGTGGTCGCCGATCTCGCGGGGCGAGCGCAGCACCTTGCCCGGCACCGGCGCCGAAACCGTGTAGACGTCGCGGATGCGGGTCACGCCCTCGTCCTCGACGGTGACCTCCAGGGTCTCGCGGCCGATCTCGGCGACATCGACGAGCACCGGCTTCGGCCACATCGCCCAGATGACGGCGGCGCCGACGGCGATGACGACGAGGCCGATGACAAGACGTCTGACGAGTTTGCCGATCACGGACCTCACTCCCTTGTCTTCAGGACTTCGATCAGGTCGAGGCGGTCGATGCGCCGGCGCACGGCCAGCGCCGAGACGATCGCGGCGATGATCACCACCAGGCTCGACCCTGCATAGACGTCGGAGGTGACGACGAACGGTATGCGGTAGAGCTCGGTTTCGAAACCCTTGACCATGGCGAAGGCGAACAGGAAGCCGATCAGCCAGCCGAGCGGCTGGGCGGCGAGCGTCACGACCGAGAGTTCGGTCAGAAGCACGCGCGAAACCTCGCCGCGGGTAAAGCCCAGCACCCTGAGGCTGGCCAGTTCGCGGCCGCGCTCCGACAGCGAAATACGCGCCGCGTTATAGACGACGCCGACGGCGATGATCGAGGCGAACGCCACATAGACGAAGACCATGATGAGAATGTTCTCGGCCACGGTATCGCGGAACTTCTGCACCGAGATCCGCTGCAGGGCGATGAAATTGGTCGCCGGGCGTTTCTTGATCGCGGCGAAGAAGGCGTCCTCCCCGGCGGTGTCGTAGGCGATATGGACGCCGGAGATCATCGCCCCTTCGCGCATGACCCGGTTGAGCGCTTCCAGTTCCATGTAGGCGGACAGGCCGAGATAGCCTTCGACAATGGCGGCGACGGGGAGTTCGACCGTGCGCCGGTCGCCGTCGAGCAGGTCGATCTCGACGATGTCGCCGACACGGACGTCAAGCAGCCTGGCGAGCATGTCGGAAACGGCAAGCCCGTGCGCAGGGATCGGAACCGTCCTCAGATCCGAATCGAGCACCCGGCTCAAATCGCCGTTCGCCGGCTTGCCGGAAATGCCGATCCGCCGCTCCACATGGCCGTGGCGAATGCGGGCCTGCACCGTCCGGAAGGGTTCGGCAGAGAGCACGCCGGGCAGGCGTGATGCCTCGAACAGCGCCCGGTAGCGGCGTTCGTCGCCGAAGCTGATCGAGGCGTCCTGGCGCTCGGCCAGATAGAAGGTGACGTTGATCATGTAAGCGACCGCCGGGAAGGTCCACAGCGACGCCACAAGCACGGCGACCGACAGCGCGACGCCGAAAATCGCCGAGGCGGTGCGGCCGGGGCGGTGGGCGAGATGGCGGAACGCCATGACACCGATGCGCGACAGCCCGAGCCAGCGGTCGAGCGGCAGGCCGGAAAGGCGCCGGTAGCGGTCGGGCGCCGGCGGTGCCATGGCGACCGCCGGCGGCAGCCGGACGACGCTGGCGACCGCCTTCAGCGCCCCGAGGATCGAGGCGGTAAAGGTCACCGCCGTGGCGATGACGTAGACCGAAGCATCCTTCTGGAAGATCAGGAACGGGAAGCGGTAGAACTCGCCGTAGAGCTTGGTCAGCCCGATGCCGAGCAACGTCCCGGCAACGGCGCCGATCACAATGCCGATGACGGTGATCACCGCGACGAATTTCAGATAATGGGCGCCGACGGAAAAGTCGCTGTAGCCGACGGCTTTCAACAGCCCGATCTCCTCGCGTTCGAGCGCCACCAGCCGCGACAGCGTCATGTTGACCAGAAACGCGGCGACCAGCAGGAAGATCGGCGGCAGCACCCGCTCCATCACCTGCAGGCTCTGCAGTTCGGCATCGATGAAGGCGTGCGACATCTGATCCTTGCGGCCATAGGCACCCTGGCCGCCATAGGATTCAAGCAGCGTGTCCAGTTCGTCGATCACCGCGGCTTCCGAGCCGTCTCGCAACAGCGTCACCGAGACATCGGAGAAGGCGCCGTCGAGATCATAGGCCGCAGCCAGCGCCGTCTGCGACATGAACGCGATGCCGAAGCGGCGGTCGTCGGGCATCAGATCGCCGGGGCCTTGCGTATAGATGTAGTCGGGCGAAAGCCCGATGCCGACGATGCGCAATTGCCGTTTCGCTTCGTTGAGGAGGGCGGAGAAACGGTCTCCGATCTTGAAATTGTGGGCCTCGGCGAAGCCCTCATTGACGACCACCTCGTCGGCGGAGCCGGCGATCGGGAACCGCCCGGCGCGGAGATACAGCCGGTTCAGCACCTGCTCGCCGATATCGGGCAGCGAGACGAGCTGCACCGAGGCCGGTTCGCGCATGCCCGGCACGTCGATCAGCGCCAGCTTGACGATCCTGGTGTCGACGGCGGCGACCCCCGGAATGGCGGCGATCTCGTCGGCCAACCGCTGCGGCGCCCTGGTGACGCCGGCGAACACCTCGCCGAAGCGGTTGCGCTCGTAATAGGCGATGCGGGTCTGGTCGAGCGACGAATAGGCGCCTTCGGCCAGCACCAGCGTGGCGACGCCGGCGGCCATGACGAGCGCGATCGCGGTCACCTGCGGCCACAGCCGGATCAGGTCGCGATAGAGTTTCTTGGTCAGCGGGCGCATGGCCGGCCGCCTCCGTTACCAGGTGATGTCCGCCGGCGCCAGGCGGCTCTCGTTCTCAAGCGTCGAGACGATGCGCCCGTCGCCGAAATTGACCACCCGGTCGGCGATCTCCTTGATCGCCGCGTTATGGGTGATCACCAGGGTCGTGGTGCCGAGATCGCGGTTGACGTCGACCAGCGCCTCGAGCACGCGGATGCCGGTGGTCGAATCGAGCGCGCCGGTCGGCTCGTCGCACAAAAGCACGTCGGGACGCTTGGCGATCGCCCGGGCGATCGCCACCCGCTGCTGCTCGCCGCCGGAAAGCTGCGCCGGGAAATGATCGACGCGGGGGCCGAGGCCGACGATCTCCAGCGCCTCGCGCGGCGGCATCGGGTCGCGGGAGATTTCGGTGACCAGCGCCACGTTTTCCAGCGCCGTCAGGCTCGGCACCAGATTGTAGAACTGAAAGACGAAACCGACATGGTCGCGCCGGTATCTGGTCAGGCCGCGCTCGTCGAGCCGGGTGATCTCGGCGTCGCGGAACCAGGCCGATCCCGATGTCGCCTGGTCGAGGCCGCCGATAATGTTGAGAAAGGTCGACTTTCCCGATCCCGACGGGCCGAGCAGGACCACGAATTCGCCGGCAAAGGCGACGAACTCGACGCCGCGGAGCGCGTGGACCTCGACATCGCCTGTCCGGTAGATTTTGACAAGGTCGCTGGTACGGAAGACCGGTGCGGACATGACATCGCGGATTTGGGGTTTCGGGCGCCGGTTTTCAATCGTGCCGCACGGCCGCAGCGGCCGCCGCCGGCCGGCTGCCGCGGTTCGCTTGCACGCCGCGCGCGGATCGCTATAGTCCCCGGCGCGCCGCAAACCGGCGCTTTCGGATGGGTGGCCGAGTGGCTGAAGGCGCACGCCTGGAACGCGTGTAGGCGGGGAACCGTCTCGAGGGTTCGAATCCCTCCCCATCCGCCATCCGCTTTCG
>JANQEG010000083.1 GCA_028278505.1 Rhodobiaceae bacterium
ATACCAACCGTCGTGGGATTTGACCCCTCTGACCGGGATGATTTTCCGTCGTGGCACGAAGCGTCCGAGCGCGGTGATGCCATAGCATCATAAGCGAGGCGCGACAAAGCCACGGCGGAAAAGCACCCGGCCTTCGGTGGGCCAAATCGGCCCATCGGGTGCGTTGCGGCGCTTGCCCGATGCCCCACATCGCGCTGCGCGCCGCGCCTGCCCGAATGAACCGATTTGAGCCCATCAGAGGAGTCAAACTCCACGACGGTTGGTATTACGTGCG
Source organism: Rhodobiaceae bacterium (assembly GCA_028278505.1). Classification (GTDB taxonomy): domain Bacteria; phylum Pseudomonadota; class Alphaproteobacteria; order Rhizobiales; family JAKPQE01; genus JANQEG01. Next base: position 275 of record JANQEG010000083.1, read on the forward strand.
GCCGCCGGCCGCAGGGCGGCGCGGCCTCGACCGGGCGCAGCATTGCCCATCCACGGCATCGGCGCCGAACAGTGCCGGCTCAGCCGGTCGGTCTCAGAGATTGTCGTGGCCGTCTACCGCTCCATGCGGCGGAACGGATGCGACGGATAGACGCCGAGAATCTTCATGTGCGAGCAGAAGAACTGCGCCTCTTCCAGCGCCAACGCCACGGCGCGCTCGTCCGGATGGCCCTCGATTTCGGCATAGAACTGGGTGGCGCTGAACGCGCCGCCGATCATATAGCTTTCCAGCTTCACCATGTTGATGTTGTTGGTGGCGAATCCGCCCATCGCCTTGTAGAGCGCCGCCGGCACGTTGCGGACGCGGAACACGAAGCTGGTCAGCGCCGGGCCGGCATGCATGTCGGCCTCGATCTTCTGCCGCGACAGGATCAGGAACCGCGTGGTGTTGTGCTCGGCGTCCTCGATGTTGTGGGCGAGGATGTCGAGACCGTAGATCTCGCCGGCAAGCGCCGAGGCGATGGCGCCGTGGCTCGGATCGGCGGCGGCGGCCACCTGCGCCGCCGAGCCGGCGGTGTCGGCGCCGACGATCGTCTTCAGTCCGTGCTCGCGGATGAAGTTGCGGCACTGGCCGAGCGCCACGGTGTGGCTGTGCACGGCGGTCAGCCCGGCAATTTCGGCGCCCGGCGGCGCCATAAGCTGCAGGCGGATGCGCAGGAAATGCTCGCCGATGATGTAAAGGCCCGATTCCGGCAGCAGATGATGCACGTCGGCGATCCGGCCGTAGAGCGAATTGTCGATCGGGATCATCGCCCGCCTAGCGGTGCCCTGTTTGACCGCCTGGAACGCGTCTTCGAAGGTCGGCGCCGGCAACGGTTGCATATCCGGGAAGACCTCCCGGCAGGCCTGGTGCGAGAAGGCGCCGCGCTCGCCCTGAAAGGTGATGCGGTCGGCGGCTGCGGTCTCGCCGCCGTCGGCAGTGTGCGTTGTCATGTCGGTTGTCCGAGGATTTGGCGAGCCCGTTCCAATTCGGCGGGAGTATCGACGCCGAGGGGAACCGAGTCAACGAGGCTGACATCGATGCGCATGCCGGCCTCCAGCGCCCGCAACTGTTCGAGCCGCTCGCGCCGTTCGAGCGGCGACGGCGGCAGCGCGACGAAACGGGAAAGCGCGGGCCGGCGATAGGCGTAAAGGCCGATGTGATGATAGAGCGGCCCCTCGCCCCAGGGCGCCGTCGCGCGGGTGAAATAGAGCGCCCGCAGCCGGCCCGGCGCGACAATGCTGCCGACAACCTTGACCACGTTCGGATCGTCGCGCTCCTCATCGCGCACGATTTCGGCGGCGAGGGTGGCGATGTCGACGGCGGCATCGGAGAGCGGCGCCACCGCGGCGCGGATCGTCTCCGGCGAAATCGTCGGCAGATCGCCCTGGACGTTGACGACCATATCCACGGCGCCATCGGCATCGATCACGTTGAGCGCCTCGAAGATGCGGTCGGAGCCCGACGGGTGATCGGCCGCGGTCATCACCGCGCGGCCGCCTTCCGCCTCCACCGCGGCGGCGATCTCGGCCGAATCGGTGGCGACCGCCACAGGGCCGATTTCCGCGGCGACCGCCCGCCGCCAGACCTGCACGATCATCGGCACGTCGCCGATCATCGCCAGCGGCTTGCCCGGCAGCCGGGTCGAGGCCATGCGGGCCGGGATCAGCACCAGGGTCGATTGCGGCGTCGGCACGATTCGGCAACCCTTTGTAAATGTTCCTTATGGGCGATGCTTATAGGTGTTGCCGGCGCGTTGCGAAAGGCTTCAGAGCATTGCTCGAGACCGCTTCGGCTTGCCGCCTCGCGCCGTTTGACCATAGGCCCGGTATGATCGTGCGCGACGCGGCGCGGCCTGGTCGCAAAATCGCGGCGTCAGAAGGGTTCACACAAGTCTTGAAAGGTTCTAAGGTCCGCGCCGTTGACGCGGAACGGGCACCGGCGCCGATGCGGCCGGCCTTTACCCTTCCGAAGTTCCCGCCAGATGGGCGGGAATTGAACCGTTTCTGTCGGGAACCGGAGCGCGAACGGATGGACTCTTTCGAATGGACCAAGATCGCCGGGGCCGGGCTCGGCTCGTTGCTGATGGCGCTGCTCCTGAGCTGGCTTGCGGACGTCACCTTCGCGGTGGCCGAGCCGGAACAGCCGGGCTTCGAGATCGCGCTGCTGGAAAGCGGCGATGACGACGCATCGAGCGCCAGCGAAGCGGCCGATGAAATCGCCTCGATCGGCAGTCGGCTCGCCGTCGCCGACATCGCCGCCGGCGAGAAGGTGTTCAAGAAATGCGTGGCCTGCCACACCGTCGACAATGGCGGCGCGAACAAGGTCGGCCCCAATCTCTGGGGCGTTGTCGGTCGCACGAAGGCGACAAAGGACGGCTTCAAGTATTCAGCGGTGCTACAGGACATCGGCGGCGAATGGACGTTCGAGGATCTCGATCACTTCCTGACCAAGCCGAAGGCGTTCGCCAAGGGAACGACGATGGCGTTCGCCGGCCTGAAGAAGCCGGACGACCGGGCCGCACTGATCGGTTGGCTCAACGCCCAGTCGGACGCGCCGCTGGCGATCCCCGCCGAGTGACGGCGGCGACATTTCCAGGTTTTGCAAGGCCGGGCCCCTGCCCGGCCTTTTTCGTTTCCGGTCGGCGCCGCGAAATGTGACTGATTTGTCATCTCCAAGGTCTGGAAATCGCCACGAAAACCATCGACAGTGCGGGGAACGCTTTGGCTAGGCGGCCGTGAAAATGTCGCCGCGGACGATCCCGGGAGAAATGCCGATGAAAGCGATCCTTGCCGCGCTCGCTCTGTCGCTCATCGCCGTCACGGCGGCGGCCCAGGAGACGGGCGGCGATGGAGCGGCCGCCGCGCCGCCCTGGCGGCACGCCACCGCGCTCATCGGCGAGCCGAAATATCCGGCCGGTTTCAAGCATTTCGACTATGTCGATCCGAACGCGCCGAAGGGCGGTCTGGCGCGATTGTCGGATACCGGCACGTTCGATTCCCTCAATTTCCTGATTCCGCGCGGCAACACCCCGCTCGGCCTCGGCCTCGTCTATGAGACGCTGATGGACTCATCGGCCGACGAAGCCTCGACAATGTACGGCCTCATCGCCGAGGCGCTGCGCTATCCGGACGATTATTCTTCCGTGACCTTCCGCCTCGACCCGCAAGCACGCTGGCATGACGGCAGGCCGATCACCCCCGACGACGTGGTCTGGTCGTTCAAGATGCTGACCGAGCACAATCCGCAGCAGGCGTTCTATTACGGCCACGTGACCAAAGCGGAGGTTAGCGGCGAGCGCGAGGTGACGTTTACCTTCGATGCGCCGGGAAACCGGGAACTGCCGCATATTGTCGGCCAGCTCACCGTACTGCCCAAGCACTGGTGGGAAGGCACGGACGCAGACGGCAACAGGCGCGACATCACCGCCGGCACGCTGGAGCCGCCGCTCGGCTCCGGGCCCTACCGGATCAAGGCGGTCAATCCCGGCCGCTCGATCACCTATGAGCGGGTCTCCGACTATTGGGCCGGGAACCTGCCGGTCAGCGTCGGCCGGCACAATTTCGGCGAAATCCGCTACGAGTATTTCCGCGATCAGACCGTCGAGCTCGAAGCGTTCAAGGCCGATCAGTTCGACTGGCGGACGGAAACCACCGCCAAGGTGTGGGCGACGGCTTACGACTTTCCCGCCGTCGATGACGGCCGCGTCGTCAAGGAGCTTTTTCCCGAGCGCGGCCGCGGCATCATGGTCGGCTTCATCCCCAATATGCGCCGGGAAAAATTCCAGGACCCCCGCGTCCGCCGCGCGCTTTCCTACGCCTTCGATTTCGAGGAGATGAATCGGACGATCTTTTACAATCAGTATGAGCGGATCGATTCCTATTTCTACGGCACCGACCTTGCCGCCTCGGGCCTGCCCGAAGGCGGCGAACTCGACATCCTGGAGACGGTACGCGGCGCGGTTCCCGAAGAGGTGTTCACCACCCCATTCACCAATCCGGCCGCGCCCGACCGCAATGCGCTGCGCAACAATCTGCGCGAGGCGGTCCGGCTGTTCACCGAGGCCGGCTATGAATTCCGCGACGGCAAGATGGTCGAAGCCGACACCGGCACGCCGTTCACCGTCGAATATTTGCTGAACGGCCCGAGTTTCGAAAAGGTCGCGCTGCGCTACCGCGAGACGCTGTCGCGCATCGGCATCGAAATGGCCGTCCGCATGGTCGATTCCTCGCAATATGTGAACCGGGTCCGCTCCGGCGATTTCGATCTGATCTACACCGGCTGGGCGCAGTCGCTGTCGCCGGGCAACGAGCAGAGGGACTTTTTCGGCTCCAAGGCCGCCGACCGGCCCGGCGCGCGCAATTGGGGCGGCATCAAGAACGAGGCCGTCGATAAGCTCATCGAGCGCCTGGTCTTCGCCACCGGTCGCGAGGATCTGATCGCCGCCACCCGCGCGCTCGACCGGGTGCTCCTCTGGAACCATTACGTGGTCCCCGGCTGGACCCTGCCGAAATCCCGCACCGCGCGGTGGGACCGCTTCGGCCGGCCGGAAACCCTGCCCTATTACAACGAGCCCGGCTTCCCCGACGTCTGGTGGTACGACGCCGAACGCGCGGCAAAGACCGGAGCGCCGCGATGACGACGCCGTCTGCGTATCGGGATGGGGCTGGGGTTGCACACCGTCCCCGCGAAAGCGGGGACCCATTGCCCGGATCGGTTCGGTATGTCGGCTGCCGGTTGTCAACGCCACTATCGAAAACACCCTTCGGCAAACGCCAATGGACGCCCGCTTTCGCGGGCGACGTGGGGAAGACATCCGCGGTCCATATTCGAACGATTCTGCGCTCCAGCTCCGAGGCGCCAAGATGAGCGTCCGCGCAAAGCAGGACGGCATCAACCGGCGAACCGTCCTCAAGATTGCCGCCGCTACCGCCATCGTGTCCGGCCTCGGGCGCCGCGCATTCGCCAGCGACACCACCGGCCGCCACGGCCTCTCCGTCTTCGGCGATCTCAAATATCCGCCGGGCTTTGCTCATTTCGACTATGTCGATCCGGATGCGCCGAAGGGCGGCAAGCTGGTCCGCACCGCCGCCGACTGGGCCTACAATCAGGGCCCGCTCACCTTCAACACGCTGAACGGTTTCGTGCTCAAGGGCGACGCGCCGCCGCGTATCGAACTCGTCTTCGACAGCCTGATGGTGCGCGCCCTCGACGAGCCCGACGCGGTCTACGGCCTGCTTGCCGAAAGCGTCGACATTGCCGATGACGGCACGCTCCACCGGTTCCGCCTGCGCGCCGAGGCGCGGTTTCATGACGGCACGCCGGTGACCGCCGACGACGTCGCCTTCTCGCTCAACCTGTTGAAGGAAAAGGGCCATCCGACGATCGGCCAGACCATTCGCGACATGCGCGTTGCCGAGGCCGAGGATGACCGGACCGCGCTCATCCGGTTCGCCCCCGGCCGCGCCCGCGACCTGCCGCTGATCGTTGCCGATCTGCCGATATTTCCCAAAGCCTATTGGGCCGGCCGCGATTTCGAGGCGGCGACGCTGGAGCCGCCGCTCGGCTCCGGGCCCTACCGGATCGGCCGCTTCGATGTCGGCCGCTTCATCGAATATGAGCGCGTGCCGGACTATTGGGCCCGCGACCTGCCGGTCAAGCGCGGCCACCACAATTTCGATGTGGTCCGCATCGAGTTCTATCGCGATAGCGACGTCTCGTTCGAGGCCTTCAAGAAGGGCGGGCTCAATTTCCGCGAGGAATTCTCCTCGAAAACCTGGTCGACGGGCTATGATTTTCCCGCCTTCGCCGACGGCCGCGTCAAGCGCACCAGCTTTCCCGACGACCGGCCGTCCGGCGCGCAAGGGTTCTTCCTCAATGTCAGGCGGCCGAAGCTCGCCGACCCAAAGGTCCGCGAGGCGCTGATCCACGCCTTCGATTTCGAATGGTCGAACGCGACCCTCTTTTACGGGCTCTACAGCCGCACGCGGTCGTTCTTCGACAACTCGGAGATGATGGCCGAGGGACCGCCCTCGGCCGATGAACTGGCGCTGCTCGAGCCCTTTCGCGACCGGCTGCCTGCGGAAGTCTTCGGCGCGCCGTTCCTGCCGCCGGTCTCCGACGGCTCGGGCCAGGACCGCACTCTGCTGCGCGAGGCCGACCGGCTGTTGCGCGAGGCCGGCTACGCGGTATCCGGCGGCGTTCGCCGCGACGCGACCGGGGCGCCGTTCACCCTTGAATTCCTTTCCGATTCGCCGCTTTTTGAGCGGATCGTTCAGCCCTATGGCCGCAATCTCAAGCTGCTCGGCATCGACTCCAGCTTCCGCCGGGTCGATTCGGCCCAGTACCAGTCGCGGCTGAAGGATTTCGATTTCGACGTAACGACCCGGCGCTTTGCGATGGCGCCGACCCCCGGCGAAGGCATCCGCCAGTATTGGGGCTCGGCCGCCGCCGACCAGCCGGGCTCGCCCAACATGTCCGGCATCAAGGATCCGGTGGTCGACGCTCTCATCGACCGCGTCATCGCCGCCCCGAGCCGCGAAGACCTTGTGGTGGCGACCAGGGCGCTCGACCGGGTGCTGCGCGCCGGCCGCTACTGGGTGCCGCAATGGTATAAGGCGAGCCACGCCGTCGCCCATTGGGACATGTTCGGCTGGCCGGCGCAAAAACCGCGCTACGACTTTCCCGTTGAGACCACCTGGTGGTACGACGGGGAGAAGGCCGCGCGAATCGGCAAGGCGGAGTGAATGTGGCGCATGGATCAGGAGATCGCACACTTCTGTGCCGGACTTGAATCCGGTGCGATTGCCGCTCGGCACTTCTCCCCTCCCCCTTGTGGGGAGGGGTTGGGGGTGGGGGTCGAAAAGAAACATCGCAGGCATCAGCGTTCACGGCATCGGCCGATGCATTTGATCCTGGAACCCCCACCCTGTCCCTCCCCACAAGGGGGAGGGAACGATCAAGGTTCCCGTCTTCGTTTCCGCAACCGCAATTCTTTATCGAAAGGCCTTTGCGGGGAGGCGGCCCGATGATCGCCTACATCATCCGACGCCTGCTTTTAATGATCCCGACTCTGTTCGGCATCATGCTGATGAGCTTCATCATCGTGCAGTTCGCGCCGGGCGGGCCGGTGGAGCGGGTGATCGCCCAGTTGACCGGCACCGATGTTGCCGCCACCACGCGGATCGGCGGCGGCGGCGGTGATTTCAGCGGCCAGGGGGCCGGTGCCGCCGGGGGCGGCGGCGATGCGGTGACCTCGAAATATCGCGGTGCGCAGGGGCTCGATCCGGATTTCATCAAAAAGCTGGAGGAGCAATTCGGCTTCGATAAGCCGGCCCATGAACGCTTTTTCCTGATGGTGTGGAACTATGCCCGCTTCGATTTCGGCGAGAGCTATTTCCGCGACATCTCGGTCATTGACCTGATCCTGGAAAAAATGCCGGTGTCGATTTCGCTCGGCCTGTGGATGACGCTCCTGTCCTACGGCATATCGATCCCGCTCGGCATCGCCAAGGCGGTGCGCGACGGCTCGCGCTTCGATATCTGGACCAGCGTCGTCATCGTCATCGGCTATGCCATTCCGGGCTTTCTGTTCGCGATCCTGCTGATCGTGCTTTTCGCCGGCGGTTCGTTCTTCGATCTCTTTCCTCTGCGCGGCCTCTTTTCCGACAATTGGGACGAACTGCCCTGGTGGCAGAAGATCGCCGACTATTTCTGGCATCTGGCGCTGCCGCTTTTCGCCATGGCGCTGTCGGCCTTTGCGACGACGACGCTGCTGACCAAGAATTCGTTCCTCGATGAAATCCGCAAGCAATACGTCCAGACCGCCCGCGCCAAGGGTCTGACCGAGCGCCAGGTGCTCTACGGCCACGTCTTCCGCAACGCCATGCTGATCGTCATTGCCGGCTTCCCGGGCGCCTTCATCTCCGCCTTCTTCGCCGGCTCGCTCCTGATCGAGACCATCTTCTCGCTCGACGGCCTCGGCCTGCTCGGCTACGAGACCATTGTCGGCCGCGACTATCCGGTGGTCTTCGCCACCCTCTACATCTTCTCGCTGATGGGGCTGGTGGTGAACCTCATCTCCGACGTCACCTATATGTGGATCGATCCGCGGATCGATTTCGAAGCCCGGTCGGTGTGAGATCGATGATGCGGGCGGAGGCTCCCCAGACCATTGAAGCTGCGGCCGAAGCGCCGGCCCGCCGCCGCAGCCTGTCGCCGCTGAACGCAAGGCGCTGGCGCAACTTCAAGGCCAACAGGCGCGGCTACTGGTCGCTCTGGATCTTCCTTGTGCTGTTCATCCTGACGCTGGTGGCCGAACTTATCGCCAACGACCGGCCGATCGTCGCCTCCTATAAGGGCGAATTGCTGTTTCCGGTCGTCATTGACTATCCGGAATCGAAATTCGGCGGCTTCCTGCCGCGCACCGATTATCGCGACCCGTTCGTCCATGACGAGATCGCCGCCAATGGCTGGATGCTGTGGCCGCCGGTCCGCCATTCCTACGATTCGGTCAACAAGGATCTGGCCGGCGCCTATGCCGATCTGGAGCCGCAGGACCGGCGCAGCTTCCCGACGCCGCCGACCTGGATGATCACCGAGGAGATCTGCCCCGGCCGGAACGAGGCGGCGGTGCGCTTTTGCGCCATCGCCAACTGGAACTGGCTCGGCACCGACGATCAGGGCCGGGACGTGGTCGCCCGGCTGATCTACGGCTTCCGCATCTCGGTGCTGTTCGGGCTGGTGCTGACCGCGGTGTCGTCGGTCATCGGTGTCATCGCCGGCGCCACCCAGGGCTATTTCGGCGGCTGGACCGACCTCGTCTTCCAGCGCTTCATCGAGATCTGGACCAGCCTGCCGCATCTCTACGTGCTGATCATCATCTCCTCGATGTTCGTGCCGAACTTCTTCATCCTGCTCGGCATATTGCTGCTGTTCTCCTGGGTCTCGCTGGTCGGGGTGGTGCGGGCGGAATTTCTGCGCGGCCGCAATTTCGAATATATCAGCGCCGCCCGCGCGCTCGGCGTCAGCGATCGCGTGATCATGTTCCGCCATCTGCTGCCCAACGCCATGGTGGCAACGCTCACCTTCATGCCGTTCATCCTGAACGCCTCGATCTCGACCCTGACCTCGCTCGATTTCCTCGGTTTCGGCCTGCCGCCGGGCTCGCCCTCGCTCGGCGAGGTGCTCCTGCAGGGCAAGAACAATCTGCAGGCGCCGTGGCTCGGTCTCACCGGCTTCTTCGTCATCGCCACCATGCTGAGCCTGTTGATCTTCATCGGCGAGGCGGTGCGCGACGGGTTCGATCCACGCAAAACGTTTGTGTGAACGCGTATGAAGACACATTTACTGTTCGATAAACACGAAAGATGTTAGTATTGGCAACATGGACACCGTGAGCGACATATTTGATGCCTTCGGCGGGCCTGCCGCGGTCGCGCGGGCGATCAAGGTCCGACCGTCCACGGCCAGCGAGATGAAGCGCCGCGGCTCGATTCCGGCCGAGTATTGGCGCGATCTGGTGGCCGGCGCCCGGGCCCGCAATATCGGCGGGGTTTCGGCCGACGCCCTCGCCGCGATTCACGCCCGCCGCCGCCGCGGTGAAGATGACGATGCAGCAGCCGGTGCGCCGACCGACGACCGCGATCCGACGACCGGGGAGGCGGTGACCGGAACCGGCCATTTCTCCCGATACCGGCATCTGCGTCGCGGCCATTTTCCGAGCGGCGACGATGTCGTCGACCACGTCCATGGCCTGCGCGAGGAATGGGATCGGCGGAAATGACCGACCACGCTCCGCCACGGGTCTATTTCGACACGAATGTGTTCATTACCGCGTTTGAGACGGTCGGCGCCCGCTCCGACCATGCCTGGTGGCTGCTTGAGGCCATCGAGGCCTCTGACCTGTCCGGCACGACCAGCGAACTCACCCTGGCCGAGTTGCTGGTCAAACCGATCGAAAGCGGCGCCGATGACCTGGTCGATGCCTATGACGCAATCATCCGGCCGAACACTGGCTTTGACGTTGTACCAATGGCGCGCGACGTCCTGGTCGAGGCGGCCCGACTCCGCGCCCGCAGGCGCGCGATCCGGCTGCCCGATGCGATCCATGTCGCCTCGGCGCAACAGCAGCACTGCACCCACTTCGTCAGCGCCGATCGGGCGATCGATCTGCCCGAGCCGATGCGCCTGGTGCCGCTCGGACCGCACGCGCTCAGCGACATCCTCGGGGATGCGCGCTCATGACCGAACCCATGCTCGTCATCGACGACCTCTCCGTCTCGTTCCGCCAGGACGGCCGCGACACGGTCGCCGTCGATCACGTCTCGCTCGACATCGGCAAGGGTGAGACCGTGGCGCTGGTCGGCGAATCCGGCTCCGGCAAATCGGTGACGGCGCTTTCGGTGCTGAAGCTCCTGCCCTATCCGGCCGCGCACCACCCGTCCGGCCGGGTGCTGTTCAACGGCGATGATTTGCTCGATTCCGACGAAAGCGATCTGCGCGCCGTGCGCGGCGGCGACATTTCCATGATCTTCCAGGAGCCGATGTCTTCGCTCAATCCGCTGCACACGGTGGAGCGGCAGATCAACGAAATGTTGAAGCTGCACCGGGGCATGAGCGACACGGGCGCCCGCGAACGCACGCTCGAACTGTTGAACCAGGTCGGCATCCGCGAACCGGAAAAGCGGCTCGCCAGCTATCCGCACCAGCTTTCCGGCGGCCAGCGCCAGCGCGTGATGATCGCCATGGCGCTCGCCAACGAGCCGGAGCTTTTGATCGCCGACGAACCGACGACGGCGCTCGACGTCACCGTGCAGGCGCAGATCCTGAAGCTGTTGAAGGAGCTGCAGCGCGAGCGCGGCATGGCGATGCTGTTCATCACCCACGATCTCGGCATCGTCCGCAAGATGGCTGACCGGGTCTGCGTGATGACCGGCGGCAAGATCGTCGAGCAGGGACCGACGGAACAGATTTTCACCGCGCCGGAGCACGACTACACAAAGCATTTGCTCGCCGCCGAGCCGAAGGGCGAACCGCCGCGCGCCGATACGACGGCCGACATCGTCGTCGAGGCGGAGAATTTGAAAGTCTGGTTCCCGATCAAGCGCGGCGTCTTCCGTCGCACCGTCGGCCACATCAAGGCGGTCGACGGCGTCGACCTCACCATCCGCCGCGGCCAGACGCTGGGCGTTGTCGGCGAATCAGGCTCCGGCAAGACGACGCTCGGCCTGGCGCTTCTGCGGCTGATCTCGAGCGACGGTGGTATCGTCTATCTGGGCGACCGCATCGATGACCGCTCGTTCAAGCAGATGCGTCCGCTCCGGCGCCACATGCAGGTGGTGTTCCAGGACCCCTACGGCTCGCTCAGCCCGCGCATGACGGTTGCCGACATCGTCGCCGAGGGTCTGCGCGTCCACCATGGCGCGCTGACGCCGGAGGAGCGCGACCGCCGCGTCGTCGTCGCGCTCGAAGAGGTCGGCATCGATCCGGCCACCCGCGACCGCTATCCGCACGAATTCTCAGGCGGCCAGCGCCAGCGCATTGCGATTGCCCGCGCCATGGTGCTCGAACCCGAATTCGTCATGCTCGACGAGCCGACCTCGGCGCTCGACATGAGCGTTCAGGCGCAGGTCGTCGACCTATTGCGGGCGCTGCAGCGCCGCCACGATCTCGCCTATCTGTTCATCTCCCACGACCTCAAAGTGGTGCGGGCGCTCGCCAATGACGTGATCGTGCTGCGCGCCGGCGAGGTTGTCGAGGCGGGGTCCGCAGAACAGATCTTCGATCATCCGCAGACCGACTACACCAAGGCGCTGATGGCCGCCGCCTTCCGCCTGGAGACGGCACCCGAAGGCGTCGTGTCGCAATAACCGTCAATCGGTATCGGTGTGCACGGCCTCATCGGCGAGCACCTGCAGCGCGTCTTTCGTCCACGGCGCGATGTCGAGCGCCTGGGGAACCAGCGTCTTTTCGAACATGTCGCGGCAGGTGGCGGCGAGCTTTTCCGGCAGATGGCCGAGTTCGCCATGGTGGGAGACGAGCCAGATCTTGCGCGAAAAGCTGGCAAAGGGCAGCGGCCGGATGTCGAGCTGATCGCGGAAGCGCAGGCTGTCGAGGATGCAGAGCGGCGTCGTCAGCGCCCAGCCGCCGCATTTGACGATCATCGCGAAGATCGAACGCGAGGCGTTGAGCGTATAGCGCTCCGGCGGATCGAGCCGCAGCCGCCGCAATTGCTGCTCGATCGCCTGGCCGAGGACCAGTTTGTTGTTGTAGACGACGAAGGGCCGCTTGAGCAGCCGGCCGAGCATGTCGCCGTCGCCGTTGAGCACGCCGCGGGCGGCCACCAGCACGAAGGGCTCGCGCAGGAGCGGGTGGATGTCGAAACCGCTTGTGTCCTCCGGCAGCGCGCCGGTGACCGCGATATCCACGTTGCGGCGCTTCAGCGCCTCCAGCATGTCGCGCGAGGCGCCGGACGAGGCCTCGACCATGCATTGCGGATAGCGGATCTTGAGTTCGGCGACCAGTTCCGGGGTGATGCTGGAATCGAGATCGTCGATGATCGCCAGCCGCAGCATCGGCAGCGACGACAGATTGAGTTCCATCAGGTCGGCGCGCGCCTCGCCGACCGCATCGAGGATGCGCCGCGCGTGGTAGCGCAGCCGCAGACCGGCCGGCGTCAGCGCGATCGGCCGTGCCGCGCGGTCGAACAGCCGCGCGCCGATCGCCGCCTCGAGCGCTGCGACCTGCTGCGATATCGCCGACGGGCTCGCCGACAGCCGCTTCGCCGCCAGCGCCATCGAGCCGGCCTCCTCGACGGCAATGAACACCTGCAGCGCCCGAAAATGAAAGCCGGACGGGTTGTCGTTATCCATTGTCCGTATCTCCGCCGCGCCGATTTGCGCCGGAGGGCCGGGCCGCCAGTCGGCACGTTCACGAAACCGTTTGTTCAGCTTAGTTTAGCCGCCGCTCGGGACCGAACCAATGGGCTTTGCTCCGCAAATCGTCGAGCGCCGCATCGCGCGACAGCCCGGTGGTCATCCGCGCGGCGAGCAAGCCGGAGAAATGGGCGGCCGCAGCACTTGCCCCGCGCACGGTCGGATCGCCGAGGGCGTTCGCATGGGCGCCGAATTCGGCGCGTTCGATGGCCAGATGCGACCACTGGTCGGGGGCGCAGCGCGCATCCCCCTGCACCGCAATGATGCCGTTAAGCCGCGCCGGCACGGTCAGCGCGCCGCGCGCCGCCGCCGAAGCCACCACCGCCATCCGCCCCGCCGCTTCGGCGAACAGTTCCGCCAGTGTCGGCTCGGCCTGGGCAAAACCGAAACTGCAATGGAGAATGTCGACCGGTTCGGCCAGAAACCGGTCGAGCGCGGCGGCGATCACCGCCTGTCCTGTCGCCAGTGCGCCGCTGAAGACGACGCCGTTGACGAACCGCGCCGCCGGCGCATGGAAGAGCATGGTTGCGGCGAGCGCCCGGGCGTGGCGCGCCGCCGGGGAGCCGTCGTGCGCCTCGGTGAAATCATGGCGAGCGATCAGTTCCGGCATGTCCTCATCGAGCGGCCCGTCGATGAGGCCGATGGTGACGGCGCGCGCCGTCATGCGGTGTCGCTCGGGGCAAACGCGGTGAGGTCGATGGTTGCGTCGAACGGGCCGAGCACCGCTTCGCCGCCATGGGCGACGACGATCCGGGTCCGGTCGGCGAACCGATGGTCGAGCCGCGCCATGATCCGCGCCGCCATATCCGGATCGATCTCCGAAAAGCTCTCATCGAAGGCGATCACTTTAGGGTCGCGCAGCATGAGCCGGGCGAGCGCCAGACGCTGGCGCTGGCCGCCGGAGAGATCGAGGCCGCGCTCGCCGATCTCGGCGTCGGGTCCGCCGCGCGGGGCCAGTTCGGCCGTCAACTCGACCGCATCTAGCGCCTGCGCCAGCTCCTCGTCCGCCGCCAGCGGCGCCGCAAGGCGGAGATTGTCGGCGATCGTTCCGTGGAACACGAAACCGGCCTGCGGCAGAAGTGCGATCGCCCGGCGCAGCGCGGCCAAATCGAGATCGCGCAGATCGGCACCGTCGAGGCATAGGCGCCCGGTTGCCGGATCGGCGAGCCGCGGCAAGAGCGCCATGAGGCTGGTCTTGCCGATCCCGGTCGGTCCGGTAAGCAGCACCTTGGCGGCGCCTTCAATCTCCAGGTCGAGCGGCCCAAGGAGCCGGGCGCCGGTCTGGGGATGATCGAGTGCAACGCCGTCGAATTGGAGCGCGCCGGGGCCGCCGGGCAGGGGCCGCGGCCGCGCCGGCGCGGCGATGTCGGCAGGCGCCACGGCCAGCGCCATCAGCCGTTCGAGCCCGGCCTGCATGCGGGCGCGCCCGTGCCAGAGGCCGATCAGCGACTGCATCGGCCCGATCAGGAAGCCGAGATAGGCGGTAAACGCGATCAGCGAGCCGAGCGGCCACTCGCCGGCAATGACGAAAAGGCCGCCGATGACGAAGATCGCCGCCCTGGTCACCGCGGTCAGCACCATGGGCACCGCGCGCGTCACCTCACCCCAGCGCTGGGCGCTTTCCAGCCGGCCGACCAGCACATCCTGTTCGTCGGCAAATAAACGACCGACCCGCGGTTCCGCGGTCAGGCTCTGGATCACCGGAAGCCCGGCGGCGGTCTCCGCGATGCGGGCGGCGAGCCGGCCGCGGGCGCTGCGCACATCGCGGGCGTGGGCCTCGGTGCGCGGCCGCGCCCAGGCGAAAAAGGTCAGCTCGATCGGCGCCAGCAGGACGGCGATCAGCGCCAGCCGCCATTCAAGCACGAACAGCATCGCCGCACCGCCAAGAAGCCGGAGCATGCTGCCGCTGCCGGTCAGCGCCGCATTGAACAGGAATTGCTGCACCTCGCCGGCGTCGCCGTCGAGCCGGCTCATCACCTCGCCGGTGCGCAGGCGCGCGTGCTGGCGCGGCGACTGCACGAAGAGATTGGCGAGCACGCGACGCCTGATGTCGGCAAGCATGCGCGCCGAAAAGCGCAGATGCAGGATGCTATTGAGCGCGCCGAGTCCGAGCGCGACAAGGCCGAAGGCGAAGAACGCCGCCGACCACAGGATCAGCCGGTCGGCATTGCCGGCGACCAGGCCCTCGTCGATGATCAGCTTGGTGAGGTAGGGCGGCACCAGCGCGGCGGCGGCCGAAATCAGCGCGAGGCCGAAGAGGAGCGCCAGCGCCGGCAGCGCCGGCCGCACCGAGATCGCCAGCCACGGCCCCGCCTCGGCGCCGAAAAAGCGGACCAGGACGGCGTCGAGCGCCGGACCCGGCCCGGCGCTCGTCTTGTCGTCAAGGTCGGTTTCGGCCGTCATCTGAGCGACCGTAGCCGATCACCGCCGCGCCGTGAAACCCCGGCGATCACTCCGCGCGGGTGATCACATGCATCGTCGCCGCCGCCATGTCGCCGCCCGACGGCAGCCTGATCTCGCCGATCCGCTCCAGCGACGTGCTGTCATAGATGCCGATATCGTCATTGGTGCCGCCGACATAGATCTCCTTGCCGTCGGACGAGATGTTGATGCAGTAATAGGTGTGCGGCAGGTCGACCCGCTTGACCAGGGTCTTGCTGTCGAGGTCGTGTTTCGAGAGTTGCGTGTAGACGCCGTAGAGTTCGTTCGGCGCCTTAGGGTTGCGCACGGCGGAGAACATGATCACCTCGAACGAGGCGAAATCGGCAATCTCCGCTTCGCCGGTGGTGAGATTGACCGACTCATAGCCCCAGATGAAATCGGCGATTTCCTCCATCTTCTCATCGGTGAACTTAGCCGCCGAATAAAGCAGCAGGAATTCGTCGTTCTGGGTTCCGATCGGCCAGAAGGCGAGCACGTCGGGCGGCGAATAGGTCGGCCGGTCCCAGGACGCATTGGCGATCTTGATCGCGGATTCTCCGGTCGCCGGATTGAACTCGATGACGTCGTGACCGGCGCCGTAAAGCATGCCGTTGCGGGCCGTCGCCATGATCGTCATCCGCCGCGGTGCCGGGAAGGTGCGCACCGGCGCAGCGTTATGGCCGGCGCCAGCGTCATAGACGACCAGTTCGGGTTCGAGCACCTCGTAACGGTCCGATTTCAGCTTCACCGGATTGCGCACCGCATAGACTTCCTCGCCGGTCTTGGAGACCGCGACGGAACCGATCGCCTTGGCGCGGATGTCGTCATGGGAAAGGTCGGCGGAGAACACGGTCGCGCAGGAGTCGATGTCGACGCCGTATATCTCGCCCCAGCGGCCGCCGAGGATGTAGGCGATGCGATTGTCCGGCGACATCGAAAAGATGCCGGGGATGATGTTGAAGTCGAGCTTGCACTCCTTGGTCACGGCACGGGCCGCGGCGTCGATGACATAGAGGCTGTTCGGCTTCGCCAGCGTGACGAGATAGTCCTTGGCGGCGGCCGGCAGCGCCGCGAGAACCAGCGCGGTGGCGGCGGCGGCGATCGTCTTGATGGTCATGGTATTCTCCTCCGCCTGCGCCGTTCAGACGTCGCTGTCCTTGGGGAACACGGTGCCGAGCGCGCGCCAGTCCTTGGCGGCGCCGTCCGCATTGGCGTTCCAGTCCGGATAGGAATTGATGGTGTCGGGCACCTGTGCCGGCCACCAGCACGGGTCCGAACAGCCGTAGAGATCGGCCTCCATGGGCTGGCACAGGGCGGCGACGCCGCCGAACGGATCGACCTCCCAGCCCGGATCGAGCGTTGCCGCGCAACCGGCGACGATGGTCTGCATGGCGCGGACCTCGTCCATCTTGTCTTCCGCCGCCGCGCGCTTGACGCGTTCGGCCTTCTCGTTGAGTGGCTTGAGGTTCTTCATTTTCCAAATGCCCTCCGCGGCAGGATGTGATCGGTGAAGAAAGCGGGGTTTTCGGCGATCAGCTCGCCATAGGCGGCGATCCCGAAATCGACCCAGTCGCGCATCAGGTCGCAATAGTGGGTGGTCGGTTTCAGCGGATCGGAGAAATGGGCGTAGGATTCGTGATAACAGCCGCCGGCACACAGATTGCGGATGCGACAGCTTTCACAGGCCTTGTCGGCGCGTTCGGCCCGGTCCTCCAGGAAGCGCGATAGCCGCTCCCGGGCGATGCCGTCCTCGACGCTGCCGAAACTGTCCATCTCGGAACCGGTGAAGCGGTGGCAGAGATCGAGGCGGCCGCCATGATCGACCGCCAGCATGCCGACACCGGCGCCGCAGGGCAGCGCCTTCGAGCGCCCCTCATAGAGATCGCTCATCAATTGGTGCATGTTGGAAAAGCCGATGTTCTCGCCGGACTTCGCCGCGGTCAGATAGCGTCCACCGAGCCGCTTCATGGCAGCGAACACCGCACCGAGCTCGTCGCCGGTGAGGTTGAACGCGGTCATCGGCCCGGAGGTGACCGGCGAGAATCCGACCTCGAAAAAGCCGAGCTCGCCCTTCAGATGGGCCCAGATCGCCTCGACATCGGTGACGCCATGGGTCAGCGTCACCCGCGCGCCGACCGGTCGCGACCGGTAGCGGGCAAGCAGCAGCCGCACCTTTTCCGCGACCACGTCATAGGTTCCGCGGCCGCCGACCGTCAGCCGGTTTTTGTCATGCAGCGCCTTCGGCCCGTCCATCGACACCGTCAGCCCGAAGCGGTGGGCGTCGAGCCAGTCGATGATCTCGACCGTCAGCAGCGTGGCATTGGTGGTCAACGTAAAGTCGACGCGGCTGCCGAGATCGCCGAAACGCGTTTCGGCATGGTCGACGACCTCGCGAATGAGGCGCATATTGCTGAGCGGCTCGCCGCCGAAGAAGACGATATTATAGGCGTCCCGGCCGGGATTTTCCGCAAGCAGCAATTCGATCGCCTTCTTTGCGGTCTCCAGCGTCATCCGCCGCCCGTCCGCCGGGGCGTCGAGATCCTCCTTGTAGCAATAGCTGCACGACAGATTGCAGCCGGTGTTGACGTTGAGGACGATCGTCGTCAGCGGTGTGTTTTCGATCACCACCGGCGGCCGTTCCGGGCGCGGCGGCCGGCCGTCGGTGACGATATCGAGGTCGATCAGGCTCTTGATCCGTTCCGCCACAAGCGCCGGGTCGGCCGCAGCGCCGAACCGGTCGCGGACATCGGCCTCGCTCACCTTCTGCTTTTCGGCAAACAGATCGAGCACTGCCCCGTCGAGACCGTCGATCTCGAACAGCGAGGTCGTCGGCACGTGGAACAGCAACTGCCGGCCGTCGACCTCGACGCGGTGCGCGTTCTGATGCTGGAAGACGAGCATGCCCATGGCCGTTTCCCGTCAGCGGATCGGCGGATCGTTCCACCGCTGCACGGTGACGATCAACTGGCCCGATCCGCTCGTCCCGCCAGTGGTGGCGACGATTCTGAGATTGCCGGCATTGTTGGTGGAGAACGGCCGCTCCGGATTGGGTCCGGCGACGGCGGGCGTGAATATGCCCGTCGCCCCGTCGATGGCGCCGGCATAGCGGACGTCTTCGAGTTCATCGGCGACCTCGTCGAACGGCTCGACCGACCAGCGCGCCGGCACTTCGCCGATGCGGATGTCGTCAGCGGTGCCCGACCGGCCGTCCGGCCCGGCGAGATAGCCGACCGCCTGGAACATCGCCTTGACCTTGTCGGTGCGGCCGCCGCCGCCGCCGACGCGGGCGATATTGAAGGGCGGCTCGACCTTGATCGAATCGAGTGCCGAATAGACGCCGAAAGTGGTGTTCCAGCCATCGCCGACGACGCGCACGAGGCCGTTGGCCCGGGCCGTGGTGTTGACCGTCAGGTCGACGCCATACTGATTGTATCCGGCGTTGACCGGGGTCACGGCGCCGCCGATCGACGACAGTCTGACATTGGTGCCGACGACCTGGACGCGGGCCTGCCGGCCGGCGGCAACCGTGGAGGGGACGACGCCGAGCGCGATCGGCCGGCCGCCGACACGGGCGGCGGTGAAGCGGCCGCCAAGCGCATCCTCGGCGGTGAAGAACTGCCGGCCGCTGGTGACGCTGCCGTCGGCGGACATGGCCAGCACCTGCTTGAAGCTCTCGCCGCCGATATTGACCGAGCCGCGCCATTCATAGCCGGTATAGACGTGGAGCTTGCCCTGCATCGGCGTCCACACGCCGTTCTGGCCGACGACCGAGCCGATCACCGTATAGGGCTGGGCCTCGCCGCTGACCGTGAACCGGCCATAGGTCTCGCCGATCCCGGGCAGACGGGTGATGAAGATCCATTCGCCGCGGGCATCGGGCTTCCGCGCCGCTGTCCAGGCGGTCCAGGCCGCCGTTTCGAACGGGTAGGCTTCGGCCAGTTGCGGCACGATCTCGGTCATCGCCAGCTTGTACCATTCGCGGTCGCGGCCGAGCGCCTGGTATTCCGTCGTCGGCCACTGGCCGAGATGGAAATCGATGTGCAGCGCCCATTCCTCCTCGGTGCGGCGCTGCAGGGCGACGCGGGCGCCGGAATGGCAGCGGGCGCAGAATTCGGTCATCTGCTGATCGAAATCCTCGACCACGCCCGGCTCGCGTTCGAGGATATAGCGGTAGCCGGCCGCTTCGGCCGGGGCGAGGCCCTGGGTGTCGGACAGATAGCGGACCAGCTTCTGCTGTTCGTCGGTGGTGACATCGACATTGTGGAAGAGCCGCATGCGGACGATGGTCATCAGCCAGCCTTCCGGCGTCTTGCGCTGCCCGTCGATGCGGCTGAGACTGTCGGCCTTGCCCGAATGGCAATCGCCGCACAGGCGGACCAGCAGTTCGGCGCCGCCGTCCTCGGCGCTCGCCGGTGCAATGAACGCCGATACGGCAAGCGCCGCGGCGGCCATCATGGTCGGTATCCTCATACCTTCCGTCCTCCCTCGATAGGTCTTACATCCGCGCCCCCGGCGAGCCCGCGTTCGGCGAGCCAGGCGATGACCGCGGCGGTCTGGGCGCGATCGGCGCCGCTGATCAGCGGCGGATCGGACTCCTGGATCGGCGTCTCGGCCGCCGCCAACTCGCGCAGCGCCGCGACGATCGGGACACCGGCAACGCGGGCGACGCCGCCCGGATGGTCGGGCGTTACCAGAATTTCGCGCTCGACCAGCCGGTTGTCCTCGACGACGACCGCAATAGACACTTGCGGTTCGGTCACCACGCCATAGGCCGGCATGTCGTCGGGGAAATCCCGGCGCTTGGCCCAGAACGGCTCCTCCGCATAGCGCTCTTCGAGACGATAGAAATCGCGGCCGACGCGGACCTGGCGGTAGAACGTCCCGACGATCCGGTCGGCATAGAAGCGACGCGCATAGTCAATCGTCTCGGCGTCGCCGTTGAGAAGCGCATCGGCGATCGGCACCATGGCGAGCGCCGAGGAGACGGCGAAGAACATGCCGTGGCCGGACAGCGGATCGAGCGCGACCGCGGCGTCGCCGATCCGCGGCAGCTTCGGATCGAATTCCGGGGCGACGAGCACGCTGTCGGTGCCGCGGTGGAGCGCCGGTGAAAAGTCGGTTTCGGTCGGGCCGATCGCGGCGATGACCGTGTCATCGTCGAGCATGCGCCGGCACAGCGCGTCGGCCGACCCGGCGTCGGTGATCGCGTCGGCGTCGGCGCTGAGCTGAAGCCAGCGCTTGCCATCACCGTCGTCGACACACCAGATCCAGCCCTCCGGAACCGGAATGACGGCGGTGGCGGGGGTGGCGCCGGGCGTTGTCGTCGTGAAGCCGGAAAGCGCGATCGTCGCCGGCCCGCGCAGCCGGCCGGCCGCCATCGGCGCGCGCCGGCCGCGCGCCTCGATCACCAGCCGCGCCTCGATCGTACTGCCGTCGGCAAGCCGCACCGACGCGCCTTTTGCCGCCGCCGTCAGCCGCTCCGCGCGGGTGGTGATGAGCCCGGCGCCGGCATCGGCGGCGGCGTCGCGCAGCGCCTGGTCGAACCGGCGGCGCGAGACGATATGCTCGCCATTGCCGCTGTCGGTCTTGCCGCTCCACAACGAGCGCCGCGGCAGCCGCGGCCCGATCGCCAGTACGGCCGGATCGAGATCGGAGCGGCGGAACGTGTCCACCACCCGCGGCGACAGCCCTTCGATGCGGTCCGGCGATGTGCCGGAATCGATGAGGGTCGTGTCGTACCCGGCACGCGCCAGCAGGATCGCCGCAAAGGCACCGGCCGGCCCGCCGCCGGCGATGGCGATATCGCACCGATGAGTGCTCATGTCCTCCCCCATCGGACGCCGCGACGGCCGTCGTTGACCACGGCTCGACTTTCACCGAAAATGATCGGTGCGGCGTCACGTCGCACCATAACACATCTATCCCGCGCGCGGCGCTAGACATTTCTTGCCGAATCCGCCGTCGTCGGGAAAGGCTCCGGGGGGAATGGGCACGCAGCCGACGATCATATCCGGCGCTTTGGCGTCGCTCGACCGCCATCTCTGGCGGCGCGGCATCGATTGTTCGGCGCTTGCCCAGGATTGCGGCATTTCCGACGAAGCGCTGCTGCTGCCGGAAACGGAGATCCCGCTGACCGGGTTCGTCCGGGTCTATGAAGAGGGCGCCGACCGCACCGGCAATGCCGATCTCGGCTGGTCGACCGGCGCCGATTTCGACATGGCCTGCCTCGGCGATATCGGCCGCGCCATCCTGGCGGCGCCGACGCTGGGCGTCGCGCTCAAGACGTTTTCCGATTTCACCCAGCTTATCCAGAGCGCCTCGGAGATCAGGCTGAGCGTCGAAGGCAGTGAAGCGGTGCTGAGCTACCGCATCCTCGATCCCGATATCTGGCCGCGGCGCCAGGACGCGGAATTCACCATGTCGATCTTCCATCACCTGATCCGGCGCTGTGCCGGTGCCGGGTTCAGGCCGACGATGATCGCGTTTGAGCACGACGCCGCGCGGGCCGAGCAGGAAATCCGCGACTCCGCCGGCTGCGACTGCGTGTTCGGCCAGTTGACGAATGCGATCGGCTTTCCAGCAAGCCTGCTCGACCGGCCGATGCCGACCGCCGAAAGTGATCGACACCGCGCCGCGCAGCAGCAGCTCGCCGCCTGCCTGCGCGACCAGTTGCGGCAGATGCCGGCCGGCGCCCGGGTCGAGACCGCCATCCTCAGAAGCCTCGGGACGCAACCGACCGATCAGGCGTCGATCGCCCGCGCCATCGGCTTTTCCAAGCGGACGCTGCACCGTCGCCTGGTCGACGAGGGCACGTCGTTCTCGCGCCTGCTCGAGGCGTGCCGCCTGCGCATGGCCTGCCATGCGCTGATGCGCTCCGACCGGTCGATCGCCGATATCGCCTTCGATCTCGGCTATTCGGACCAAAGCGCCTTCGGCCGCGCCTTCCGGCGCGGCAAGGGTGTTTCGCCGCAGCGTTTTCGCGACGCCGCAGCCCAAAGGCCGACCGACGCCTGACGGCCGGAGCGCCCAATCAGGAAATCGAAAAACGCTATCGGCCGGCGGCGCGGCGCTCGCGCCGGCGGTCGGAGGCCGGCTGATAGGCGATGCGCGCATGATGGGCGCAATAGGGAATGCCGGTATCCGCCTTGCGGCCGCAGAAATGGAAATCGGGATGGCCGGGATCGCCGATCGGCCATTTGCAGGTCGTCTCGGTCAGGGAGAGGATCGTCGCCCGCTCCGAGATCGGAATGACGAGTTCCTCCAGCG
The DNA here is from genome assembly GCA_028278505.1 of Rhodobiaceae bacterium. Lineage (GTDB taxonomy): Bacteria > Pseudomonadota > Alphaproteobacteria > Rhizobiales > JAKPQE01 > JANQEG01. The sequence goes on from JANQEG010000083.1 coordinate 22,936, forward strand.
GCACCGGTTCGGCGACCGGGCGCGGGCGCTCCTTCGGATCGATCTTCAGTGCCGTATTGCCGGCGGTCGCCGGCGTCGAGGACCGCTGCGGCCGTTCGGCGCGCGGCCGCCGCGGCCGCGGCTGGCCGCCGCTTGACGACTTCACCCGCCCCGAAAGACCGAGGCGGTGCACCTTGCCGATCACCGCATTGCGCGTGATCCCGCCCAGTTCGGCGGCGATCCGACTCGCGCTAAGCCCCTCCGCCCAAAGCTGTTTCAGACGTTCGACGCGGTCTTCGGTCCACTGCATAGGTCCTCCTCAAAAAAATTTTGGGTCGCCGCCAAGCGCCGTTCCCGAATCCGGAATCCCTCGCCGTTCGCCGGAGATACGACGCCAGGAATCTTGGAATGTCGGGAACGCGACCTGTTAATCACGCCGGAACACGAGATTTCGTGCCCGCTGATCAGAACGGTACAATATGGGGTGACTCGGTGGCAAGCGTTGCCGTCGCGCCGTCGGCGCTATCGGCGCACTTTTCCCCAAATTATGGCCGCAGTGGATAATACCAACCGTCGTGGAGTTTGACTCATCTGATGGGCTCAAATCCCACGACGGTTGGTATAAGGCGCAATCATCGCGGCTGTCGGAAACGCGGTTGCGCCTGCGTTGACAATGGCCGGGCCGCGCAGGCATTATTCGCCGAGCATGATACGTGCCGCCGCCCGGGCGGCACGTTTTGGTTTTTAGGGGGGCGGTTTCGACCGCCCGGAGGTTTGTCGCGTGACCGCGCTCTACGCCACATATGCCCGCGCTCCGCTGGCTTTTGCGCGCGGTGAAGGCGCCTGGCTCTATGCCGAGGACGGCACCGCCTATCTGGATTTCGCCGCCGGCGTCGCCGTTAATTCGCTCGGCCATTGCCATCCGCGCCTGGTCGAGGCCCTGAACGCCCAGGCGGCGCGGCTGTGGCACGTCTCCAACCTTTACACGGTGCCGGAACAGGAGCGTCTTGCGGAAAGGCTGACCGCGGCGACCTTCGCCGACCGTGTGTTCTTCTGCAATTCCGGCGCCGAGGCGGTCGAATGCGCGATCAAGACCGCCCGCCGCTGGCATTTCGTCGAAAGGCGGCCTGAGCGCTTTCGGGTGATCACCTTCGAGGGCGCCTTCCACGGCCGCACGCTGGCGACGATCGCCGCCGGCGGCCAGGACAAATATCTGGAAGGCTTCGGCCCTGCCGCGCCCGGTTTCGATCAGGTTCCGTTCGGCGATGTCGAGGCGCTCAATGCCGCCATCGGCCCGGAAACCGCAGCGATCCTCGTCGAACCGGTGCAGGGCGAGGGCGGCATCCGCCCGTTCGCGCCCAATTTCCTGAAAACGCTGCGGCAGGTCTGCGACGACAACGGCCTGCTGCTGCTGCTTGACGAAGTTCAGACCGGGATCGGCCGCACCGGCCGCCTTCTCGCCCATGAGGGCGCCGGCATCGTTCCCGATATCGTGGCGATCGCCAAAGGGCTTGGCGGCGGTTTCCCGATCGGTGCCTGCCTGGCGAGCGAAGACGCGGCCAAGGGCATGACGCCGGGCACCCACGGCTCAACCTTCGGCGGCAACCCGCTTGCCGCCGCGATCGGCAATGCGGTGCTCGATGTTGTGCTCGCGCCGGGCTTTCTGGGGCGGGTGCGCCGCACCGGCTTGCACCTCAAGCAGCGGCTGGCTGCGGTCGCCGACGCCCATCCCGCGATTATCGAGGTCATTCGCGGCGAAGGCCTGATGATCGGCCTGAAATGCCGCGTGCCCGCAGCCGAAATGGTGGCGGCGCTGCGCGATCAGCGCCTGCTTTCGGTCGGCGCCGGCGACAACGTTGTCCGGCTGCTGCCGCCGCTGATCATCGATGACGACGAAGCCGACGAGGCCGTGCGCCGGATCGAGGCCGCGGCCGCTGCAATCGAGGGCGCGATGGAGGCAAAAGTCAGCGAGGCGGGCCGATGACCGGACCAAACGGACACCATTTCCTCGACCTTTCCGAAGTCGATTCCGCCGATCTGCGCGCCATCATCGCCGACAGTCTGAGCATGAAGACGGAACGCGCGGCGGCGCGCGGCCGCAAGGGACCGCTGGCCGGCATGACGCTGGCGCTCATCTTCGAGCAGCCCTCGACCCGCACGCGGGTCTCCTTCGATGTCGCCATGCGCGACCTCGGCGGTGAATCGATCATGCTGACCGGTGCCGAGATGCAGCTCGGCCGCGGTGAGACGATCGCCGACACCGCCCGCGTGCTGTCGCGCTATATCGACGCCATCGTCATCCGCACCCTCGATCACGACATGCTGCTGCAGCTTGCCGAACACGCCACCGTGCCGGTGATCAACGGCCTGACCCGGCTCTCCCATCCCTGTCAGGTGATGGCCGATGTCATGACGTTCGAGGAACGCAAGGGCGACATTGCCGGCCGCACGATCGCCTGGACCGGCGATTCCAACAATGTGCTGACGTCGTGGATGCACGCCGCCGAGCGCTTCGGCTTTTCCTTGCGCATCGCGACACCGCCGGAACTGTCGCCCGACCCGCAACTGGTCGAGACCATCCGCCGGGCGGGCGCCGCCATCGAGGTGACGAACGACGCCTATGCGGCCGTCGACGGCGTCGACTGCGTCGTTACCGACGCCTGGGTGTCGATGGGCGACAATGACGGCGAGCGGCGCCACAATCTCCTGCACCCCTACCGGGTCGACGAACGGCTGATGGCGGCGGCTGCGCCCGACGCCATCTTCATGCACTGCCTGCCCGCCCATCGCGGCGAGGAGGTGACGGCGGCGGTGATCGACGGCCCGCAATCGGTGGTGTTCGACGAGGCGGAGAACCGCCTGCACGCGCAAAAGGGCATTCTCGCCTGGTGCCTGGCCGATCGGGCATGAGCATTGAAGGCGACGACATGGTGCGGCCGTTCGCGGTCGAGGCGCTCGATGTGCGCGGCCGCGTCGTCCGCCTCGGCGCCGCCGTCGATACCATCCTTTCGCGTCACGCCTATCCGGTCCCGGTCGCCCGCCTGCTCGGCGAAGCGATCGCGCTGACGGCGCTGCTCGGCACCGCGCTCAAGGTCGACGGCCGCTTCATCCTGCAGACCCAGAGCGACGGCCCGGTGTCGATGATCGTGGTCGACTATTCCTCGCCCGATGCCCTGCGCGCCTATGCCCGCTATGACGAAACGGCACTCGACAATGACGCCCGTCCCGGCGAACTGCTCGGCACCGGCCATCTCGCCATGACCATCGATCAGGGCGGCAGCCGCAACCGCTACCAGGGCGTGGTGACGCTCAACGGCGACAGCCTGGAGGAGGCCGCGCACCGCTATTTCGATCAGTCGGAGCAGATCCCGACCGTCGTCCGGCTGGCGGTCGCCGAGGTGATGGGCCGCGGACACGCCTGGCGCGCCGGCGGCCTGATCGCCCAGTTCCTGCCGGCGGCGTCCGACCGCATGCCCCATCGCGACCTGCCCGGCGGCGATGCGCCCGAAGGCGCGGACCCGCTGGCAGCACCCGATGACGACGATGCCTGGACGGAGGCGCGCTCGCTCATTGCCACCATCGAGGATCACGAACTCATCGACCCGGAGATTTCGGCCGACGATCTCCTGTTCCGGCTGTTCCACGAGCGCGGCGTCCGCGTGTTCCAGCCGCGCGGGCTGGCGGCGCGCTGCAGCTGCACCGAGGACCGCATCCGCACCATGCTGGAACGGTTCAGCGACGAGGAGCGCCGCGACATGTCGGTCGACGACGAGATCGTCGTCACCTGCGAGTTCTGCAGCGCCGAATACCGGTTCGCGCCGGACGCCTTTGCCTGATCGAATTATTCGGCCGGCGATTCGGTGGCGATGTCGGCGCGGCCGTAGAGCAGGCGGAAGCTGCGGCCGATATCGTTGCCGATGCCGACCAGCGCCGGCACCAGGAAGAGCACGATCAGCGTCGTCGCCGCCAGGCCGAAGACGATGGTGACCACCATCGGGATCAGGAACTGCGCCTGCAGGCTCTGTTCGAACAGCATCGGCAAGAGCCCGCCGATCGTCGTCAGCGAAGTGAGCAGCACCGCCCGCAGCCGGTCGCGGCTGGCGCCGACGGCGGCCTCCTCGATGCTGTCGCCATTGTCGAGGCGTTCGTCGAGCCGGCTGACCAGGATGATGGAATCATTGACCAGGATACCGGCGAGCCCGAGCAGGCTGATCATCGACAGGATGGTCAGCTTCATGTCGAACAGGTAATGGCCGAAGATCGCGCCGATAATGCCGAACGGAATGATCAGGATGACCGTGAACGGCCGCGCATAGCTGCCGAACACCCAGGCCATGATGATGTAGATGACGGTGAGCGCGATCACCGCGCCGAAGCGCAGATCGGCGAACGCCTTCTTGCGCTCCTCCTCGCGGCCGGAAAAGGTGTAGTCGATGCCGTAGCGGTCGGTGATCCGGGCAAGCGAGCCCTCCTGCAGCTTGGCCAGGATCTCCTGGTTCGACGTCACCTTGGAATCGACGTCGGCCAAAACGCTCACCGTGGTCTTGCCGTCGCGGCGCTGGATCAGGGAAAAGCCCTGGCGCTCGGTCAGGCGGACGATTTCGGACAGCGGCACGAACTCGCCGGTCGAACTCTTCAGCGTGAGATCGCGCAATTGCGCGGCGCCGATACGGTCCGAGCCGGCTTCGACGCGGATGGTGACCTCTTCGTCGGCTTCGGCGATGCGACGCGCGATCGCGCCTTCGAAGGTGTCGCGGATCTGTCCGGCGACCGATTCGAGCGTGAAGCCGAGGGTGGCGCCGCGCGAGGTCAGCTCCATCACCAGTTCCGGCTTGCCGTAAGGCATGTCGTCATAGACGCCGCTGACGCCCGGAAAGCCGGACAAGAGCTCGGCCACGTCGAGCGCGGCCGCCTTCAACTCGGCCGGCGCCGCATTGGCGAGCCGGATGTCGATGTCGCGGCCGGGCGGCCCGCCGCGCCGCGCCGACACCGCGATTCGTTTTACGCCGGCGATCGCCGGCAGCGATTTGTGCCAGGCCTTGACGATCTTCGGGGTGCGGATCGTCCGTACCTCCGAGGCGGTGAGCTGGACGTCGATGCCGGCGATGTTGTCGCTGCGCACCCGGCCCGATTTGCCGAGCGTGGCGAACGCCGCGACCACCAGCTTCTCCTCGCCCTTGCCGAGTTGCTGTTCGGTCTCGCGCAGCGACTGGCCGATTCGGCGCAGCGCCGCGATCGCCTGTTCCTCGCGGATACCGGCGTTGAATTCCACCTCGGCACGGAGATTTTCCGGCTCCGGCGAGGGGAAGAAGACGAAGCCGACCCGGCCGCCCATCAAAAAGCCGGCGGCGAGAATAAGAATGCCGACGCCGATCGCCAGGGTGGAGTAGCGCCAGGCAAACGACAGCCGCACCAGCCAGGTGAAAGGTCCGGAGCGGAACCAGTCGAAGCCGGCATCGAACAGGCGCCGGAACCGCCATGGCTCGGGCCGCACTTTCGGCAGGCCGTGGCGCAGATGCGCCGGCAGCACGAAGAAGCACTCGACGATGCTGGCCGCCAGCACCGCCACCACCACCAGCGGCAGCGCCCCCATGATCTGGCCGATGACGTCGCTGATGAGCAGGATCGGCAGGAAGGCGGCCATTGTCGTCGCCGAGGCGGCAATCACCGGGAAGATCATCCGCCCGGCGCCGTTCTCCGCCGCAAGCAGCGGCGAATCGCCGAGCCGATAGCGGGTATCGGTGTGTTCGCCGACGACGATGGCATCGTCGACGATGATGCCGAGCGTCATGATCAGGCCGAACAGCGAGATCATGTTGATGGTCTGGTCCATCGCCCACATGACGCCGAGCGTCGCCATCATCGCCACCGGTATGCCGAGGGCGACCCAGAAGGCGATGCGGCCGTTGAGGAAGATGAACAGCACAGTGATCACGATGACGAGCCCGGTGGCGCCGTTCTTGACGAGCAGCATGATGCGCTCGCTCAGCCGGTCGGCGCGCACCTCGTATTTGACGATCTCCAGCGTCGGCGGCAGCGTCGGCTCGATATCGGCAAGGAAGCCGTCGAGGATGGCGTTGGTCTCCAGCGTGTCCTGGGCCGGTGTCCGCCAGATGGTCAGTTCGATCGCCCGCTCGCCATCGGCGAAACCGCGCGGCGCCGTCTCGTCGAAATCGCGGCGGATGGTGGAGATGTCGCGCAACTTGACGGTCTCGCCGCTGGTCAGCGCCTTGACCTCGATCTGGCCGAAATTCGACGACGACTGACCGGCCGGCGACAGTGCCCGGATCTGCTTTTCGATGGTGCCTTCGATATTGCCCGAAGGGACGTCGCGGGTGTTCCCGGCGACGCGGTCGGCGATCTCAGACAGCGTCAGGTCGAGCCGCCGCAATTCGCGCTCGGGAACGGTGATGACGATTTCTTCGTCGCGGATGCCCTCAAACGTCACCCGATCGATGCCGCGATCAATCAAATCGTCTCGAAAGCGTTTGGCGAATGCCTTCAACGCCGTCTCCGAGAACGGCCCGCGCAGGGCGAATTTGGCGACCGAATCGTAGAATTGCGACAGCGTGATCCGCGGCGTCTCCGATTCCTTCGGCAGATTGGTGACCCCGGCGACTGCCGATTCCACGTCCGACAGCGCGGTCTGCATGTTGGTTTCGGGGGCAAAGGTCAAGAGCAGCGTCGCCGATCCCTCGCGGGCAAACGACTGCAATTCGTCGACCCCGTCGATGAACCGCACCTCCGGCTCGACCACGGTCAGGATGTTGGCCTCGACGTCCTCGGCGCTGGCCCCGGGCCAGGCGATCGCAATGGTGATGCGCTTGACCTCAACCGTCGGGAAGATCTGCGCGTTGAGCCGCATAATGCCGATAACGCCGGCAAGGATCATCAGCCCCATCAGCAGATTGGCGGCGTTGGGGTGGCGCACGAAAAAGCCGATGGCACCGCCCGAATGACGATCGGTGGGGTGAATCACGGCTGCGCTCCGGGCGTCGTGGTCGCGCTCTCGACCTTGGCGCTCTGCTCGGCGGCGGGGCTCTGCCGCGACACCGGCTCGGGCGTGCGCACTTTGAGGCCCTCGCCGATTTCGGCGATCCGGGTCACCAGCACCGCGGCGCCGTCGGCGATGTCGCCGTCGATCAGCACTGTGTCGCCGTCATAGGCGAGCAGTTCGATGTCGCGGCGCTGCAGCCGGTCATCGACGACGACGAAGACGTGATCGCCGCCATAGACGGCGGTTTCCGGCAGCGCGATGGCGCCGTCATAGGCGCGGTCGTCGAGCACCACTTCGACGAAGGTGCCGGGCCGCAGCGCCGGCTGTCCAGGGGAGCGCGCAAGCCGCGCGAAAAGATCGATGCCGCCGCGGCTCGAGACCACATCGGCGCCGGAGCGGTCGATTTCCCCCTGATAGCGCTCGACGGCGTCGCCGAGATACCAGCGGACCTCGACGGTTCGCCCGGCGACGCCGTCCGCATCCGCGATGATGCGGCCGAACTGTTTGTCGGACAGCGAGAAACGGGCTTCGATCTTGTCGGCGTCGTAGAGGCTTGCAACCACGTCGTTGACGTTTGCAAGGCGGCCGATCTCCGCATTGGTGGTTCTGATGACGGCGCGGAACGGCGCCTTGAGCGTGGTGTCGCGAAGATTGCGTTCGGCCTGGGCGAACCGCCATTCGAGCCGTTCGATCGCGGTCAATTGCTGTTCGAGCCGGGACTGCTCGATGGCCAGCGTGTTGACGTGCTGGTCGACGGCCTGGCGGCGCTGGCTGACGAGCAGGCGCCGGTCATCCAGGCTCTTGGCGGCGATCGCCCCGGTCGATTTGAGTTTTTCGGCCCGCTCCAGATCGCGTTCGGCGAGGTCGAGCTGCTCGCGGGCACGGCTGAGCGAGCCCTGCTCCAGCGCGATACGGCCCTCGCTCTCGACCACTTTGGCGCGGGCTTCGCTGAGATTGGCGCGCGCCTCGGTAACCGCACCCTCATAGGCGAACCGGTCGATTTCGACGAGCACTTCGCCGGCCTCGACGACGGCGCCGGATTTCAGCTTGGGGTTGACGGACACGATCTCGCCGCCGACGAGCGCCCGGAGATCGACCGTGCGGCTGGCGACGATTTCGCCGTAGACGGTGATCTTGGGGCGGATATCGGCGCGTGCCGCCGAAATCGTCTCGATTACGTAGACCTGCTCGCGCGCCGGCCGGGTCGGCACTTCCGGCTTGGTGCTGATGAAATAGTCGGCGCCGTAGGCGGCCGCGGCGATCACGGCGACGGGCAGCAGCGTCTTGGGGATGAGCAGCCAGCGGCTGCGCCGCCGTTTTGTCGAGCCGGTGTCGAGGACCCCCTTGTCGAGCGGTTTCATCGCCGCCGACCCTGTCCCGGTCCGGCGCCGGTGAAATCCGTTCGGAAATGAGCCGCGATTATATCCATCCGTGAAGCCGGCCACACCAAATGCGGGCACGCCGCAGCGACGGCCCGATCTGCGAAATGTAGAGAATCCATGCGCTTCTATCCTGGCTTTGTCAAATTACGTTTTCGTAAGCGAATCAGATCATGCCGTTGACGCCGCCGCCTCGGCCGTGACCATATTGGCCGCCCGATTTTGCGCCAGGACCGATCACCTCCATGCCGACCACAGACCCCACGACCGACGATGCGGTTGCCCTGCTCGAACGCCTCGTCGCCTTCGAGACCGTCAGCGACCGCAGCAATTTGCCGCTGATCGACTGGGTCCGCGGCTATCTCGGGCAATTCGGCATCGATAGCGTGCTTCTCCCGAATCCCGCCGGGGACAAGGCGGCGCTATTTGCCACCATCGGCCCGCGCGACCGGCCTGGCCTGTGCCTGTCCGGCCATACCGACGTGGTGCCCGTCGTCGACCAGCCCTGGACCAGCGACCCGTTCACGCTGACGGCGCGCGACGACCGCCTCTACGGCCGCGGCACCACCGACATGAAGGGCTTTTCAGCCTGTGTCCTGTCGATGGTGCCGCGCTTCGCCGCGCTCAATTTGGCGACCCCGATCCACGTCGTGCTTTCTTATGACGAGGAGATCGGCTGCCTCGGCATATTGCCGACGATCGGCCGGCTCGGCGCCGACCTGCCGAGGCCGCTCGCCATTTTCGTCGGCGAGCCGACGGAAATGACGGTCGTCGATTCCCATAAGAGCATCAACGGCTTCATCACCGAGGTGACCGGCCACGAAGCCCATTCCAGCAAGCCGGAGCTGGGCGCCAACGCCATCCTGGCGGCGGCCGAGATCGTCGCCGAGATCGAGCGGGCGGCCGCCGACATGCGTGAACGCGGCGACCCCAGCGGCCGCTTCGATCCGCCGTTCACGACGGTTCATGTCGGCACGATTACCGGCGGCACCCAGCTCAACATCGTGCCGCGCCATTGCCGCCTGCACTGGGAGTTCCGCGGCCTGCCGGACATCGACGAAGCCGAGATTCCGGCACGGATCGATCGGTTCGCGCAAAACGAGGTGATGCCGAAACTGACATCGACTTATCCTGAGGCGACAATCGTGACCGAGCACCGCGACCGGGTGCCGGGGCTTGCACCGGAACCGGGCTCGCTCGCCGAGCGCCTGGCGCTGCGTTTCGCCAAGGCCAACCGCACGTTTGCCGTGCCGTTCGGTACCGAGGCCGGCCATTTCCAGGCTGCCGGCATTCCGACCGTCGTCTGCGGGCCGGGCTCGATCAACCAGGCGCACGCGCCCGATGAATTCGTCACCCGCGATCAGCTCGCCCGCTGCCAGGCCTTCCTCGCCCGGCTCGGCGCGGCTTGCGCGGAGGGGATTTGAGCAGCGCTTTCGAGGCGCCAAACGCCGATCACATTTGGCGAAAGCGGTCGCAACTCCCCTCCCTCTTGTGGGCAGGGGAATCGCCTATCAGGTGACGATGGGCCTTTCGCTCTCCCCTCTGGAGAGAGGGCTTTCGGCGCGATCCGCAAAGCCTTCCCTCCCCCTTGCGGGGAGGGATACCGACGCTTCGCTTTGGCGCGGAGCGACAAAGCGTTGGCTGAGGTTGGGTGGGGGTTCGATAACCGCCGGAATTCGTGATGGCCGGCAAACCGTCCCTATCCACTTCGCCCGCGAAAGCGGGCGTCCATTGGCCTATCTGCACCCGGAAGCGCCTGAATATCTTCACAAACACTTTGATCAAGTCGACAAGCCAATGGACCACCCGGATAAACCGGGTGGTGACGAAGGAGGGATCAGGCCGGTGACGCTGAAGCGGAGGGAGACGGCATCGAAAAAACCGTCATCCCAACCCCGGCGGAAGCCGGGGGAGGCGATCCAGGGCGTCGAGCTCAGCGCTGGATTGCCGCGGCGCCTGTCGGCGCCTCGCAATGACGATGCGGAAGCTCTAACGCCGCCTGATGGAACTCCGCAACAGACGTTTTCAGGGGCCGGCGGCCGGTCTCGTCATACCGGAAAACCGTTCTGGCGGCCAAGCTCCTTCAGCGACACCTGCGGCCGGGCGCCCATATGGCCGATCACCTCGCCGGCGGCGAGGCCGCCGAGTTCGGCGCAGGTGGGCAGTGTCAGCCCGCGCACATAACCGAACAGGAATCCGGCGGCGTAGAGATCGCCGGCGCCGGTGGTGTCGACCAGTTCCTCGACCGGCGCCACCGCCACCTCGTGGCGCGAATTGCCTTTGATGACCACTGATCCCTTCTCGCTGCGGGTGACGGCGGCGAGCGGCACGTCCTTGGCAAGCGCGTTCATCGCGGTTGCCAGATCGGCGGTCTGGTAGAGCGCGTGCATTTCCGATTCGTTGGCGAACAGGATGTCGACCGTTCCGTCGCGCATCAGGCCGAGGAACTCGTCGCGAAAGCGGTCGACGCAGAACTGGTCGGACAGCGTCAGCGCCACGGTCGCGCCATTGCCATGGGCGATATCGGCGGCGCGGCGGAACGCTGCCTTGGCCGCCGGCGGATCCCAGAGATAGCCTTCCAGATAGACGATCTTGGCGGCGGCGACGAAATCGGCGTCGATGTCTTCGGCCGTCAGGTCCTGGCAGGCGCCGAGATAGGTGTTCATGGTGCGCTCGCCGTCGGGCGTCACCAGGATGAGGCTGCGCGCGGTCGCGGCGCCGGCATTGAGCGGCGGCGTCTGATAGGCGACGCCGAGCGCACGGATGTCATGGGCGAAAATCTCGCCGAGTTCGTCGTCGGCGACCTTGCCGACAAATCCGGTCGCGGCACCGAACGAGGCGAGCCCGGCAATGGTGTTCGCCGCCGAACCGCCGGAGACCTCGACCGAGGCGCCCATCAGGCCGTAGAGCCGGTCGGCCGCATCGCCGTCGATCAGGTGCATCGATCCTTTGGCGAGCCTTTCGGCGACCAGAAAGGCGTCTTCGGTGCGGGCGATCACATCGACGATCGCATTGCCGATGCCGACGACATCGTAAGCATATTCGGGCATTCTGTGGATCCGGTCTTTCGGGGTGTTCGATCAACGGCCGCGTCGCAAGCGGATTGCGGAAATCGGAAGTACAGAAATCCACCCGATACCGCAAGGTGCATTAGAGCCTTTCATGGTTTGCTTGAACCATTCTGACGGAGCGATTTTGCGCCAAGGTCAAGCCGCGTCGCGCAGGCCATACCGGGCGTATGGTCAAGCGCCGCGGCGCCGGAATTGGCGCAAAAGCGCCCGTCCCTTCGGGTTTCCGATTGGCGGGCATCCGCCGTCGATCCGCTCTTGCCCGATGCCCCACATCGCGCGGCGAGCGTCTCACCGGCGGGCCGCCACGCCAATCGAGAAACAGAATTGATTCAACCAAGCCATGAAAGGCTCTTGGTCGCGGTTCCGGCTCAGGCAAAATAGCCGAAATAGGCCAGGATCAGCCCGAGCAGCACCATCCCGGCGCCGGGCGCGGCGAAATAGCGTGTCCTTTCCAACATGCGGCCGCCAAGCTTCCGGACCAGGCCGAAAGAGGTGATGCGGGTAATGCCGGCGAGGATCGCCAGCCAGCCGAAGATGGTGATGATCACCGGCCAGTCGGCGACCCAGATATTGTGGGTGAGCACGATCGCCAGCCCGGCCGTGAGCGCGAGTATGCCGGAGAGGTAGATCAGTGCGGCGCTCTCCAGGAATTCGCGGCCCATCCTCTGCGTCTTCACCGGATCGATGAGGACGGAAAGACCCATGACGATGAAGCTCGGCCCGAGCAGCTTTGCCAGAAATATCGAGGGTTCCATGCGCGTTTTCCTTGTCACGGCATCGCCGCGCACGGCCGTATTCCCGGTCAGGACAACGGCAGCGGCCGCGCGGCGGCCGTTTATTTTCAGATGGGGGTGCGGGCGGCGGATTTGAAGCTTATTTGCCACGCCCGAGCCGCGCATAAAGCTCGAGCGTTGCCGCCGTCATCGCCGCAATCGAATAGCGCGGCAGCACATGCGCCCGAGCCCGCTCGATCAGCGCCGCGCGAGCTTGCGGCGCCAGCCCGAGGGCTTCGCGGATGGCGGCGGCGAGCGCTTCTCCATCGCCCGGCGGCACCCGCCAGCCGGTGCGTTCGGCATTAGCGACCTCCGGCGGCGCCAGTACCGTCTCGGGAAAAGCGCCGACATCGCTGACAATAACGGGACAACCGGCGGCCTCGGCCTCGACCGCGGCGAGCCCGAAGGTTTCGGGCACCAGCGACGGCACCACCGCGACATCGGCAAGGCGCAAGGCCGCCGGGATATCGTCGCAATGGCCGACAAGGCGGACACGGCTCTCAAGTCCGGCAGCGGCGATCTCGCGCTTGAGCTCGGCGGCATAGCCGCGCCGGGTCTGGTCGTCGCCGGCCAGAATGATGACAAGATCGTCGATATCGGCGAGGTCCCGCGCCGCCGCGATCGCCACAAGCTGGCCCTTGACCGGGGAGAGCCGCGCCGGCACCAGCACGACACGGGCTTCAGGCGCAATTCCCCAGGCCTCGCGCAGCTTATGTATGCGGGTGTCGTCGATCGCCGCCGGATCGAACCGTTTTTCGTCGATGCCGCCGGGGATGACGACGATCCGGTCCCGCGCTGCCGGAAAGCGTTCGCCGATCACGCTCGCCGTGAAGCGGGAATTGGCGATGACCGCGTCGCCCTTCGCCATTACGGAATTGTAGAAGGCCTTCAGCCGGTTCTGCTGCTTGTAGGCGCCGTGAAAGCTGGTGACGAAGGGGGTTTTCGTGCGCCGTGCCGCTAAAAACGCCGACCACGCCGGCGCCCGGCTGTGGGCATGGATCACGTCGACGCCCTCGGCGGTGATGATCCGCGCCAGCCGCTTTCCATGGGCGAGAATCGTCACCGGATTCTTGCTGGCCGCCTTCAGCGGTATCCAGATGCCGCCGCGCGCCTTCAGCTCGTCGACGAGCCGCCCGGCTTCGCCGGCAACCAGCGCCCGCCCGCCGGCCGCGGCGAGCGCGGCCGCAAGCTCGACCACGATCCGCTCGGCGCCGCCGGCGTCGAGACGCGGCACGACCTGCAGGACGGTCGGCGGGTCGCCCAAGTCTTTTTCGGCGCGCGAAAGTGTGGGATCAACGGTCACGATTTGCCCTCCGGCGCCACTGCCGGTCCTGCCGCAACAAACGGAGGCGACCCTATGACGCGCGCGCTGCAACCGCAATTCCTCGATGTCGGCGCCGACGATGACCGGCGCCGCATCGCGGTCCTGCAGCAGAAGGGGACCGCGCCCGGCCTTTTTTGGATGGGCGGCTTCATGTCGGACATGACAGGCACCAAGGCCGAGGCCCTCAGCCGCTTCGCCGGTGAATGCGGCCGCGCCTTTACCCGCTTCGACTATTCCGGACACGGAAGCTCCAGCGGCAGGTTCGCCGACGGCACCATCGGCCGCTGGCTTGAGGAATCGCGCGCCGTGTTCGATCGCCTCACGACCGGCGATCAGATCGTCATCGGCTCGTCGATGGGCGGCTGGCTGGCGCTGCTTCTGACCGAGGCCCTCCGCGCTGCGGGCGAAAGCCGGATTCGCGGCCTGGTGCTGCTGGCGCCGGCGGTCGACATGACTGAATCGCTGATGTGGGCGAAATTCGACGACACGGCCCGCCGCGAAATCGAGCAAAACGGCTTCCTTGCCGAGCCGTCGGACTATGCGGACGAACCCTACATCATCACCAGGGCGCTGATCGAGGAAGGCCGCCGGCATCTGTTCGGCGACCGGCCGATCGCCACCGGCTGCCCGGTCCATATCCTCCAGGGCGTCGCCGACCCGGACGTGCCCTGGCAGCACGCCGTCGACCTGGTCAGCCGCCTGGCCGAGGACGATGTGGTGCTGACGCTGGTCAAGGACGGCGACCACCGGCTGTCGAGCGAGGCGGATATCGCCCGCCTGCTCAAACTGGTGGCGGCGATGTGACGGCAACGCACACACTACACGACACAGCAGCGTATTTCCGTCGTGCCGGGATTTTCCGGTTTTGGCATTTTGGGATGGATTCGATCCCCCCTCCGTCGTCATTGCCCGCTTCATGCGGGCAATCCAATGGCCTTTCGGCGCTCAGAAGCGCTTGAGTTCTTTCACCACTGCGTTGGCGAGCTGACGGGCCAATGGACCACCCGGACAAGCCGGGTGGAGACGAGGGAGAGGTCGCGGTGATGATGTTTGTGTCGTGTAGTGTAGGCAACGCACTGCTCTCCCCGGCGGATTCCTCTGCGAAAAGCAAAATCAGATTGTTAGGGCCGACCGCACACCTATTTGCCTGCCGCCAAGGCCAAAAATCATTGACCTCCGCCAGAGGCGGAGGTTTGTAACGCTTCGCTTGGACCACTAGAAGTGGTCTTGTTGGCGCTTAATAGCTGGGCTTGAACAGGTCT
>JANQEG010000129.1 GCA_028278505.1 Rhodobiaceae bacterium
GGGGGATTTCGTGCCGGAGCCGATCAGACGACGAGGTCCAGCCCCTGATACGCAATCATGTTGCGGGCGGCGGCGGCGACCGGCGCGGACTCGGTCGGATCATCGGCCGCGGCCTCATTGCCGCCCTCGGCGTTAAGGTTCTCGCCGGACGGGTCCCGGGCCTCGGCCTCGCCGTCGCGCAGGCTGAACTGCAGGCTGCCGTCCTCGGATTTCAGTCCGGCCTGCTGCAAGGCCCGTTCGAGCGACCGCCCGTCGCGCTGCAGCAGGTCGAGGGTTTCGCTTTTCTCGACGATCAGATGGGTGCGGACCTGGCCGTCATCGGCGATGTCGAGTTTGACATCGATGCGGCCGAGTTCCGGCGGATCGAGGCGGATTTCGAACCGCGTGCGCCCGTTATTGGCGGCACGAACGATCTCGGCGGCGATCGCCGGGGCCGAAAGCGACGGGTTCGCGGCCGGGCTGTTTATCGGGCTGAGCCGGATATCGCCGAAGGTCAGCGTGCCGCGCGGCATTGCGCCGAGCGCGGTCGTGTCGAGCATCGGATCGGCAGTGCCGGTATTGCCGACAGTAGCGGTTCCGGCCATTGCTTGGCGAAGATTTTCCGAAAATGCCGGGGCATAGCCGGGCCGCGGCCCCAATTGCACGGGTTTTACCGGGTCCGAAATCCGGTGCGCCGCGGCGTCGGGATCGGCTTGGGGCGCATCGATCCTGGCGATCCGTGCGGTGGCGGCGGTATCGGCGTCGCCGCGGGGGGCGCCGTCAACGGCCGGCTTCCGCGCGTTTCCGGGCGATGCCTGAAGCGCGATCGCCCCGCCCGGCGATGCCGCATTACCGGCGATTGCGGCGCGGTTCGCCTCACCGGTCGCGCCAGCCGGGGCGGCTATTGCCGCCGGTCGGGCCTTTGCGGGTATCGGGTTTGCGGCCTCGGCCGGTTTGGCGGCGGTTTCCGGGGTCGGCATGGTGACGATGGTCGCGCCTTCGGCGGGCGCCATGCCCTGGGTCGGAATCGGGGTCGGGGCGGGCGCTGGCGGGATCGCGGCGACGACCGTTTCCGCCCCGACGCCGATTTCTGCTTCGGCGGCGCGCGGCAGCACCGCTTCGCCGTCGACGGTCGGCGGTGCGGTTTCCGCATCGGCGGTTTCGCCGGCATTCAGCCCCAAGGTTTCCAAGGCTTCCGCGCCTGTGGTTTCCGGAGTTTCAGCGCCTGCAGCCGCAACGGCTCCAGTGCCTGTCGTCACTATCGTTTCAGCGTCGACCGCGCCGATGCGGGTGGTTTCGGACTTCGCCGGCGTTTCCGCATCCTCGGGCCGCGAAACCGGTTCGGCGCGGTCGCGGGGTTGCGACGGTGAAGCCTGGTTGTTCTCGTCGGCCGGCCCGCTCCGGCCCCGATCGGTCCGGTCGTTCGCCTCGGTCGGTCGATGGGCCGGATCGTCGGTATTCGCAGCCGGTGCCGGCCGTTCGGTCCGGTCCTCGGCGCCGCGGCGCGCGGTCGTGTCGCTGCGGCGGGTCGTCGTTTCCTGCTCGGCGCGATCGCGGCGCAGGATTTCGGTGAAATCGCTCGTTCCGCTCGCGCGGCGCCCGCTGTCGCGGGACGGAACAAGGTCGCGCGGTGCGGACAGGACCTGTTGAATCGGCTGACTACTCGACACGTGTACTTAACTCCGTTCACGGTACCGACCGACAAGGAGCAAAAGCCGGGCCAATCGCGTTCTGAGATTTAAGTGTTATAAATCATACACTTAAACAACAGCGCCCCACCTGCGATGGAGGCCGGGGCAGCCGTGTCCCGGCAAAATCTGCAGCGTTGGCAAGTTCTGCCGGCGCCGCGCACGACTTGAAGATACGAAAGCGCTCACTATAGTCGGGGTGAGCAGAACGCGTCGGCGCGCGGAAAGGCGCGGCGGCGGATTTATGATTTCAGATGGCGCCGATCGGCTTTTTGCCCAATTTCGGTGCTCGAAACCCGCTTATGCGCAACAGTCTCGATCTTGCCGCGAGCCCGGAGAACACCCGAATTGTCGTCGCGATGTCGGGCGGCGTCGATTCGTCGGTCGCCGCCGGCCTCCTCAAGCGGCAGGGCTATGACGTCGTCGGCGTGACGCTGCAGCTCTACGATCACGGCGCGGCGACGCACCGGGCCGGGGCCTGCTGCGCCGGCCAGGACATCCACGATGCGCGGCGGGTGGCCGAACGCATCGGCATTCCGCACTACGTGCTCGACTATGAGGAGCGGTTCCGGACCGCGGTCATCGACAGCTTCGCGGAGAGCTACATCTCGGGCGAGACGCCGATCCCGTGCATAAGCTGCAATCAAACCGTGAAGTTCGGCGATCTGCTGGAGACGGCCAAGGCGCTCGGCGCCGATGCGCTCGCCACCGGCCATTACGTGGTCAGCCGTCCGGTCGGCGACCGGCGCGGCCTTTTCCGTCCCGCCGATCTCGACCGCGACCAGAGCTATTTCCTGTTCGCGACGACGCCGGAGCAGCTCGACTTCCTGCGCTTTCCGCTCGGCGAGCTGACCAAGACGCAAGTGCGCGACATCGCCCACGACATCGACATTCCCGTCGCCGACAAGATGGACAGCCAGGATATCTGCTTCGTTCCGAGCGGCCGCTATACCGATGTCATCGAGCGGCTGAAGCCGGGCGCGGCGGAGCCTGGCGATATCGTCCATGTGGACGGCCGCGTTCTCGGCGCCCATTCGGGCATCATCCACTACACGATCGGGCAGCGGCGCGGGCTCGGGCTTTCGGTCGGCGAGCCGCTCTTCGTGGTGCGGCTCGATGCGGAAAGCCGGACCGTCATCGTCGGCCCGCGCGAGGCGCTTCTGACCCGCCGGCTGGCGTTGCGCGACGTCAACTGGCTCGGCGATGGCGGGCTTGCGGACATCGCCGAAGGCGGCTTGGAAATCCACGCCAAGGTGCGTTCGAGCCGGCCGCCGCTGCCGGCCGTGCTCTATCATTCGGCCGGCGAAACCGCGGTCGAGCTCATCGACGGCGAAGCCGGCGTGGCGCCGGGCCAGGCCTGCGTCTTCTATGGCGGCGAGGGGGCGGGCGCGCGGGTGCTCGGCGGCGGCTGGATCGATCACACCGGTGCCGCGCGCGGCGATGACCGGAATTCCGGCGCCGTCGACGGGCAAACGCCGGCGCGGTCGACGGTAACCGCATCATGACCGGCGGTGCGAGGGGGACGGTTCCATGAACAGGGAAATCCCGGCGTCGCCTGAGGCGGCCGGCCATGTCGACGAAACCGATGTGCTCGCCGCCTATCGGCGCTATGCGCCGCTCTACGATGCGGTATTCGGCAGCGTGACCGGGCCGGGGCGGCGTGCTGCGGCGGCGCGAATCAACCGGCTTTCCGGCCGGGTGCTGGAGGCGGGCGTCGGCACCGGCCTGTCGCTGCCGCTCTATAAATCCGATCTCCGCGTCACCGGAATCGACTTCAGCCCCGAAATGCTCGACAAGGCGCGCCGGCGCGTCGCGGCTGAGCGGCTCGACCATGTCGAGGCGCTCCTGGAGATGGATGCCGGGGCGCTGCGCTTCGACGACGCCAGTTTCGATGCGCTGGTCGCCTGCTACATGCTGACCGTGGTGCCCGATCCGGCGGCGGTGCTTAACGAATTCGAGCGGGTGCTGAAACCGGGCGGCAGCCTTATCCTCGTCAACCATTTCCGCGCCGCGGGCGGGCCGCGGGCGGCCGTCGAAAATCTGCTGTCGCGGTTTTCGGGAACGCTTGGCTGGCGTCCCGATTTTCCATTCGAGGCGGTGACCGGGCGCCCGGCGCTCGACATCGTCGAGCACGGCAAGCTGCCGCCGCTGGCGCTGTTCACCCTGCTTCACTTCCGCCGCAAGTAGTCCGGAGCCGGCCCGGCGCGGTTTACCGAGAAGCGATATGGCAGCGCGCCGAGCTTGTGATATATGGCGCACGGCGTTAAACAGTCTGCCGCGTCGCGGATCGGTCCGCGAATAAGGGTTTCATCGCGAAAGCGCGGCCACCATCTCTAAAGTGAGCAGGCGGGGAAGGGATCCGCACGCTCCGGCCTCATCCTTCGCCGCTTCGGCCGTCATCGATAGGTTGTCCTTCATGTCTTCCACATTCGAACAAGTTGCCGCAATCATCTCCGAGACGAGCGAGATTCCGCTCGAAGAGATCACGCCGGAAAGCCATGCGATCGAGGATCTCGGCATCGACAGCCTGGATTTCCTCGACATCGTGTTTGCGATCGACAAGAGCTTCGGCATCAAGATCCCGCTGGAGACCTGGACCGAGGAGGTCAACAAGGGACTGGCGACGGCGGAGGACTATTTCGTTCTCGACAAGCTGTGCGAGCGCATCGACGAGCTTGTCGCCGCAAAGGCCTGATTCCCGGGCATGCAGCTCGAATATTTCCAGATGATCGATGCGGTCGCGGGCTTTGACCGGGCCGGCCAGACGATCGACGCACGGGCCACCGTGCCGATGGAAAGCCCGATCTTCGAGGGGCATTTCCCCGGCCATCCGATCATGCCCGGCGTGCTCCTGATCGAGACCATGGCCCAGGCCTCCGGCTATCTGGTGCTCGCGCTTAACCGGTTCACGCGGATGCCGTTCCTGGCCGGGGTCAAGGAGGGCAAGCTGCGCACCTTCGTCGAGCCGGGTGCGGTGCTGGACATCACCGCCAATCTCGTTCATGACGGGTCGGGCTTTGCGGTGACGTCGGCACGGATCGCGACGGCCGGCAAGAAGCTCTGCGACGCTTCGCTGACATTCCGCACGATGGACTTCCCGAAGCCGGAATTCGCCACGATGATGCGCGCGCAGGCCGAGCGGATCGGACTCGACTGGGAGACGGAGTGAGATGGCGGCAAATGATCCGCGCGACGCGGTGATCACCGGGATCGGGCTGATGACCGCGCTCGCCGAAGGTGCTGCGGAGAACTTAAGGCTTTTAACGGCGGCCGAGCGGCCGGTGCCGCGCACCGATACCGAGACGTTCGCGCCCTATCCGGTGCATCCGCTCGTCGATATCGACCTGTCGAACCAGATCCCGAAGCGCGGCGACCAGCGCCAGATGGAGAACTGGCAGCGCTACGGCACCTATGCCGCCGGGCTGGCGCTTTCCGATGCCGGCATCGCCGGCGATGCCGACATCCTCGACCGCACCAATCTGATCGTCTCGGCCGGCAGCGGCGAGCGCGACCCGGAGGTCGACGCCGCAATCCTGGCGGAAATCGAGCAGACCAACGATCCGGGCCGGTTCCTCAACGAGCATCTGTTGAACGATCTGCGGCCGACGCTGTTTCTGGCGCAGCTTTCCAACCTGCTCGCCGGCAATATCTCGATCGTTCACAACGTCATCGGCTCGTCGCGCACCTTCATGGGCGAGGAGATCGCCGGCGCGATGGTGCTGCAATGGGCGCTGCGGCAGATCAAGTCGGGCAATGGCGACGTTTTTCTGGTCGGCGGCGGCTATAACGGGCCGCGGCCGGACATGATGTTCTTCCTGGCGCTCGGTAACTATCTCTATTCCGGCAGCGAGGTGCCGCCGCTGTGGCAGCGCGTCGGGCGCACCGATGGCGTTGTGTGCGGCTCGATGGGCGCGTTTCTGACCATTGAGAGCCGCGAGCATGCGGAGGCGCGCGGCGCCCATATCTATGCCCGGCTCGAAGAGGTGGTCGCCGACCGCGGCCGCCGCGACGATGCCGAGGACGTGGCCCGCCGTGCCGACGAGCAGATCGCGGTTCTCGACCGGGTCGCCGGCGACCGGCCGATCGGGCTCATTTCGGCGGCGAGCGGCGCCGGGCCGGCGCTCGACCATGAGCTTGCGATGATCAAAAAGATCGCCGCGGCGCGGCCGACCTATGTGCGCGGCTGCGCGACCATGATCGGTCACGGCATCGAGGCGCAGATCCCGGCTGCAGTGGCGCTGGCCGCCGCCGCGCTCGATGCCGGCATCTTCTATCCGCCGTTCGAGGACGGCGACATCGAGCAGCCGGCCGATGCGCCGCCCGACATGATCGCGGTCACCGGCTGGGGGCATTGGCGCGGCGAAACGCTGACGATCGTCAGCGCCGATCGTTGAGATCGTCCTGCGGGACCGGAGAGGGTGAGCGCCATGGCAGCATCGCTTCTGGACCACAAGAACCGGCCGGTGGTCGCGGTCACCGGCATCGGCGCGGTCACCTCGCTCGGCGCCGGCACGGCGGACAATTGGGCGGCGCTGACGGCCGGCAAGTCGGGCATCCACCGGATCAGCCGGTTTCCGGTCGACGGGCTGCGCACGACCATTGCCGGCACCGTCGATTTCCTCGATATCGAGCCGTTTTCCGGGCCGGCACTGACCGAGCGCCTGGCGATGCTCGCCGCCGACGAGGCGGTGACCCAGTCGGGCATCGGCGCGCCCGGGGCGTTTCCGGGGCCGTTGTTCATGGGCGTGCCGCCGGTCGAGGCCGAGTGGCCGCACCGGCGCGAACTCTACGCGGCCGGCAAGGAGGGCCTGGGCTACAAGCAGCTTCTCGCCGGCACCCGCAATGGCGACTGGAAAGCGCTGCATCATCTGGTCGCCCATGGTCGCCCGGCCGAGCTCGTCGCCGAACGTTTCGGGACGCGCGGCGCGCCGATCTCGCTGTCGACGGCGTGCGCTTCCGGTGCGAGCGCCATCCAGCTCGGCATCGAGGCGATCCGGCGCGGCGATTGTGATGCCGCACTCTGCGTCGCCACCGACGGCTCGGTCCACGCCGAGGCGGTGATCCGCTTTTCGCTGCTGTCGGCGCTGTCGACCCAGAACGATCCGCCGGAGAAGGCGGCAAAGCCGTTCTCGGCCAATCGCGACGGCTTCGTCGTTGCCGAGGGCGGCGGCGCGCTGGTGCTTGAAAACTACGATGCGGCGAAGGCGCGCGGCGCCAATATCCTCGCCGTGCTGCGCGGCGTCGGCGAGCGGGCCGACGATTTCCACCGCACAAGGTCGAAGCCGGACGGCTCGTCGATCATCGGCTGCATCAAGGCAGCCATTGAGGATGCCGGCGCGGCGCCCGCCGATATCGACTACGTCAACACCCACGGCACCGGCACGCCGGAGAACGACAAGATGGAGTGCCTCGGCCTGACCACCGTGCTCGGCGATGCGGTGACCGAGACGCCGATCAGCTCCAACAAGTCGATGATCGGCCACACGCTGACCGCGGCCGGCGCCGTCGAGGCGGTGTTCTCGATCCTGACCCTGCAGAACGGGCGGATCCCGCCGACCATCAACTATGATGAGCCGGACCCGACGATCCCGCTCGACGTGGTGCCGAATGTGGCGCGGGACGTGGATGTGGGCGTCGTGCTTTCCAACTCGTTCGGTTTCGGCGGCCAGAACGTCAGCCTGGTGCTCGCCGCCGAGCCGGCTTAAGCGAGACAGTTCGACCGCGTAGGCGCCAAAGCCCTCTCCCCTTGGGGAGAGGGTTGGGTGAGGGGGTGTTAGGCCGCAATTCCCGATCACCCTCTCCCGACTTCGACCAACGGTTCAGCTTCGCTCTCACCCTCGTCGCCCCCCGGAGGCGGGGCCCATTGTGGCGGTGGCGGCAAGCTAACGCGTTTTAGGCCAGGCCTTATTGGATTCCCGTCCCCGCGGAAGCGCTAGGGGATGCACACTTTTTGCCTATTTGCGCCGCTTTGGGGCGCGAAAAATCTGCGCGCAAGGAGAGCCGCTTGGCACCTCACCCGCGAAAGCGGGCAACTGTGTTTTCAAGCCTGCTGGAATGGTGTGTTTGAGCGCATGATGGCGTTGAGGATGGTGAGGATTTTTCTGGCCAGGGCGATGAGGGCGACCTTGGCGGGCTTGCCGCGATTCCTCAGCCGGTCATAGAAGCGGCGCATGGCCGAGGCCCGGTGTCCATTGGCCAATCTGCTACTATAGGCGCTTGTTTTGTTAGTCGACTCTTCAGTTCGCAACAACCGAGGACATAGCGTATCGAGGAGATAATTGGATTCCCGCTTTCGCGGGAACGG
>JANQEG010000087.1 GCA_028278505.1 Rhodobiaceae bacterium
GCGAGCCGCAGGCACGGCACGCTCTATGTCGGCTCGACTTCCGATATTCGGAAACGGCTGGAACAACATCACTCCGGTGCGGTCAAATCGTTTACGCGCCGTTACGAGGTGTTCCGCCTCGTCCATTTTGAATTCCACGACAGCCTTGACCATGCCCGTGAACGGGAGCGCCGGATCAAGAAATGGCGGCGGGCATGGAAGATCCAGTTGGTCGAGGGTCACAATCCGGACTGGCGCGATCTCGCCGGTGACCTGCCGTTTTAGGCGGAGCTGTCCGAGATTAATTACAACTGACATACCGTCTTGATGGGGGCAATGGGTCCCCGTTTTCACGGGGACGGTGCGTTTGTTATCGTCTGCACCCTAGTTTGCGCCTTCCGCGCGGACCGTTTGATTCTCCCGCTACCGACCGGCGCACATAAAAACGGCTCCGCAATGCGGAGCCTGAAATTGATTCCTGACGGCCGCGGGGGCCGTCGCGGGCCTCGTTATTCGGCGATCTGCAGATTGACCGCCTTCGGGCCCTTGCCGCGCTTGTCCGGTTCGGTCTCGAACGAAACCCGCATTCCCTGATCCAGCGGCGGAATGCCCGAGCGTTCGACGGCCGAAACGTGAACGAACACGTCCTTCGATCCATCGTCCGGCATAATAAAGCCGAAACCCTTGGATTGGTTGAAGAATTTAACAGTGCCCGACTGTCGCATCTAGGGATCCTTTCCCATGTCGTCGTTGCAGCCGCGCGCCTTTCGTCGTCGCGGCCCTCGATAGGCTGGCATTTCAGAAGTCGGAGAAAGGATATGTGCTTGGTTTCATTGTCGTCCAGGAACCATGTCCTGTCTCAGGCCTATCCTGGCGCGGCCTGGTGCGTTATCACCTATCACATCCGCCGGGTCCGATCGGCCACCCGAACGCGGATTTTATGGCGCAGCTTGGTTCGAAAGGCAAGATTGCAGTTTTTCGAAGCCTTCGGCAAAGGCCGGCGGATTCGCCCCTTCCGAGAACGCAACGGTTCTGCGCTTGCCAGCTAAAAACCTGATATCGATCGGTTTTCGGGCACCGTCGCCGGTCTCGAAAAACGTCGGGCGATATTGCCGCAGGACGACATGGCGAAACGGACGATGCCCTGCCGGACGATCGCTTAAGCGGCCGGGCCGCCGAGCCGGTCGAGGCGCAGCCTGTGTCGGTTGTCGGTCAGGCGCCAGACGCTCGCCAATACGGCGCCGAGCACGCCGAGGCCGGTGGCGCCGCCGATCAGGAACATGACCAGGATCTGGTATTTGACCGCCTCGGCCGGGTCGACGCCGGACAGGATCTGGCCGGTCATCATGCCCGGCAGAAAGACGATGCCGGTCGCCGCCATCGAATTGATGATCGGCATGAAGCCGGCGCGGAGGGCGCGCCTTGTGAACGGCGCGACCGCGTCGAAGCGGCGGTAGCCGAGCAGCAACTGTGCCTCGATCGCCAGTTTCTCCCGGTGCACGGTGGTGGTGAGCGTATCCAGCGCGAGCGAAATCCCGGTCATCGCATTGCCGAGGATCATGCCGAACAGCGGCAGCGCATAGCGCGGCGACCACCACGGATCGGGGCCGATCTGCGTGGTCAGCGCGGTCGTCGTGACGATCATGCCGGCGAGCATCATTGCCCCGGCGCCGAGGCCATAGCCCCAGACGCCGCGCAGCCGCCGCTCCTGGCGGGCGCGGATTTCGCGGCCGGCGAACCCGACCATGACCAGCGCGATCAGGAGCGTCAGCCAGGGCGAGGCGATGGCGAAGACCGTCTTCAGCACGAGGCCGACCAGGAAGAGCTGCACCACCATGCGCAGGGCCGAGATCGCGAGCTGGCGTTCGAGCTGCAGCCGCAGCAGCAGCGACAGGGCGCCGTTGAGCACCAGAAAGATCGCGGCGAGCGCCACGTCCCAATAGGAGAGGGCGATATAGGCGCTGGTCATGACGCGCCTGCCGGGCCGGCGAGGCGGCCGTTTTCGAGTCTTAGCCGACGGGCGCCGAGCCGTTCGGCCTGCTCGGCCGCGTGGGTGACGAGGAGGACGGCGATGCCGTCGCCGAGCAGTTTGCGGATCAGCTTTTCGACCGCCTCGGTCGCGGCCGGATCGAGCGCGGCGGTCGGTTCGTCGAGCAGCAGGGCCTGAGGTCCGAGCGCGATGGCGCGGGCAATGGCGAGGCGGTGGCGCTCGCCGGTGGAGAGCCGCGCGACCGTCCAGCTTGCCGCGTCGTCGGGCAGGCCGAGCGCGGAAAGCAGCGCCGGATCGGGCCGGCCGCCGGAAAAATGGTCGGCAACGATGTCGGCCCACCAGCCGCTTTCGGCCGGCACCAGGGCGACGGCGCGGCGCCAGTCCGGGGCCGGACAGGCGCTGCGCGGCCGGTCGCCCAGGAAGACCTCGCCGTCATTGGGGTCGAGGTCGGCGACGGCGCGCAGAAAAAGCGATTTGCCGGCGCCGGACGGGCCGGAGATTGCGACGCATTCGCCGGCGCCGAGCCGCAAGTCGATCGGCCCGATCAGCGCCGTCTTGAGCTTTTCGATGCGGAGTTCGCTCGCCAACCGGCTCGGCCCCCACGATAAACGGGAAACGGGCCCGCTCGCGTCAACGACGGGCCTCGCTGCAGGGCCTTATAGCACGCGTGTGACGTTTTGATCAGCGCGCCTGGGCCGGGATCGTCACCAGGCCGCCGGGCGCCGACGGGTCCAGCTTGAAGTCGATCATGCCCTTGAATTCATACCGCTTCTGGAACCGGCCATATTTCCAGAACAGGGCGAAGGCGAGCTTTGCCCAGAATGCTGTGCCGGTGACCGCGCGCGACCTGGCGCGATGGCCGAAGACGTTGCGCAGCACGCCGTTGGCGTAGTTCATCATGTAGTGGCGGTGAATGTCGGTGGTCCAGTGCTCGGTCGTCAGCGAGACGTTCAGGCAATCGTGATTGACGACCCGATGCGGCCCGTTGAGCGGCCAGTGCAGCATCTCGCCGGGCTCCAGATCGTAGATGCTGACGTGCTCCTCGAAAGCGGGATCGTAGGGGATGTCCTCTTCCTGGATGCCGGTGATGACGTTTTCCAGATCCTCGCGCTGCAGGAAGGGCGGCGCCGGCGGGTAGACGTGCACCCGCTTGCGGCCGCGGATCTGCCATAGTGACTGGCCGGGCACATCGGCGTGATAGAACACCTGGGCGCCGGGCGAGGAGATCAGGATGCCGAGCTTCTTGCGATAGGTCGGGCCGAGACCGGGAACGTTGGCGCCGATCTCCGCGAACATCGCCTCCAGAACATCGCGGTAGCGGCGGTCGACCTTGTCGACGCTGCGCAGATTGATCCAGAACCGGCCGCTCTTGACCGCGTTCAGCACCTGCGCGCCGGACAGATCGCCGATATTGCCGTAGCGCCAGGTCGAGTGGTCACAGCCGCCGGTCGCCATGGTCGAAATGTCGCACAGATGGTCCGGATAGGTTTCGATCAGCGCGGCGAGCGCCTCGTCGGAAAACAGCGATGAGCGATCGAGGGTGTGGTTGAGGCGGAGATTGCTGCGGCTCCATTTCGCCGCATCCGCCGGCGTGAAGTTTTCGAAAATCGCTTCGGCCATAGACGTCCCGCTTTGCTGGGTTCTGCTGCAGTTGCCGATAGTTGATAGGCGTTTTGCGGCAGGCGCGCGACCTAAACAGGACGTTAACGTAAACGGTGGCAATCGGGCCTGCGCGTCTCGCGCGATCGCGGCGGAACGGCCGGCCGGAACCGGCGCAACTCGGCGCGCATGCGCATGCCATCTTGCCGAATGGCGTTTTGTGAAGAAAAATAACGCTACGGGGAACCTTGGAGGATTGGACGTGGCTGTCGATCTCGCTATCGATCCTGATACGATCAGAATGATTGCGCAAAAGGCGCGTGCCGCCGCGGCAATGATGGATGACACGTTCGAGGACGGGCACGAAGGCGAAATCGAGTTCGACGACGAGACGCTGTCGGGTGGGCACGGCCATAGCGGGCTGCATGAGGAAGAGGACGACGATCTGAGCCGCGAGGAACTCGTCGAATTGATCGCCGACCTCAATGTGGACGAAGCGGCGGCGCTGGTCGCCGTGGTGTGGATCGGACGCGGCGATTTCGAGGCCTCCGACTGGACCATGGCGGTGGAAGAGGCCAGGGGCCGCGCGGTCGGTCCGACCTCGCGCTATCTGATCGGCATGCCGATGCTCGCCGACCACATCGAGAGCGGTCTTGACGCGCTCGGCGTGTGACGGACCTTGGCTCCGGCTCTCGGGCCGATCCTCAACAGCCGACATGACATTTCGACCGGCGATCTTTTCCTGGTGCCGGACTCACGCCATATTGGCGTCATGGCGAAACCCCCCGGAAAATCCTCGACGCCGTCCGATCCTCCCGGTTTCGGCGAAGCGCCGCAACCAGCGCTGGACGGCGCCCCGGCGCCGGGCGGCATCGCCCGCTGGGCCGAAGAGATCGCCGACGCCGTCGACGGCGACGGTGCTGCGGGAACAGCGGAGAAGCCGCAACGATCGAAAGCCGCCGGCCGCGGCGGCGCCCGGCCCGGCAAGACCGCGCGCGGCACCTCGATGGGCGGGCCGGCGAGCCCGAAGGAGCGTGCCGCCGGCGGCCTCAACCCGGTGGCCGGGCTCGATGTCGGCCTGGAGGAGGCGGGTTCGATCGTCGACAGCGGGGTGACGGCGACCGTGCAGGCGCTGGAAGACCTGATCCAGCACGGCCGCCCCGAATTCCGCGACGGCGTGTGGATGCCGCACCGGCCGGAGCGGCCGGACAAGTCGGAAGGCGGGATCGCCTTCACCGCGCAGTCGGACTTCGCGCCGAAGGGCGATCAGCCCGAGGCGATCGCCGAACTGGTCGAGGGCGTCGGCAATGGCGAGGCGTGCCAGGTGCTGCTCGGCGTCACCGGCTCGGGCAAGACGTTTACCATGGCCAAGGTGATCGAGGCGACGCAGCGGCCGGCGCTGGTGCTGGCGCCGAACAAGACGCTCGCCGCCCAGCTCTACGGCGAGTTCAAGGCGTTCTTCCCAGACAACGCGGTGGAGTATTTCGTCTCCTATTACGATTATTACCAGCCGGAGGCCTACGTCCCGCGCACCGACACCTATATCGAGAAGGAATCCAACATCAACGAGCAGATCGACCGCATGCGCCACTCGGCGACGCGGGCGCTGTTGGAACGCGACGACGTCATCATCGTCGCCTCGGTGTCGTGCATTTACGGCATCGGCTCGGTCGAGACCTATACCGAGATGACGTTCACGCTGAAAGTCGGCGACCGCATCGACCAGCGCCAATTGCTCGCCGATCTGGTGGCGCTGCATTATCGCCGCGCCGATGCCGGCTTTGCCCGCGGCAGCTTCCGGGTGCGCGGCGACACCATCGAGATCTTCCCGGCCCACCACGAGGACCGGGCCTGGCGCATCTCGCTGTTCGGCGACGAGATCGAGGAGATCGTCGAGTTCGATCCGCTGACCGGCCATAAGTCCGACGCCTTCGAGTTCGTCAAGGTCTACGCCAATTCCCACTATGTGACGCCGCGGCCGACGCTGGCCCAGGCGATCAAGTCGATCAAGGCGGAACTCGTCGGGCGGCTCGACGAGCTGAACCACGCCGGTCGCCTGTTGGAGGCGCAGCGGCTGGAACAGCGCACGCGGTTCGACCTGGAAATGCTGGAGGCGACCGGCTCGTGCGCCGGCATCGAGAACTATTCGCGCTATCTGACCGGGCGCAAGCCGGGCGAGCCGCCGCCGACTCTGTTCGAATACCTGCCCGACAACGCGCTCGTCTTTGTCGACGAGAGCCACGTCACCATCGGCCAGCTCGGCGGCATGTATCGCGGCGACTTCCGCCGCAAGGCGACGCTTGCGGAATACGGCTTCCGGCTGCCGTCCTGCATGGACAACCGGCCGCTCCGTTTCGAGGAATGGGACGCGATGCGGCCGCAGACCGTGTGCGTTTCGGCGACGCCGGGCGGCTGGGAAATGGACGAGACCGGCGGCGTGTTCGTCGAGCAGGTGATCCGCCCGACCGGGCTGACCGATCCGCCGGTCGAGGTGCGGCCGGCCTCGACCCAGGTCGACGATCTGCTCGGCGAAGTGAAGGCGGTGGCGGCCGCCGGCTACCGGTCGCTGGTGACGACGCTGACCAAGCGCATGGCCGAGGACCTGACCGAATATCTGCACGAGCAGGGCGTGCGCGTCCGCTACATGCATTCCGACATCGACACGATCGAGCGCATCGAGATCATCCGCGATTTGCGCCTCGGCGCCTTCGACGTGCTGGTCGGCATCAATCTTCTGCGCGAGGGGCTCGATATTCCCGAATGCGCGCTGGTGGCGATCCTCGATGCCGACAAGGAGGGTTTTTTGCGCTCCGAGACCTCGCTGATCCAGACCATCGGCCGGGCGGCGCGCAATGTCGACGGCAAGGTTATCCTTTACGGCGACGTGATCACCGGCTCGATGGAGCGGGCGCTGGCGGAGACGAACCGGCGCCGCGAAAAGCAGATCGCCTACAATACGGAGCACGGGATCACGCCGGAGTCGGTGAAGAAGTCGATCGGCGACATCCTCGACTCGGTCTATGAGCGCGATCACGTCACCGTCGACACCGGCTTCGCCGAGGATGCGGCGTCGCTGGTCGGCCACAATCTGGAGGCCCATATCGCCGACCTCGAAAAGCGCATGCGCGAGGCCGCCGCCGACCTCGAATTCGAGGAGGCGGCACGGCTGCGCGACGAAGTCAAACGCCTGCGCGAGACCGCGCTTGCGGTTTCCGACGATCCGCTCGCGCGCCAGGCGGCGATCGAAGACCGCGCCGGCAGTTTTCGGGGCAGGCGCAAATATGGCCGCGCCGCCAACACGCCGGCCCACACGGCCGAACGCCCGCACAAGCCCGAGGACAAGGATATGGGCCCGCACAATTGGAGCGGCGGCAAGGGCGGTAAGCGGAGGCCGCGGCGGCGGTAGGCCAATCACTCCGGTAAACGCAAAAAGATATAGACGCCGGTCGGCAGGTCGATCGGGTCGCTGATCTGGCCCGGTTTTAACGCGAAAATGGCTTTGAGGCCGGCCGGGGCCATCGGCGAGTCCGCGACGTTACGGGCCACGGTCTCGCGGCGCATGTCGGAATATTTTTCACGCAAGGCCGAGAAGTTTGCGCCTTCGCTGCGGGCGAGGCGCACAAGCTTGCCGGCGATGTCGATCGCGCCGGCGCGGTCGTAATAGAAATCGCGGCCGATGCGCTTCACATCCGGCATTTCGCTGTGGCCGATGACGATGAACTCGAAATTGCCGGGGGAAACGTGCGGCTGATCCGCGGCCGGCAGCTTCGCCGGGTCGACCGGGGCCGACGGTTCGGGCACGTTTTTCTCCGCCGCCTTGCGCAATTCCGCCGTGCGCCGGTTAGCGAGCACATGGGCGTATTCGACATCGAACCGGGCGGCTTCCGATCCTTCGCGCCGGATCACGATCTTGTCGAGCCGGTCGCCGACGACGATCGCACCGACCACATCGATTCCTGCAACGACCGTGCCGAAAGCGGTGTACCGCCCGTCGAGCCAGGGCGCCGGTAGTTTGGTGATGAAGAACTGGCTGCCATTGGTGTTCGGGCCGCGATTGCCCATGGACAGGATGCCCGGTTCGGCATGGCTCAGCTCGGGGTGGAATTCGTCGTCGAAGACATAGCCCGGCCCACCCTTGCCGGTGCCGGCCGGATCGCCGGTCTGGATCATGAAATCGCGGACCAGGTGGAAGGCGATGTTCCTATAGAGCGGTTCGGACGTTGTTGCGCCCGTCGTCGGGTGCTGCCATTCGCGGGTGCCCTCGGCAAGCTGGATGAAGTTCATCACCGTCAGCGGCGCCCGGCGATAGTGGAGTCGTGCCGTGACCACGCCTTTCGAAGTGTGCAGGTCGGCGAACAGGCCTTCGTTCTCAGCCGCCGCGCGGCCGGGCCCGGCAAGGCTCAATGCCGCCAGTGCCAGCGCGCCGATCAGCACGGCGACGATACGGTTCGGTTTCATGTCCGCAATACTCCGCAGTGACGGCGGGCGCCGGCCGGCGCCAATGGCTCCAGGGCACGTTTCAAGAATACGGTCCAAAGCTTTTTTCTCTCAAGGTGAAGCGCTTATGTACATCTCTTGTCATTGCCGGGCTTGTCCCATTGGTGTCCGGTTGAGTTGGCCTAGGTTGTCACAGGCTGTTGTCGTGATGGCATTTTCTCGATTGAGGTGAAGCTTGGACACTAGCGTTGTTTATCGTCTCGACGTCACCGCCCAACCCCTCCGTTGTCACCAACCAAACCTTCCTTGGTCACCACCCAACCCTTCCTTCGTCACCACCCGGTTTATCCGGGTGGTCCATTGGCCCGTCGACTTGCTTATGCCTTCGTGGAGGCATTGAAGCGCTTCTGAGCGCCGAAAGGCCATTGGATTGCCCGGATAAACCGGGCAATGACGACGAGGAGGTGTCGAAACCATCCAAGAACACTTAGACCGGACAGCACCAGGAACACGTCCGGGCATGACCGGGGTTTTTACTGTTCTTCAGTGTCACGCGCCAACGCCCTCTCGATATGCACGACGGGGCCCGAAGAAAACGGGAGCGAATGGCTCCGCTCCCGTTCCGTCGGTGCATAAACGCGTCGCGCTATTCTTCCAGCATGCCGAGTTTCTTCTTCATTTCATGCTCTTCGCGGAGCCGTTTCTCCTCTTCGAGGATTTCGTTGACGGCCCGGTTCAGCGGCGACCAGCCATACCAGTGCATGTAGTCGTTGGACACGTGGAAGGCGCCCTGGAACGCGCGCTGCTTGTATTCGAGCACGATCCAGAACAGTTCCAGTTCGATCGCCGTCTTGGCGTCGTAGTATTGCAGCAGGTCCGGACCGTATTCCCATCCCTCCGGCTTCTCGAGAATACCGTCGCGATAGAGCCCCTGGACCGCCTGGATCGCCTTGGCGAAGCGGGCGTCGACCTGCTTGATGATGTCATCGGAGGCGACGAAGAACCCGTCGATCATGCCCTTCGCGTGACAATTGTTGCAGATCGCCTTCATCCGGTCGCGTTCGGCATTGAACTCGTCCGGACCGCGGGCGACCTGGGCCTGCAGCACGACCTCGACGGCGCGGGTGGTCAGTTGCAGCCCGTCGTCGAGAAGTCCCGCCGCCTGCAGGATCAGCGCCCGGTTGAAGGTCCATTGCGGATCGTCGTCGACATCGACGTAATTGCCCGACGGCAGCGCCGAAGCGAGCTGGGTCAGATTGTCCTTCAGGGACGGTGCGACCTCGATCAGGGCCAGGACGTTCTCCTTGGTCGGGATACGCAGGCCGAGGAAGCCCCAGGGCGTGCGGACCTCGTGATTGCCGCCATTCATGTGGCAGGTCTGACAGGTCGGTGCCCGGCCGCTTTCGGGATCGGTCTGCCAGATGATGCCGTGCTTCGAAGACGCGTACATTTCCCATTGCGGGTGGTCGAAGCCCATATGGCAGTTGGAACAGGCGCGCGGATCGAGCGCCTCCTTCTTGGAGAAGGCGTGGCGGGTGTGGCAGGCATCGCACTGGGCGTTGCCATAGCGGTATTCGCCCGCTTCCTTGCCGCCGTCATGGGTCATTTCGCTGAACCCGGACAGCGCGCCCTGCCAGCCCTTCTCGCCGATCTTGTGACAGCCGGAACAGCCGGCATAGCCCTGCTTGACGATCGAGGCGGGCTGGGCGTGCCAGGCCTGCTGCGACTTCATGGCGAACCAAGCGAGCTGGTGCTTGCCGGCCTTGAACTGCTCGACCTGATCCTTGTGGCACTTGGTGCAGGTCTTCGGCGTCGGCATTTCGGCAAGATTGTAGTCGTCCTCTTCGATATGGAGGTCGCCGTGACAATCATTGCAGCCGACATAGTCCTTGGCGTTGTCGGGACTGCCCTTCTTGCCAAGGAAGTGCTGTTTGACGATGCCGGGCGTGGACTGGATATGGCACAAAATGCAATCCTGGTCCTTGTGCTCGACCGTCACTTTGAACTTCACATCCGCGGGGTCTTCGGCGGCGGCCGCAGCGCCCACAAATGTAAAGAAAGCCGCGGCGAATGCCGCGAGCGCGATGGATATCGATTTCGTTTGCATGGCTCCTTCCCCAAAGAGCTTTATTGCGGGTGCGCAACACTGCGATACGCAAAATTAAGTAATTCTAAATCGCTTTAGCTTTGATTTGGTGATGGAAACATGTGTCTTTTCAAATCGTACATGAAGTATATTCGAATAAATCGAAATATTACTTTATCCGCATAACACGGAGTCGCGAAAACGGCCTTGACGATGGTCAATTCCGCTTTTTAACCTATTGAATTCGTTAGATATTTCTAGGAGCGGCAGATTATCGCATGCGGAAGAAAATTGCGCCGCCATCGCGGCGTCCGCCGGGGCGGCGGCGGTTCGGGGCGCCGGCTGTGCCGTAGCGATTGTCGTGATCGTTGTCCGGCCGGCTACGCGGCCGAACGGTCGACCTCGAAGATCTCCTGCAGTCCGGGAATGCCCTTCAGCGGATAGGCGCCGAGATAGCGCGTGGGGATGTCGTTGAGCCGGGCGGCCAGGGGCTTGGACAAGAGCATCGGCCGGTTCAGCGTGCCGCAGAGATCGGCGATGCGGCTGGCCATGTTGACGTCGCGGCCGATCATGGTGAAATCGAGGCGCGTGCCCGAACCGACATTGCCGTAGGCGACGCGGCCGAAATGGAGCGCGGTGCCGACCGAGAAGTGCTGCGCGTCGGCGTCTTCATTGGCGATCCGGACATTGTGGGCGATCTCGTTGGCGGCGGCGAGCGCGGCGCGGCAGGCGGTGCCGGTGGCGCCTTCCTTGGCGCGGATCATGGCGAGCACGCCGTCGCCGATGAACTTCACGACCTCGCCGCCGGCGGTCTCCACGGCGGAGACGACGCAGTCATAATAGCGGTTGAGCAGGTGCGTCACCTCCTCGTCGCTGCGGCCCAGCGAAAGCTCGGTGTAGCCGCGCATGTCGATGAACAGGATGGCGGCGCGGATGCGCTTGACCTCGCCGCGGCGCACCGCGCCCTCGAGGATCAGCTTTTGCGGTTCTTCGCCGACATAATAGCCGAGCACCTCGCGCTGCATGCGGTAGAGCGCCATGATCTCCAGGAGATTGCCGAAGGCCGGCAGGACGAGATTGAGGCAGGCGATGTCGGCGCGGCTGAAGCCGTCGGCGGCCCGGGTCGCCAGGGTGACGCCGTTGCTCATGCCGTTGCAGAAGAAGACCGGAATGCAGAAATAGTCGGTGTAACCGTCGTCCTTGAGTTCCTGCACGATGCCGAACAGCTCGGGATCGGCGGTCTGCGGATTGAACCGGACCCATTCGCGGGTTTCATAGGCCTGATAGAACGGGCTCCTCAGATAGCCTTCGGCCGGCTCCGAGGTGTAGGGAAACGGTATGCTGTGGGCCGGCTTGTCGTGTTCCCAGTAGCGGGCGACGGCGCCGAACTCGGAATGAAGGACGCGGACGACGACGCTGACCCGCGCGACCGGCACGCCGGCGGCGACGAGGCGGGTGCAAAAGCCGTCGACAATGGCGTCCGGATTGTTCGAGAAGCGGGCGTTGCCGGTGGCCCAGGCGATCAGATCGAGGCAGGCCTTGCGCCGCGCCGGCGGCAGGTCGTCGAGATTCTTCATGAGGGACGGCGTGTCGATGGTGTCTTGCATGGCGGGTCAATTGATCCTGATATCCGGCTTCGCCCAGGTCACCGATCGCGGCGGCAGCCGCGCGACCGCTGCCGATTGCCGACAATGTAGGACAAAACTTGCCCTTTGAAAGTCTTGCCGACAATGCAATCGGCCAATCCGGCTATTCGGCCAGGAATTCGGCAATCGCGTCGCCGGCATCCTCGGCGTAGAAGTCGAGGAAGAAGTGATCGGCGTCCTCGATGACGGCGAGGCGTATGCGCGCGCCGTCGGCGATCGGCTCGACCGCTTCAACGAGGTTTTTGACGACCGTGTCGGCGGAACCGGCGATCACCAGCACCGGCACCTTGATCGCTTGAAGCAGGTTCGGTGTGTGAAAGCGCGGATCGGGCGTGTAGGCCGAGACGATCGCCGCGGCGCTCGCCGAGGTGTCGCGGCAATAGTAAAGGCCGATATTGTCGATCAGCTCGTCGCCCTTGCCGGCAGCGACCATGGCGTTGGCGCGGGCCAGCAGGTCGGCGAGCGGCAGGCCATGGGTCTGTTCGTAACCGGCCGCGGCCCGTGCCTCTTCCCATGTGGCCGGCGCCAGCAGCACGACCTTGTCGATCGCCGGATCGGGCCGTTCGGCGGCGAACCAGGCGGTGTGGTTGCCACCGCGGGAATGGCCCATCAGCGCGACCTTGCTCGCGCCCTGTTGCTTCAGCCAGGCGAGCCAGGCGCCGATCTCGTCGAGCGCGTCGGTGTGCCGGTGCGTGTGGGGCCGGGCGCAGTCATACATGCCCGTCCGGTTGTCGACACCGTAGCTGAGCGAGATCGCCAGCGAGGAGAGGCCGCGCTCGGCGAGCACGGTCTGCATGGTCCGGATGATCTCCATGCCGTTATGGGCGAGCGTCCCGTGGGTGATGAGCACCGCGCCGTCGGCGAGCGACTTGCCGTCTGCGGTGACGACATGGCCGTTCAGTTTGAGGTCGTTGTGCGTAATCGAGACGTCTTCGGCTGCGGCCGGGGTGGCCGAAACGAGGAGGAGGATGGCGAGGCGGACGAGAAAGTTAGGCAGGCGCATGGGCGTTCGGTCCCGGTTTTTTAGTTGTTTCGGGAAGCCTATCGCGCGCCGGTCGGGGCGGCAATGAAGGGGGAAAGCCTACAGCAGTTTCCCCTGGCGGGTGCTCGAACTGTCCTCTCGGCTCGCCCGTTTGAAGGCGGTCGAGTCGATAATCGGCAGTTCGGCGCGGGCTCCGTCGAGCAGTTCTTCGATAGTCAGTATTTGGATCTTGCGAAAGCGCTGTGTGCCGACGCCGAGATCGATTTCGACGAAGCCTGCCCCGACCGCTTCGGTCGTCATTGGTTTCGTCGGCGGCGTGAGCGTGAGGAAAAGGCCGATAAGCGCATTCTCGCGCTCGACCACCGCTTTCAGGTCGCGGATCATGGCGACGCCGACATTCTGTCCGCCCTTGATCGAGATGATCGCCTTGCCGGCGGATTTCTTGCCGGTGCGCAGATAGACGATGCCGTCAATGCCGGTGTCCGCGCCCTTGCGGCCGCCCCTGTAGGGCTGCGCGTCGGGGATGAGGGTGACCGCCCACTTCTCGAATTCGTGCTTGTCTTTGTCCGCTAACGCCTTGGCTGCCGCGAGGTCTTTCGGTACGCCGTGAACTTCGTAATCGATGCCGGGGAAGGCTTCGCGCAGGCGCCGCTCGATCAGCGAGATGGCAAGATGGGTGATGTCGATGCCGATCCATTTACGCCCGAGCTTTTCGGCCGCGTGCACGGTGGTGCCGCAGCCGCAGAAGGGATCGAGCACCACGTCGCCCTCATTTGAGGAAGCGGAGATAATGCGTTCGAGCAGCGCGACAGGTTTTTGGGTTGGATAGCCCAGGCGTTCCTTCGAGTGCGACGATATAGGCGGAATATCAACCCATATATCGGATGGAGCTACTCCAGTTAGTGAATCGGCAAAGTGCTTGAGGCGTGGCTTACCCCCTTGTTTTGATGGCCAATAAACAAACCCCGCTTCGTCCAATTTGTCTAAACGCTCCTGGACGGTTCCTGTTGTAACGCCCAACTCTTCTAAAATCTTAGTAGGCAAGGCCCAGTGTCGCCCAGAATCTGTTGGATCAATATTGCGCCAAGGCTTGCCACTATCACCGGTTCTTACCCCTGAACCGGTCAGAGTGATTGGCGCAAAACGCCTACCACTTTCAGGGTCGATATGATTGAAGTGTTTTTCAATGTAGCTCGCGTCGTGGGCCAGTTTTAACCCGGTCCAGAGTCGATCATCTGTGGCGGAGTAGTAAAAGATTATATCGTGAACCGGCGCCCACCGCTTTGCGGAGCCATGTGCGAATGTGCGCTTCCAGGTAATCTCGGAAACAAATTGGGTTTTTCCAAAAACAGCATCGATCAACACCTTCAAATAGTGGCTTGCTGTCGGGTCGCAGTGCAGATAAAGGCTGCCGGTCGGCTTCAGTACCCGGCGCAGTTCGACGAGGCGGATGGCCATCATCGCCAGATAGGCCATCATGTCGTTGTCGCCGAGAAAACCGCGCATGGCTTCCAGCATGCGCGCCGCTTCGCTGTTCGGCCCGTGCAGGACCTGCCAATAGGCGTCTTCAGCGCTTTCGTTCCAGTGCCAGGTGTCCTCGAATGCTTCGATCTGCGCCTGGCTTTCCTCGCCACCCGGAGCGCGGAAAAGCACATTGTAGGTGGCATTCGAATTGAAGGGGGGATCGAGATAGATGAGATCGACGCTCTCATCGGCAATACTGTCGCGCAAAATGTCGAGATTATCACCGTAGTAGAGCTGGTTGATCATTGGGCGTTTTTCCGGCAAAGGTGTTGCGAACAAATAAAGAACATGCTTCAATCCACGTCAAGTGAATTGATTCGGTTTCATCATACCGAGGATAGGCAAATGGCCAAAGCAAGCGGTGGCGGGAGGAATTTCCGCAGTGCAAAGACCGGCCAGTTCGTGACCGATAGGTACGCAAAAACCCATCCGTCGACGACGATCAAGGATAGCTGATCGCCGCGCGAATTGTGGAACTTGAGGAGCGGGTTCAGGTTAGCCCGCCTGCCGAAAGAAGAAGTGGAGCTTTTTGTCATTGCGAGCCGGCCGAGAGGCCGAGGCGGCGATCCCGGCTGAGTATGCCGCTGGTTTACCCTCCCCCTTGCGGGGAGGGTGGACGGCGCGTGAGCGCCGGCCGGGTGGGGGTTTTGAGTGGTGCCTTCGCCATCCACCGGCGTTGTTGTGTTTTCAATTGACCCCCCTCCCTAACCCTCCCCCGCAAGGGGGGAGGGAACAGTCTTTCGCCAGCGGCGCAAAGCCCTCTCCCCGCCGGGGAGAGGGTTGGGTGGAGGGGGGGGAAAGTAAATTAATTCAGAACCTTAGAATGTCACAGACGCCCGAGCCGGACCCTAATTATCCAAAAAGCTGCGGAGCTTCCGCGACCGGCTCGGATGCTTCAGCTTCCGTAGCGCCTTCGCCTCGATCTGCCTGATCCGTTCGCGGGTAACGCTGAACTGCTGGCCGACCTCTTCGAGTGTGTGGTCGGTGTTCATGCCGATGCCGAAGCGCATGCGCAGCACGCGTTCTTCGCGCGGGGTCAACGAGGCGAGCACCCGGGTCGTGGTCTCGCGCAAATTCGACTGGATCGCCGCGTCGATCGGCAGCACCGCGTTCTTGTCCTCGATGAAATCGCCGAGATGCGAATCCTCCTCGTCGCCGATCGGGGTTTCGAGCGAGATCGGCTCCTTGGCGATCTTCAGCACTTTTCGCACTTTTTCGAGCGGCATGGCGAGCTTTTCGGCCAGTTCCTCCGGCGTCGGCTCGCGGCCGATCTCGTGCAGCATCTGGCGCGAGGTGCGGACGATCTTGTTGATCGTCTCGATCATGTGCACCGGAATGCGGATGGTGCGCGCCTGGTCGGCAATGGAACGGGTGATCGCCTGGCGGATCCACCAGGTGGCGTAGGTCGAGAATTTATAGCCGCGGCGGTATTCGAACTTATCGACCGCCTTCATCAGGCCGATATTGCCTTCCTGGATCAGGTCGAGGAACTGCAGGCCGCGATT
Organism: Rhodobiaceae bacterium; assembly: GCA_028278505.1. GTDB lineage: Bacteria > Pseudomonadota > Alphaproteobacteria > Rhizobiales > JAKPQE01 > JANQEG01. The sequence continues at coordinate 15,749 of JANQEG010000087.1, forward strand.
GGTGTATTTCTTGGCGATCGAGATCACCAGCCGCAGATTGGCCTCGACCATCTCCTTCTTGGCGATGCGCGCTTCGCGCTCGCCCTTCTGGACCATGTGGACGATGCGGCGGAATTCCTGGATTTCGAGGCCGGTCTCAGTGGCCAGTGCCTGGATTTCCTGGCGCAGTTCCTTGATGCGCTGGCGTTCGGCGGCGACGAATTCGCGCCAGCCGTTGGACGACAGATTGGCGACGCGGCGCAGCCAGTTGGGATCGAGCTCGGCGCCCTGATAATGCTTGAGGAAGTCCTCGCGGCCGACGCCGTAGGAATCGGCAAGCCGCATCAGCCGGCCCTCATAGCCGATCAGCCGGCGATTGATGTCGTAAAGCTGCGCGACCAGTGCATCGATGCGGTTCTGGTTCAGCGACAGGCTTTTGACATTGACGATAATGTCTTCCTTCAGCTTCTTGTGGCGGCGCTCCTGGGAGGGCGTCAGCGACTTGTTCTGCAGCCGGTTCTCGACATGCTGGTCCTGCAGGCGGCGCAGCTTCTTGTATTCGTCGGCGATGCGGTCGAAGGTGGCGACCACTTCCGGCTTGAGCTCGGCCTCCATCGCGGCGAGCGACATGTTGTTTTCCATGTCGTCATCATCGTCGCCGTCGCCGTCACCCTCGCTTTCGCTCTCGGCCTCGCCGGTGCTCTCGCCATCCTCGCCGGGCTCCGGCTTCTTCTCTTCCTCTTCCGGCTGCTCGGTGGTTTCGGCCGCCGGCGCCTGCTTGGCCTCGGGCCCGGCATAGGTCGCTTCCAGGTCGATGATGTCGCGCAGGAGGATCTTGGCGTCGGCCAGTTCGTCGCGCCAGATGATCACCGCCTGCATGGTCAGCGGGCTTTCGCAAAGGCCTGCGATCATCGCCTCGCGGCCGGCCTCGATGCGCTTGGCAATGGCGATCTCGCCTTCGCGCGACAACAGCTCGACCGAGCCCATTTCGCGCAAGTACATGCGCACCGGATCGTCGGTGCGGTCGGCCGGTTCGCGGGTCTGGGTCTGGCGGGTGACCTGCGTCGTCTGCGTCTCGACCAGTTCGCCGCCTTCGGCCGGCTCGCCGTCGTCATTGTCGGCGTTGGCGTCGTTCTCTTCCAGCTCTTCCGATTCGATGACGTTGATGCCCATCTCGGAGAGCATGGCGAGCGTGTCTTCGATCTGCTCGGACGTCACCTCTTCGGAGGGCATGACCTCGTTCAGTTCCTCATAGGTGACGTAGCCGCGCTTCTTGGCGGCCTTGATCATCTGCTTGACGGCAGCGTCGGAAAGATCCAGCAGCGGGCCGTCCTGGCTCTCCTGCGGTGCAGTCTGGACTTCTGCTTTTTCTGCTGCCTTCGTCGCTGCCATGCGATTGCTCCACTTTGCCGATACGGCACCGATACGGCGCCAGAGCGCCGACCGCGACCGGATCACGACATCATGGGCGCCCGCCGGCGAATCCTTAATCGCCGCGCGTCGCCCGTTTTCTCAAGAAATAGCCGCAACCCGTTAAACCGCGATTAACCTTGTGCCGGCCGTTCTGCTCCCCTTCGCCGGGGCGTACCGCAAACGCGCCCGGCCTGTCTAATCAAAAAGTCCGTGCCGGACGCCCCGACCTTTCGCCAAATCCCTCAACGAGTGCTTCGGTGCCTTCGGTCTTGGCCAGTTCGCTGCGAATATCCAGGAGATTGGCCCAATTTTCGTCACTCGGATCGTTGGCGTAGGAAAGCTCGGCCGCCCTGAGTTCCTTATGTAATACTCGCGTGCGGTTGTGCAAGGCGAGAGACTGGCGCCAGGCCTGCTCGGCATCGGCATCGTCGGCCTCGGCGGTGGCGTGCCAGTCGCGGCAGGCGGCGATGCGGCCGTCGATCCGTCCCAGAAGCTCCTCGAAGCCCTGGCCGACGATGGCGGCGCGGAATGCGGCCGCGTCGATGTCGTGGCGGTCGGCGGCGATCTCGACGATCGCCGCGCGCAACCGGTCGAGCTCGCGGCTGCCGAATTCGAGTTCGGCAATCTCCTCGATGTGGTGGGCGATGAGCCGCGGATGGTTGATGATGGCGCCGAGCAGCACCGCCTCGCGGGCGGAAATGGCGACATGGAAATTGCGCGACACCGCCGGGCTGTTGAGCAGGCTGGTGCTGGCGGCGATCGGCACGGCTGCGAAACGGCGCCGGTTGCGGCCGCGGCCGCGCCGGAATTCGCCCGGCCGGTCGGAGCCGAAGGTTGCCTGCAGCCGCTCGCGGATCGCCTGGGCGTAATGGCGGCGGACCGCGTCGTCGCGGATCTGGCGGACGATGTCGTTGAGCCGGGCCTCGAGTGCTGCCCGCCGCTCCGGCGTGTCAAAAATGCCGGCCTCGGCCTCGCGGCGCCACAGCATGTCGGCGAGCGGGCGGGCATGCTCAAGAATGTCCTCGATCGCCGGGCGGCCGCCGGCGCGGACGACGTCGTCGGGATCCTGGCCTTCGGGCAGCATGGCGAAGCGCAGGCTCTTGCCGGGTGCGAGCATCGGCAGCGCGGTGTCGACGGCGCGGGCCGCGGCGCGCATTCCGGCCGCATCGCCGTCGAAGCAGAGCACCGGTTCGTCGCTCATGCGCCACAGCAGCGTCATCTGATCGCCGGTCAGTGCCGTGCCGAGCGGCGCCACCGCCGCCTCATAGCCGGCCGCGACCATGGCGATCACGTCGATATAGCCCTCGACCGCGACCACCGTCTGTCCGTTGAAAGCAGCGCTGCGGGCGCCGGCGCCGTTGTAGAGCACGAAGCTCTTGTGAAACAGCGGCGTTTCCGGCGAGTTCAGGTATTTCGCCGGGATATCGGCCGACATCGCCCGGCCGCCGAAGGCGATCACCCGGCCCTTCAGATCGGTGATCGGGAAGATCACCCGGTCGCGGAACCGGTCGAAGGGAACCGGGATGTCGTCGCCGTGGACGACGAGGCCGGTCTCGATCAACTGCTCGCGGGAAACGCCCTTGCCGGCGAGAAAGGTTTTCAGCGCCGAGCGGTCATTGGGCGCATAGCCGAGGCGGAAGCGGGCCTGCAGGTCGGGGCCGATGCCGCGTCCGGCGAGATAGCCGCGGGCGGCGGCACCGTCGCGTTCCTGCAGCCTGGCCTCGAAAAAGCCGGTGGCAAGTTCCATTACATCGAAGAGGCTGGCGCGCTTTTCCTCGCGCTCGGCGGCCTTCGGGTCGGGCGCCGGCAGCGGCACGCCGGCCTCGCCGGCCAGACGCTCCACAACTTCGGGGAAGCTGAGGCCCTCGGTCTCGGTGACGAATTTGAACATGTCGCCGGAGGCGCCGCAGCCGAAGCACTTGTATCTGCCGCGGCGGTCGTCGACGTGAAAGGACGGGGTCTTTTCCGAATGGAACGGGCAGCACGCCCAATAGTCGCCCTTGGCCGGCTGCGATTTGCGCCGGTCCCAGGTGACGCGGCGGCCGGCAACGTCCGAGATCGGCAGCCGGGCGCGGATTTCATCGAGGAGGGCGGGGGAGAATCGCATGTCCCCAAGGTAGAGCCGATACGGGACCGTTTCCAGCGGCGGCGACCGCGACCGGCCGTTGTCACCGTAATCCACCGATGCTGCGGGAGCGTATCGGATTCGGGCGGGCCTTTAGCCTGCACGCCGACCATGGCCGAACTGAAGGCGATGGGTGTCAACTATATCGCCCCGCCGATGTGGATGCTGGTCGCCGTCGAGGGCGGCAAGATCGTGCCGTTCGCCTATACACAGCATGGTAGGGGGCGTTGGCGCGAGCGTAACGCAGCAATGTCGCGGCAGTCCCTTCTCCCACGTCATCACCGGGCTTGTCCCGGTGATCCACAGGGCCTAACAGCCTGAAAACAAAGTTATTTTGGATTGCCGGGACAAGCCCGGCAATGACGCCTTAAGTGGGGCGGCATCTTTCGCGCAAACGCCCACACCACCCACCGCTCCCGCGAAAGCGGGAGCCTAATGCCCCGCTCGACAGGGGATGTCGGGCGCGATCCGGGCAATCTCTCGAAGTTATTATTTGGACCAGGAATTTGTCGCTCGCGCCAATGGTTCGCCGCTTTCGCGGGGAAGGTGCGGATGGGGAGGCAAAGGGGCAATCCGGCACGTTCGCGGCGGGCAACGGATAACAAGGACAAGCCCGTGGCCGCCCGTATGCACGGCGCCGGCGCTCCCGTTTCGATAAACCGATTTTGATCGTCCCGACGCGCGAGAGACTATTGTCCGCACCGGTCCGGGCTATAATTCTCACTCAAAGCCACCCGCGTGCTGCGGCCGTCCGGCTTGCCGCGCGGGGGATTTCGGAGACGGGAGTCGATGATGCGGATGTTATTCCTGACCCTGGCGCTGGTTCTGGCGTTGCCGCAGATCGCTTCGGCGCGGCCGAACACGACGCAGATGAGCTGTGCCGAGGCGCAATCGCTGGTGCAACGCAACGGCGCCATCGTCATGTCGACCGGGCGCCATACCTTTGACCGCTTCGTCGCCGACCGGCGCTATTGCCAGTTCAACGAGGTGCTGGAACGGCAGTTCGTGCCCACCGCCGACAAGCGGCACTGCTTCGTCGGCTATCGCTGCGTTGCGCCCTACAATGACGATTGCCGGTTCGGGCGGTTTTGCTGACCGGTCGGGCGCACGCCCGGCGCGGCGGCTAAACTGAACTATCCAGACTACATAAATCGCTCCGCCCGGCGTGGGGCGCAAATCGCGAACGTCATTGCGACCCCGGCGAAAGCCGGGGGAAGCAATCCAGGGCGTCATGCTAAGGACTGGATTGCTGCGCCGGCTGACGCCGGCTCGCGATGACGGTGGAGACGAACGCCAATCTTCGGGTTGGTGGGTCGGTTTTGGTCGCCTTTGGTATAGTCCGCCACGGCTTCTATTTCAGCAATTCCTTGATCACCGCGCTCGCCTTGGCGAAATCCATCTGGCCGGGATAACGCTCCTTGAGCGCGGCCATGCAGCGGCCCATGTCGCGCATGCCGTGGGCATTAAGCTCCTCGACGATGCCGGCGCAGATTTCGCGGATGGCATCGTCGTCGAGCTGGGCCGGCAGAAACGCCGAGATGATGTCGATTTCCTCTTTCTCTTCCGCCGCCAGTTCGAGCCGGCCGGCATCCTCGTAGATCTTGGCCGATTCCTCGCGCTGCTTGATCATCTTGGCCAGCACCTGGAGGATCTCCTCGTCGTCGATACGCTCCCGGCCGTTGCTCCGGGCGGCGATGTCGCGGTCCTTGATCGCCGCATTGATCAGGCGCAACGTCGACGTTCGCCGCTTGTCCTTCTGGCGCACCGCATCGTTCAGCTCGCGAGCAAGTGTTTCGCGCATCTCGGAATTTCCCTGGTGGTTCGGAATGGCGCTTGAAAATAACCGGCCGCGGCCGCGATCGCAACACAAAGGCTTTTTGCAACCCGTTGTATTATATGGGCTTTCAAAAAAATTTCGATGGTTGACGGTCATGCGCCCTAAGTCTAGCTTGCCGCCGGCCGGGCCGGGCATGAGAAAGGGATGGCGATGACCATGGAAACCGGGACGAGGGCAGACATCAATTGGGCGGCGCCGACGGTGACCGCGGTTCTGGTGCTTGCCGACGGGACGGTCATTGAGGGACGCGGCTTCGGCGCCCGCGGAACGGCGGTCGGCGAAGTCTGTTTCAACACGGCGATGACGGGCTATCAGGAGATCTTCACCGATCCTTCCTATGCCGGCCAGATCATCACCTTCACCTTTCCCCATATCGGCAATGTCGGCACCAATGACGAGGACATCGAAAAGGTCGATCTGGAGACCGTGGCCGGCGCCCGAGGCTCCATCTTCAAGACCGACGTCACCGATCCGTCCAACTATCGCGCCGCCGGGCGGCTCGATGCCTGGCTGGCGGCGCGCGGGATCGTCGGTATTTGCGGCATCGATACGCGGGCGCTGACCGCACTCATCCGCGAAAAGGGCATGCCCAACGCGGTCATCGCGCACGATCCGGACGGCGAATTCGACCTCGAGGCGCTGAAGCGCGAAGCCGCCGCCTGGCCGGGCCTCGTCGGCATGGATTTGGTGCCGATGGTGACGACGGCCGATCGTTTCGAATGGCACGAGACGCCGTGGCAGTGGGACGAGGGGTTCGGGCGGCAGCAGGCGCCACGCTATCACGTCGTTGCCGTCGATTACGGCGTCAAGCGCAATATCCTGAGGCTGCTTGCGGGCGCCGGCTGCCGGGTCACGGTGGTGCCGGCGACGACGCCGGCCGACGACATCCTGGCGCTGTCGCCGGACGGCATCTTCCTGTCCAACGGTCCGGGCGACCCGGCGGCCACCGGCGCATATGCGGTGCCGGAAATCCGCAAGCTGATGGATTCGGGACGGCCGCTGTTCGGCATCTGCCTCGGCCACCAGATGCTGGCGATCGCGCTCGGCGCGGCGACCGTCAAGATGGCGCAAGGGCATCACGGCGCCAACCATCCGGTCAAGGACCACACCACGGGCAAGGTCGAGATCACCTCGATGAATCATGGGTTTACAGTGGATTCGGCGACGCTGCCGGCCGGGGTCGAGGAAACCCATGTTTCGCTGTTCGACGGATCAAATTGCGGCCTCCGGCTCAAGGGCCGGCCGGTGTTTTCCGTGCAGTACCACCCGGAAGCCTCGCCCGGGCCCCAGGACAGCCATTATCTGTTCACCCGGTTCGTCAATCTGATCCGCGCGCGGAAGGGCGAGGCGGCGGTGGCGGAGCGGTAGCGGCACCGTCGGAGCATTTCTTATCCGGTTGATCGAGGGGCGCCTCGCAATTGTCGAGGTATTGGTGCAGCTTCTCCCCTCCCCCTTGCGGGGAGGGGTCGGGGGTGGGGGTCGAAAAAAAGAAAACAGCGACGCTTTCGGATCGCGCAGATGTTTGCCTATACCCCCACCCGGCCGGCGCTCACGCGCCGTCCACCCTCCCCGCAAGGGCAGGGCAATCGCATTTGGACGGTTGGCTTCGGCGCAACGTCCTTCTTGCGATGGCCGTGGAAAACCGCCGGCTGCGCACGGCCTCCAAAGCCCTCTCCCCTCCGGGGAGAGGGTTGGGTGAGGGGGTAAAAGTTAACTTGATCACCCTCACCCGACTTCGCCCACCGGGTCGGCTTCGCATCACCGGGTCTCCGTTGCCCTCTCCCTCAAGGGAGAGGGTTAGATCCGAGGACTCCGCATATGTAATAGCCCTGCCCGCAAGGGGGAGGGTAAAATAGCGGCAAGCTCAACCCAGAGATACGGACCGCCGCCGCTCAAAGCTCAGCCGCGTTGAAGGTGTTGCAGGCGCGCAGATCGCCGGTCTCAAAGCCGCGGCGGAACCAGCGCGCGCGCTGCGCCGCGGTGCCGTGGTTGAAGGCATCGGGAACCACATAGCCCTGGGTCCGGCGCTGGATGGTGTCGTCGCCGATCTGGTTGGCGGCGTTCAGGGCCTCCTCGATATCGCCGCTTTCCAGAAGACCCCGCTCTTCGGTGAAATGGGCCCAGATGCCGGCGAAGCAATCGGCCTGCAATTCGACCCGGACCGACATCCGGTTCTCCTCGGCCTTGCTCATTTGGCGCCGCATCTGATTGAACTTCGGCAGCACGCCGATCAGGTTCTGGACGTGGTGGCCGACCTCGTGGGCGAGCACATAGGCCTGGGCGAAATCGCCCGGCGCCTTGAACCGGCGCTTCAACTCGTCGAAGAATTTGAGGTCGATATAGACCTTCTTGTCGCCCGGGCAGTAGAACGGGCCGGAGGCGGCGCTGGCAAAGCCGCAGGCCGAGCCGACCGAACCGGTGAACAGCACCAGCACCGGCTCTTCATAGCGGCGTTCCCGTTCTTCCATGACCTTTTTCCAGATGTCTTCGGTCTCGGCCAGAACCGTTGCGACGAACTGCTTCATTTCGTCATTGCGCGCCGGCGCAGTGGTCTGCCGGTTCGCCGGCCCGCCGGGCGCCAACGCGGTGTCGAATTCGCCGGTCAGCAGCGTCAGGGGGTTGATGCCCATGACCCAGAGCACGATGGCGGCAATGATGAGGAAACCGATGCCGCCGCCGCCGGCGCGGCGGACACGCCGGCCGCGGCCGAACCCTCCGGGCAGGCCGCCGCCGGTGCCGCGGCGGTCCTCGATATTGGTGCTCTGGCGACGACCCCTCCAGCGCATCGGCCGGTTCTCCCTGCTCGTGATATCATCCGTCCGGCGGCCAATGGTTGCCGCTCTCCGGGCCTGTATAGCCGAGCACGGAGGTGCTTTACAGGGTCAGCTAATGGCTGTGCGGGATTTCTCGGGTCGCGATCGGGGTGGCAGGTTCAAGGTCTCCGGACCGGGTCCGGTTCCAACGGCCTGTCATACGGCGCCGCGCGAACGCGGCGCGTCGGGGTCAACGGAAACGGCGGAAGAGCTTGCGCCAGAAGCGATTTACACCGCAGGTGAATTCCGCATGGCGCTGCAGATCGATCTGGCGGTTGCCGAAAACGGCGCGTCCGATGATGAGGTCGTTAAGCATCTTACTTCTCCTGCCGCGATGTCGCGGTAGTTACTTCGGCCCGCCCCATTCGATGTTTTCGCAATCGATCCCCTTGATCGAAGGCCGTCCCCGGTGTTGAGTCCGTACTCATGAACGGCCCGTCACGCTAATATGTGCACATTGTGCGCTTTTGTCAATAAGAAATACGCACACAGTGCGTTTTGCCCGGTTGGTCCGCGATGGTGAAGAAACAAAGCAGTGCGTCGAAGGACAAAATCGGCCCCGATGGCGCGGCGATGACGCCGGAGGCGTTCAGGGCCTGGCGCAAGGGTTTGGGGCTGAAACAGAAGGACGCCGCCGATCGGCTCGGGCTGAAAAAGCGGATGATCCAGTATTACGAAAAGGGCGACCGCGACGGCAAAAAGGTCGAGATTCCAAAGGCGATCCGGCTGGCCTGCTATGCCGTTGCCCGCGGCGTGGACGATTTCGACGGGGCCGATGCGGCGATGGTGAAAGCGCCGCCGGCATCCGATGCCGCTGGTTCGGCGCATGATGGCCGCAGCAAGGCCGCGGCGGCGCGGCATTCGACGCCCGGTCCCCGGGCCGGCCAGGGTCAGTAGACGGGTCTCACCCCCGGCGGCGAATTCATGGATATCGGCGCGTCTTCGGCGGTCGCGCCCGCCCGGTTGCCGATTATCCCTTGCCGGGCTTTCGTTGAGGCCGATTTTCTCCTATACATCCGCGCCGGTTCACCCGGATCATCATTTGCCTCTTGAGAGTTCGCGCCGCCCGCGCATCACGGCCCATGCCCAAACGCACCAACATCGACACGATACTGATCATTGGCGCCGGACCGATCGTCATCGGCCAGGCCTGCGAGTTCGACTATTCCGGCACCCAGGCGTGCAAGGCGCTCAAGGCCGAGGGCTACCGGATCGTGCTCGTCAACTCCAATCCGGCGACGATCATGACCGATCCGGAACTGGCCGACGCCACCTATGTCGAGCCGATCACGCCGGAAGTCGTGGCCCAGGTGATCAAGGCGGAGCGGCCGAACGCCAAGGGCGGCTTTGCGCTGTTGCCGACCATGGGCGGGCAGACCGCGCTCAACTGTGCGCTGTCGCTGCGCCGCATGGGCGTGCTGGAGCGCTATGGCGTGGAGATGATCGGCGCCGAGGCGGCGGCGATCGACAAGGCCGAGGACCGCAAGCTGTTCCGCGAGGCGATGACCAAGATCGGGCTGGAGACGCCGCGCTCGGTGCTCGCCAACGCCTCGGCGCTGAAGGACGAGGACAAGCGGCTCTATCGGCAGGAACTGGCGCGGATCGAGGCCGAAGGCGGCGCCGAGGAGGAGCGGGCGGAGCGCCGCGCCCGGTTCGAGCAGGACTGGGCGGCGGGCGAGCCGGGGCGCGGCAAACGCTATCTGGAGACGGCGCTGATCGAGGCGCTGGAGGCGCTGTCGGTGGTCGGGCTGCCGGCGATCATCCGGCCCTCCTTCACGCTCGGCGGCACCGGCGGCGGCATTGCCTATAACCGCGAGGAATATATCGAGATCGTCGAACGCGGGCTCGACGCCTCGCCGACCACCGAGGTGCTGATCGAGGAATCGGTGCTCGGCTGGAAGGAGTACGAGATGGAGGTCGTCCGCGACAGGGACGACAATTGCATCATCGTCTGCTCCATCGAGAACGTCGATCCGATGGGCGTGCACACCGGCGATTCGATCACCGTCGCGCCGGCGCTGACGCTGACCGACAAGGAATACCAGATCATGCGCAACGCCTCGATCGCGGTGCTGCGCGAGATCGGGGTCGAGACCGGCGGCTCGAACGTTCAGTTCGCCGTCAATCCGGAGGACGGCCGGCTGGTCGTCATCGAAATGAACCCGCGGGTGTCGCGGTCGTCGGCGCTGGCCTCCAAGGCGACCGGTTTCCCGATCGCCAAGGTCGCGGCGAAGCTGGCGGTCGGCTATACGCTCGACGAATTGGAGAACGACATCACCGGCGGCCTGACGCCGGCCTCGTTCGAGCCGACGATCGACTATGTAGTGACCAAGATCCCGCGCTTCGCCTTCGAGAAATTCCCGGGGGCGGAGCCGCTGCTGACTACGTCGATGAAGTCGGTCGGCGAGGTCATGGCGATCGGCCGCACTTTCGCCGAATCCCTGCAGAAGGCGCTGCGCGGCCTGGAAACCGGGCTGACGGGCCTCAACGACATCGACATTCCCGGCACCGGGGCGGGCGACGACAAGAACGCGGTCCGCGCCGCACTCGGGGCGCCGTCTCCCGACCGCATCCTCAAGGTGGCCCAAGCGCTGCGGCTCGGCATCAGCCACAGCCAGGTTCACGCGTCGTGCAAGCTCGATCCCTGGTTCATCGACCAGCTTCAGGCGATCGTCGACATGGAGGAAAAGGTCCGCCGCCACGGGCTGCCGCAATCGGCCGACGGGGTGCGGCGGCTGAAGGCGATGGGCTTTTCCGATGCCAGGCTGGCCGAACTCGCCGGTCTGGACGTGGAGGAGGTGGCGGCGCAGCGCCGCCGCCTCGACGTCCATCCGGCGTTCAAGCGGATCGACACCTGCGCGGCCGAGTTCCGCTCGCCCACCGCCTACATGTACTCGACCTATGAGGTGCCGTTCGCCGGCGCGCCGGCGTGCGAGGCCGCGCCGAGCGACGCCCAAAAGGTGATCATTCTGGGCGGCGGCCCGAACCGCATCGGCCAGGGCATCGAGTTCGATTATTGCTGCTGCCACGCGGCCTACGCCCTCGACGACGCCGGCTATGAATCGATCATGGTCAACTGCAATCCGGAGACCGTGTCGACCGACTACGACACCTCGGACCGGCTCTATTTCGAGCCGCTCACGGCCGAGGACGTGCTTGAGATCATTCACGCCGAACAGGCGCGGGGCACGCTGCACGGCGTCATCGTCCAGTTCGGCGGGCAGACGCCGCTCGGTCTCGCCCACGCCCTGCAAAAGGCCGATGTGCCGATCCTCGGCACCTCGCCGGATGCGATCGACCTGGCCGAGGACCGCGACCGGTTCAAGCGGCTGCTCGACCGGCACGGCCTGAAGCAGCCGAACAACGGCATCGCCTATTCGATCGAGCAGGCGCGGCTGGTGACGGGCGAACTCGGCTTTCCGCTGGTGGTGCGGCCGTCCTACGTGCTCGGCGGCCGGGCGATGGCGATCATCCGCGACGACAAGTCTTTCGACGACTATCTGCTCGGCACACTGCCGGCGCTCGTTCCCGAAGACATCAAGACGCGCTACCCGAACGACAAGACCGGCCAGATCAACACGGTGCTCGGCAAGAATCCGCTGCTCTTCGACCGCTATCTCGCCGACGCCATCGAGGTCGACGTCGATGCCTTGTGCGACGGCCGCGACGTGTTCGTCGCCGGCATCATGGAGCACATCGAGGAAGCCGGCATCCATTCCGGCGATTCGGCCTGTTCGCTGCCGCCCCATTCGCTCGACGCGGCGACGATCGCCGAACTGGAACGGCAGACGGCGGAGCTGGCGCTGGCGCTCGATGTCGGCGGCCTGATGAACGTGCAATATGCGATCCAGGGCGGCGACATCTACGTGCTCGAGGTCAATCCGCGCGCCTCGCGCACCGTGCCCTTCGTCGCCAAGGCGATCGGCATTCCGGTCGCCAAGATCGCGGCGCGGGTCATGGCCGGCGAGACGCTTGAAAGTTTCGCGCTCAAGCGCGCGCCGCTCGGCCATGTGGCGGTCAAGGAGGCGGTTTTTCCATTTGCCCGCTTCCCCGGTGTCGACACCGTGCTCGGACCGGAAATGCGCTCGACCGGCGAGGTGATGGGGCTCGACCGCGACTACGCGATCGCCTTCGCCAAGAGCCAGCTCGGCGGCGGCACGCGCGTGCCACAGAAGGGAACCGTGTTCATTTCCGTCCGCGACGAGGACAAGGGGCGCATCGTCGAGGCGGCGCGGCGGCTCGAGCAGATCGGGTTCCGCATCATCGCCACCAGCGGAACCCAGCGGTTCCTCGTCGACGAGGGCATCACCTGCACCAAGATCAACAAGGTGCTTGAAGGCCGGCCGCATATCGTCGATGCTATCAAGAACGGCGAGGTGCAACTCGTCATCAACACGACCGAGGGGGCGCAGGCGCTGGCCGACAGCCGCTCTCTGCGTCGGGCGGCGCTGTTGCACAAGGTGCCGTATTACACGACCCTGGCAGGGGCGGGAGCGGCAATTCTCGGGATCGAAGCCCGTCGTGCCGGCAATCTCGTGGTTCGACCCCTGCAGTCTTATTTCGCCGAGGTCGCCTAATCTAGGATAGGGCAAGATTTTGAACGCACCGACGGCTTCGCAATCGAAAGCCGTCGAGTTCGGGATTTGCGGAAGCGACCTTACGGCACCGGTACGAGGGAAGGATCGGACGACGATGGAAAAGGTCCCGATGACCTTGGGTGGGCACGCAGCCCTGTCGGAGGAGTTGCAGCGTCTGAAATCGGTGGAACGTCCGCGGATCATCCAGGCGATCGCCGAGGCGCGGGCGCATGGCGATCTGTCGGAGAATGCCGAATATCATGCGGCCAAGGAGGCCCAGGGCATGAACGAGGCGCGCATCGCCGAGCTTGAGGAAAAACTCGGCCGCTCGGAGATCATCGACGTCGCCAAGCTCAACGGCGACACCGTCAAGTTCGGCGCCACCGTCACCGTCGTCGACGAGGATACCGACGAGGAGCGCACCTACCAGATCGTCGGCGACCTCGAGGCCGACGTGAAGTCGGGCAAGGTCTCGATTTCCTCGCCGATCGCGCGGGCGCTGATCGGCAAACGGGTCGGCGAGTCCATCGAAGTGACGACGCCGGGCGGTTCGCGCGCCTACGAGATCCTCGAAATCCGCTACATCTGAGCGGCGCCCGCCGCACGCAAAACGGGGCTTTCCGAGAGGAAAGCCCCAGTCTTCGCGATACGGAACGGCCCGGGAGCCATTCTTGGGAGGATTGCGCCTGAACCCGCATGCGCTGGAATCCGCCCGAGACATGCTCGTTATGGTGGCAGCCGCGGTGGATTCAACAATTCATTCTGGCACGTCTGAGGATTTTTTTGACTGTGACGAATTGACGGCCCTTAAATCGAGGGTGCAGCGGTTGGAGCGGAAAGCCGATGCGGTGACCGGGCGCGCCGCGGCGATCGTGGCGGCGGCGGCACGAGCTCTTTTCGAGGGCGCGTTATTTCGCGCAGACTGCTGGAAACTGGGGAGATTTCGATGAACCTGATTGCCGAATCGCTGCAGCGTATAAAACCCTCGGCGACCATTGCGGTGAGCAGCAAGGCCCGCGAATTGAAGGCCGCCGGCCGCGATGTCATCGGGCTCGGCGCCGGCGAACCCGATTTCGATACGCCGGAAAACATCAAGGAGGCGGCAATTGCGGCGATACGCCGCGGGGAGACCAAATATACCGCCGTCGACGGCATCCCGGAGCTGAAGGCGGCGGTCGCGGCGAAATTCGCCCGCGAAAACGGGCTCGACTATGCCGTGTCGCAGATCAGCGTCGGCACGGGCGGCAAGCAGGTGCTCTACAACGCGCTCGTCGCGACCCTCAACCCCGGTGACGAGGTGATCATCCCGGCGCCCTTCTGGGTCAGCTATCCCGACATGGTGCTCCTGGCCGGCGGCACACCGGTGGTCGTGCCGACGACGATCGAGGACCATTTCAAGCTGGCGCCGGCGGCGCTGGAGCGGGCGATCACACCGAAAACAAAGTGGCTCATTTTCAATTCGCCGTCCAATCCCTCCGGGGCTGCCTATACAAGCGCCGAGCTGCGGGCGCTGACCGAGGTGCTGAAGCGGGCGGCCCATGTCTGGGTGATGTCGGACGACATGTACGAGCATCTCGTCTACGACGATTTCGTCTTTGCAACGGCGGCCGAAGTGGAGCCGGCGCTCTACGACCGGACGCTGACGGTCAACGGCGTGTCCAAGGCGTATTGCATGACCGGCTGGCGGATCGGTTACGGCGCAGGACCGGGGGAGCTGATCAGGGCGATGGCCAAGGTGCAGTCGCAGTCGACCTCCAATCCATGCTCGATCGCGCAATGGGCGGCGGTCGAGGCGCTCAACGGACCGCAGGATTTCATCGCCGCCAACAATGCGGTGTTCAAAGCGCGGCGGGATCTCGTCGTCACCATGCTCAACCAGACGACCGGGCTCACCTGCCCGACGCCGGAAGGCGCGTTCTACGTCTTTCCGTCCTGTGCCGGGCTGATCGGCAGGCGGACGCCGGACGGCCGCCTGCTCGAAACCGATGAGGATTTCGTCACCGCGCTGCTCGAGGCCGAGGGGGTCGCGGCGGTTCACGGCGCGGCTTTCGGGACGGGCCCGAATTTCCGCATATCCTATGCGACCGCGACGGACGCGCTCAAAGAGGCCTGCGCCCGCATCCAGCGGTTCTGCGCCGGCCTTGCCTGACGCCGGCCGGCGCCGCGGGTGAGGGCTACTGCATATGCGGAAACGACGGACCTTTCCCTCTCCCCAGAGGGGAGAGGGATACAGAGACCCGGTGAGGCGAAGCCGAACCGCTGGGCGAAGTCGGGTGAGGGTGACGGACTTTCTTTTTTTCCCCTCACCCAACCCTCTCCCCGGAGGGGAGAGGGCTTTAGAGGCCGTGCGCAGCCGGCGGTTTTCCACGGCCATCGCAAGAGGGACGTTGCGCCGAAGCCGACTGACCAAATGCGATTGCCCTGCGCTTACGGGGGAGGGGGAGTGATGAAGACGCCAGGGATTGCCGCGGTCATCGCGATCGCCGTCCTCGCCGGCGCACCGGCGGGGGCGGTCACCCCGAAGAACCACTATCTCATTGGCAAGATCGACTGCATCGTTCGCGGTGTCGGGCTTGAGGGCGCCGATCATCTGCATGATATTTCGTGCGAATTCGAGCCGGGACGAGTGGCGGCGGAGACCTATTTCGGGATCGTCGAGACGGTAAAGAACGGCCGCGCCGCGGCTGCGGCTACGCCGATGCAATGGCTGGTCTTCGCCGCCCGCCGATCGTCCGGGGCCGCAATCCTGTCCGGCGATTACAGTCGCACGCAGGCGACGCTCGGTTTCGGCTTCGATGACAAAGCGCTGGTGCGCGAAGCGGGACCGCAGATCGTGCTGCAGCCGGTCGCCGGGCTTTTCGGCTTGAACCCGAAGGCCGCCGCCGATGTCATCAGGCTCGAACTGCGCTCGCTCAGCGATTGACGCCGCCGGCCCGCGACACGATGGCCGCACATACGGATTCGTGACGCTTTGTTGACGGTTGCCCTTGACCGTCGCGTTTCGGCCCTAGACGATGCGGTGGAGTTTTCGTCGCCGGCCGCCGTCCGGGCGGCCGCAACGCGTATTTTGTCGTGAGGAGGACAGCAGAAATGGGGCAAAACGGCAGAAGAGGCAGCGGCCCGCGGTGCATTGCACTTGTGGGCCCGTTTGCGAGCGGCAAGACGTCGTTGCTCGAAGCTATTCTGGCGCGGACCGGGGCGATACCACGCCAGGGCCAGGTCGCCCAGGGCAACACCGTCGGCGACGGATCGCCGGAAGCGCGGGCCCATGCCATGAGCGTCGAGGTCAATGTCGCCGATTGCGACTTCCTCGGCGAGACCTTCACGTTTGTCGACTGCCCGGGATCGGTGGAATTCACCAATGAGGCGCACGCCGTGCTGCCGGGCGTCGACGTGGCGGTCGTCGTCTGCGAGGCCGACGCCAAGAAGGTGCCGGCGCTGCAGGTGATCATGAAGGAGCTCGAGGAACGCGGCATTCCGCGCATCCTCTTCCTCAACAAGATCGACAAGGCGGACGTGCGGGTGCGCGAGACGCTGGAGGCGCTGCAGCAGGCGAGCGACCGGCCGCTGGTGCTGCGCCAGATCCCGATCTGGGAAAACGAGATCGTCTCCGGCTTCATCGATCTCGCGCTCGAGCGCGCCTATGTCTATCGCGAGCACGCCGCTTCGGAAGTGATCGACATTCCCGACGCGGACAAGGAGCGCGAGGACGAGGCGCGGTTCTCCATGCTGGAGAAGCTCGCCGACTATGACGATACGCTGATGGAGCAGCTTCTCGAAGACATTCCGCCGCCGCGCGATGCCGTGTTCGACGATCTGGTCAAGGAGATGCGCGACGGGCTGATCGTGCCGGTGCTGTTCGGCTCGGCCGAGCAGACCCACGGGATCATGCGGCTGTTGAAGGCGATCCGCCACGAGGCGCCGGACATCACCGAAACCGCCGCCCGGCTCGGCGTCGACGGCGGCGACGAGGCGATCCTCCAGGTGCTGAAGACGATCCACACCACCCATGCCGGCAAGCTGTCGCTGGCGCGCATCCTCAACGGATCGGTCAAGGACGGCGATCATCTCTTCGTCAGCGACGGCAATGAAGACCGTGTGTCCGGCGTCTTCCGCGTCGTCGGCCAGCAGGCGACGAAGCGCGACGCCGCGTCGGTCGGCGAAACGGTGGCGCTCGGCAAGCTGGAACATGTGCGCACCGGCGATACCCTGACCTCGAACAAGGCGGGCAGGGAACGGCTGATTGCTTTGGAGCCGCCGCAGCCGGTGCTGGCCAAGGCGATCGTGCCGGCCGAGCGCAAGGACGAGGTCAAGCTGTCGACCTCGATCGGCAAGATCGCCGAAGAGGATCCCTCGATCGTCATCGTCCACAACCAGGATACCGGCGAGACGCTGCTGGAAGGCCAGGGCGAGATGCATCTGCGCGTTGCGATCGAGCGGCTGACCGGCAAATACGCGCTGAACGTGGAAACCCACGAACCGCAGATCCCTTATAAGGAGACGATCCGCGGCACCGTCACCCAGCGCGGGCGGCACAAGAAGCAGACCGGCGGCCACGGCCAGTTCGGCGATGTCGTCGTCGAGATCAAGCCGCTGCCGCGCGGCACCGGCTTTTCGTTCGACGAGAAGATCACCGGCGGCGTCGTTCCGCGCCAGTATATCCCGTCGGTGCAGCACGGCATCGAGGAGTATCTGGTCGAGGGCCCGCTCGGCTTTCCGGTCGTCGACGTTGCGGTGACGCTGCTCGACGGCTCCTACCACTCGGTCGATTCCTCCGACATGGCGTTCAAGACGGCGGCGCAGATCGCCATGCGCGAAGGCATGCCGCAGTGCAAGCCGGTGCTGCTCGAACCGATATTGGAGGTCGAGGTCGTGTGCCCGTCGGAGGCAACCGCCAAGATCAACGCGATCGTCTCGGGGCGGCGCGGCCAGCTCCTCGGCTTCGATACGCGGCCGGACTGGACCGGCTGGGACGCGGTCAAGGCGATGATGCCGCAATCGGAGGTGACCGACCTCATCATCGAGCTGCGCTCGGCGACCGCGGGGGTGGGCGCCTACACTTACAGCTTCGATCATCTGGCCGAACTGACCGGCAAGCTCGCCGAACAGGTGATGGCGAAGCGGGCGGCCCATAAGGCGGCGTAAAGCGTATTCCCGAAAAGTGGGAACCGGTTTTCGGATCAGAATACGCGACAAACAAAATGCCCGGCCGGGGCCTGGTGAATTGGGGGGCGGCTTCGGCCGCCCCTTTTTGCGCTCGCCTGTCACGCGGTCGTGAGCCGACGTGAATTGAGCCGGGCGCGGTTGCGCATTATGAGCCAGGACATGGATGTTTCGACGCCTTTCGCTGCGGTTCCGCGGCGATTGCCGGCCGGCGGACCGGCCCCATGCTGATCAGGCGACAGCCGCGCTGGGCGTTGCCGGAGGCGATGGCGACGCCCGAGGCGGTCTATCTCGACCGCAGGCGCTTCGTCGCCGGCGGTGCTGCGGCGCTCGCCGCGGCCGCGCTCGGCGGCTGCGACCGGCCGGGCGCCCAGGACATCGTGCCCGCCGTGCCCGACCCCTCCGGCGATCTCTATCCGGTTGCGCGCAACACCGCCTATACGGTGATGCGCGACATGACGCCGTTTTCGGTCTCGTCGCGGATCAACAATTTCTTCGAGTTTGGATCGTCGAAGAATATCGCCCACAAGGCGGCAAAACTGCCGGTCCGGCCGTGGGAGATTTCGATCGGCGGGCTCGTCGAAGAGGAGCGGACGATCGCCATCGACGAGCTGCTGGCGAAGATGCCGCTGGAGGAGCGCGTCTACCGGCACCGCTGCGTCGAGACCTGGGCGATGGTGGTGCCGTGGAGCGGATTTCCGCTGAAGGCGCTCGTCGATCTGGCGCGGCCGCTCGGCGCGGCCAAATTCCTGGTCATGAAGACCTTCCTCAATCCGGAACTGGCCCCCACCCAGCGCCAGGACTGGTATCCCTGGCCCTATACCGACATCCTGACCATGGACGAGGCGACGAACGAACTCGCCTTCCTGGTCACCGGCGTCTACGGCCGGCCGGCGCCGGCGCAGTTCGGCGCGCCGCTGCGGCTGGCGGTGCCGTGGAAATACGGCTTCAAGTCGATCAAGTCGATCGTCAGCTTCGCCTTCGTCGAAAAACGCCCGGACACCTTCTGGGAGGTCGTCGATTCCCGCGAATACGGGTTCTGGGCGAACGTCAATCCGGACGTGCCGCACCGGCGCTGGAGCCAGGAGATGGAATGGATGCTGGGAACGCGGGAGCTGTTTCCGACCAGGATCTACAATGGCTACGGGCCGGAGGTGGCGCACCTCTACGATGCCGACGATCCGAAATATTTCTTCTGAGCCGATAAAGAAAAAGCCGGGTTCTGAGCCGATAAAGAAAAAGCCGGGTTCTGAGCCGATAAAGAAAAAGCCGGGCGCTTGGCGCCCGGCAGTCGATGTTCGCAACGCGATTTCGCGTGCAATCACCTTCCAGAGGGGAACAGCTGACTGCCGGCGATGCCGAAGGGAGGAGAATCGGCTGCCAACATTAGCTGTTGATTATTAAATAAGCCGTCAAACACATTAGAACAATAGAATATGTTGCATGTCAGTTATGCAGTACGCGCATGTCGGCGGGAGGCCGCTATACCGGTTCAATACGCCCAGCGCCGCGCATTGGCCACGAGGAAATCGCGGAACACCTTGATTCTGGCCGAGTTTCTCTGCTCTTCGGGATACACGAAATAGGTGTCGAAGCTCGGCACTTCGGCCTTGGGCAGCACCGCGACGAGATCCGAATCCGGCTCGATCAGATAATCCGGCAGCAAAGCAATGCCCATGCCGCGTTCGACCGCATTGCGCAGTCCGATGACGGTGTTGATCCGGAAATTCGGGACGCGGGGGTTGTCCGGCGGCCGGCCGGCGATCTCAAGCCAGTTGACATCCTTCAGATATTGCGGCGTCGGCTCGCCGAAGGTGAGGAGCTGATGGTCGTCGAGATCGTCGAGCGAGGCCGGGCGGCCGCAGCGCTTCAAATAGTCGGGCGCGGCGTAGACGTGGAAATGCACGGTGAACAGCCGGCGCTGGATCAGGTCCGGCTGGGTCGGCTGGCGCAGGCGGATGGCGGCGTCGGCTTCGCGCTTGGCAAGATCGAGTTCGTCGTCGTTGAGGATCAACTGCAACTGGATGCCGGGATAGAGATCGATGAACGCCTTCATCCGGCTGGTCAGCCAGGTCGAGCCGAGCCCCAGTGTCGTCGTCACCCGCAGCAGGCCGGACGGCTTGTCGCGGGAATCGGTCAGCCGGGTCTTGACCGATTCCAGCTTCGCCAGCACGTCCTGGGCCGTGCGGAAGAGCAGCTCGCCCTGTTCGGTGAGAATGAGGCCGCGGGCGTGGCGGTGGAACAGCGTGACGGCGAGTTCCTGTTCGAGCGCGCTCACCTGGCGGCTGACCGCCGACTGGGACAGGCCGAGCGCTTCACCGGCATGGGTGAAGCTGCCGGCCTCGGCGGCGGCATGAAAGACCCGCAATTTATCCCAGTCCATTCAATCCGCCCCCAGACGGGTTTCGGCTTGGCCGCTATTCGGCCGCTTCGCTCTCGGCTTCCGACAATGCCAGGTATTTTTCCGCCTCGAGAGCGGCCATGCAGCCCATTCCGGCGGCGGTCACCGCCTGGCGATAGATTTCGTCGGTCACGTCGCCGGCGGCGAACACGCCGGGAATGCTGGTCGCAACCGAATCGGGCGCGGTCCAGATATAGCCCGACGGCTTCATCTTGACCTGATCCTTGAACAGTTCGACCGCCGGCGCGTGGCCGATGGCAATGAAGATGCCGTCGACATCGATGTCGGTGGTGGCGCCGGTCTTGACGTTTTTCAGGCGGGCGCCGGTGACCGCGGGCGGAATGCCGTCATTGCCGAGCACCTCCTCCAGAACGCTGTCCCAGACGATCTCGGCGTTCTTGGCGTCGAACAGACGCTTCTGCAGGATCTTCTCGGCGCGGAATTCATCGCGGCGGTGGACGATTGTCACCTTTTCGGCGAGGTGGGTGAGGTAGAGCGCCTCTTCGACGGCGGTGTTGCCGCCGCCGACGACGAGGACGTGCTTGCCCTTGTAGAAGAAGCCGTCGCAGGTGGCGCAGGCGGAGACGCCGAAGCCCATATATTTCTGTTCGCTCGGCAGGCCGAGCCATTTCGCCTGGGCGCCGGTGGCGATGACGAGCGCGTCGCCGGTGTAAATGGTGCCGGAATCGCCGGTGAGGGTGAACGGCCGCTGCGAGAGATCGGCGGCCATGATGTGGTCGGCGACGAGTTCGGCGCCGACATGGGCTGCCTGGGCCTGCATCTGCTCCATCAGCCAGGGGCCCTGTATTGGCTCGGCAAAGCCGGGATAGTTCTCCACGTCGGTGGTGATGGTGAGCTGGCCGCCGGCCTGGATGCCCTGGATCAGCATCGGTTCGAGCATGGCGCGGGCGGCATAGATCGCCGCCGTATAGCCGGCCGGGCCGGAACCGACGATGAGCAGCCTGCTGTGGCGAGAAGTCATGTGCGATGTCCCGTTTTCGACGTCGGAGGAGCGGCGGCCCGGTGGGCGGCAAATCGGTCGAGAACCGCCGCGGCGATGGTCGGAGTCGAATCTAGTGGTGCCGAGGGGGCATTTTCAAGGTGGCGGCTTGCCCGATCCGGCGTCCACAATGTGATAAGGCCGGATTCCGCAAACCGTTCCAGGCGATGGCGCACGCGTCGGTCGGCTGTGGAGGGAAGATAGACGACGACCGGGCAGCCTGAGGCCAGCGCCTCGTCGACCATGTTGACCGAATCGCCGGTAACGACGATGCGGTCAGCGTGGGCGAGCATCTGGACATAAGGATTTTCGCCGCTGCCGTCCCACCAGAAGAGGGGACCGGCACCTAGCGCATCTTGCAGAGCCGCGGCCAGGTTTTGGGGCGTCCGCCGCGAGGTCGTCACCATAAGCCCGTATGGGCCGTCGCCGGCGGCAGCCGAAATGCAGGCGAGAAGATGTTCGGTGTCGGCGTCACAGAACTTCACCCGGCGGCTGTCGCCGCCGACCAGCACGGCGATCCGCGGCGCCGAGAGCGCGGCGATCTCGGCGCGCGGGGCTTGGCGCGCCTCGGCCAGCCGCGCGGCCGAGACCCGGTGCGGCGAGGTCGCCGTGACGATCACGTTTTCGCCGCACAAGGCGTCGTGCTCCGGCACCCAGATGAGATCGGCGACGTTGGTACTGCTGCGCGGATCCTTGAGATAGACGGTGAAGCAGGCGCCGTCGCTGGCTTGCTTTATTGCGCGCAGATAGGCGACCGTGCGCCGGCCCGAGGCGACGACGAGGTCGGGGAAGGGCGGGCGGATCGGACTGTCCGGCCGGTCGGGCGCCTCGGCCGGATCGATCGGCCCCCACGGCATCGCCCAGACCCAGGGCGGGCGCGGCGCCACGCGGCGGATTTCGGGCTGAAGCCCGAGCGCCTCGACGACGCCGAGGCACTGCATCTCGTCGCCCGCCTTGCCGTCGCTGAGCACCCAGGCGGTGCGCGGCCGCGCCTCGCCGTTGCAGGGTGTCGTCGTCTTGGCTTTGCTTGCGGGCATTGCGGTCCCGATTTCTCGCGCGGTCGTGGTGAGCGTTAACAATCGTTAACCCTACGCCTTGGAAATGTCATGATTTTTGTCCCCAGGCGCCGCAATCGCGGCGCAACCGCGACGCATTCCTCCGGCACTAACCGCATCACACCGCGATGATCAGGGATCAGTTGAAGACAGGAGTGGGGAATGCGGAACATTCGGCAGCACAGAGGAGAAACCGGCGCCGGCGCCGGAGACGGCCTGGCGCGGGCCTTTGCCGGCTGGCTGATCGCGTTTGCGCTGATCGTGCTGGCAAGCCTCGCCGTCATCGACCGGCCGCTCGTGCCGCAGCCGATCCTGCCGGTGAAGGCGGAAACGGTCACGGGAGAGGGCCGGATCGGGCTTCCGCGTACGGATGCCGAGAGCATTCTGCCGTTCGCGCGGATCGGCGGCGGTTACGCCGCTTCGCGCTGAGTGGATCACGTTGACGCGCCGGTTGGCTTTGTGATCGCGGTGACCGCCCGGACCACGGTCTGCGGTGCGGCGAGGCCGGGAACGACCACATCGCGGCCGGAACCGGTCTCTATCCTCACCGTTCCCATATCCACCAGACGCCCGACCAAGCCGCGTTTGACGGTCACCGCGCGGACCTCGTTAAGCGGGATCTCGCGGATGTCGGCGCCGAATCCACCTGAGTTGACCAGCAGCCGGCCCTCGGCCAGCGTCAGGCCGATCGTTTCATAGCGGAACAGCGCATAGGCGCCGATCAGCGGCGGCGCGACGACGAACACCACCAGGCAGAGCCGGGCGAGATCGCTGTCCCCAAGCCCCGCCAGGTAGAGGATGAGCCAGGCGAGGCCGTAGAGCAGGGCAATCAGGACCGTCGGCAGAAACAGCGCCCAATGGGCCGACGCCGAATAGGGAACCGTCCATATCGCCGCGCTTTCGGCGGACGCCCCGGTTGCCGGATCTTGAGAATCGCCGGTTGTCATCGATCAGAGCCTAACCGCCCGGCGAAATCGGCGAAAGCCGCCGCGCCGCCGCGGCCAGAGGGTGTCATGACACGCTCTAGGGCGAGATTTCCCAGGTGATCTGGACGTCGACCCGGAACGTCAGCTCGCCGGCCTCGACCGGGACCGTCGCCGACATTTCCCGTGCCATCGCCATGGCGGCACCGCGCGGGGCGATCGGCACGGTGCGGCTTTCGGAGATGTTGGTGATGCGGCCGAGGGTGACGCCGGCGGCCTCGGTCAGGATCCTGGCCTTGCGGAGCGCATCGGCGACGGCCGCGCGTCGGGCCTCGTCATAAAGCGCGGTGGTGTCATCGACGGCGAAGCGAATGTCGCCGATCCGGTTGGAGCCGGAGGTGACCGCGCGATCGAGCACCTCGCCGAGCTTGGCCAGTTCGCGCAGGCGCACCGACAACTGATTGCGCACGGTGTAGCCGACGATGCGCGGCGGCTGCTGGGTTTCGCGCTTGGGGTAGACAAAACGCGGCTCGACCGCAAAACCGGAGGTCTGCAAATCGCGGCCCTCGATCCCTGCCGCCTTCATCACGGCAACGAGCGCGTTCATGGCCGCCGTGTTGGCGTCGAGCGCGGCGCGCGCGGTTTCCGCTTCGGTGACGACGCCGGAGGTGATCATCGCCATGTCGGGCGCAGCCGCGATCTCGCCGGTGCCGCTCAGCGTCATCGTTGCCGGTTGCTCGTCCGACAGCGCCGGCGCCGTCATCGCGAGCAGAACTAGGAAGGCGGTTTTGAACATCTGCCGTCTCATCGGACCTCTTCTCCGCTGGAAACTGGTGCGACGGCGACATTTCCCCGACAGTCGGGCGAATTTGTGTCGGCCGTCTGTGCGGATCGGGGATTCTAAGACTGCGACGCTGTAATCGCTACAGGGGCTCGGCAAGACGTGGGATAATTCGAACAAAGGCAATCTCCGCCGACGGCTGCATCTGCGGCCGTCCGCGCCGGTTCGAAACGGGAGTGGTTCAATGCGAACATGGAAAAAGATCCTGATCGGCCTCGTCGTCGTCATCGTCGCCGTGATCGCCATCGTGTTTTACGCCACGAGCGATATCACCAAGACCGCCGACGCATTCTTCCAGGCGGTCAAATCGGGTGACGCCGAGCAGATGGAAGGCTACCTCTCCGGCGGATTCAAGCGGTCGACCGACCGCGAAGGTCTGCAGGCCTTCATTCGCGACACCGGGCTTGACCGCTTCTCCTCGGCAAGCTGGGGCGGCCGTTCGGTCGACACTTCGGGCGGTGTGACGCGGGGTGAACTGGAGGGATCGATTACGCTGGAGGGCGGAGAAATCGTGCCGCTGACGATCAAATTCGTCAAGGAAGGCGACGACTGGAAGATCAATGCCATCGAGAAGGACAAGGCGGGGATTTCCGAGGGCGAAGAGCCGAAACCGGTATCGCACGATGTCCCCTCGAATGCCGACCTGGTGGCGATGGTCAATGCGACGACGCAGACCTTCGGCCGTTCGCTCAAGGCCAGGAGCCTCGACGAGTTCTACGACTCGATTTCGGAAACCTGGAAACGCCAGACCACGGTCGAGGACTTGAACGCGGCGTTCAAGGTGTTCATCGATGCCGAGCTCGATCTGGCCGGGATTGCCGGGATGAGTCCGGTCTTCGACATGGAGCCGGCGATCGGCGAGAACGGCGTTCTGGTGATCGAGGGGCACTATCCGTCAACGCCGCTGCGCCTGGACTTTCAGCAGAAATATCTGCAGGAGGGCAGCGAGTGGAAACTGCTCGGCCTCAATATGAACGTCAAGCCGGTGGAGACGGAACAATAGCCGGAGCGTTTGTTCCGGCGGTCGGTTCGGGCAGGTCGGCGTCGGTCAGCGTCTCCCGCTCTAAGAGCAGCGCCGCCAGCCGGTCGAGGTCGTCGCGGCGCTCCTTCAGGATGCCGGCGGCCGTCGCAAACGCGTCGTCGACGAGGGTCTTGACGGCGAGATCGATCTCGCGACCGGTGTCTTCGCTGAAGCGACGGCCGCCGCCTTCGACCGGCTGACCGAGGAAGCTGCCGGTCTCGGTCTCGTAGGCGACCTGGCCGAGCTTGTCGGTCATGCCGTAGCGGGTGACCATCGCCCGGGCGATCTCGGTGACGCGCTGCAGATCGTCGGCCGCGCCCGTCGAAATCTCGCCGAACACCAGATCCTCGGCGGCGCGGCCGCCGAGCAGCACGGCCATCTTGTTCGTCAATTCCTCGCGGCGCATCAGGAACCGGTCCTCGGTCGGCCTTTGCAGCGTGTAGCCGAGGGCACCGATGCCGCGCGGGATGATGGAAACCTTGTGAACGGGGTCCTGGCCGGGCAGGCTCAGCGCCACCAGGGCATGGCCGAGCTCGTGATACGCGACGGTCTTGCGTTCCAGCGGATTGAGCAGCCGGTTGCGTTTCTCCAGCCCGGCGACGATGCGCTCGATCGCCAGCGTGAAGTCTTCCAGGGTCACGCCCTCGCGGTCGGCGCGGACCGCCTGGATCGCCGCCTCGTTGCAGAGATTGGCCAGGTCGGCGCCGCTGAAGCCGGGGGTCAGTTCGGCAACCTTCTCAAGGCTCGTTTCCGGATCGAGGACGATCTTGCGGGCGTGGACCCTCAGGATCGCGGCGCGGCCGATCTTGTCGGGACGGTCGACCAGCACCTGGCGGTCGAAACGACCGGCGCGCAGCAGCGCCGGATCGAGGATTTCCGGCCGGTTGGTCGCCGCCAGGAGCACGATGCCGGCGCTCGGATCGAAACCGTCGAGCTCGGCGAGGAGCTGATTGAGCGTCTGCTCCTTCTCGTCGGCGCCGCCCATGCTCGGGCCGATGCCGCGGGCGCGGCCGAGCGCGTCGAGTTCGTCGATGAAGATGATGCAGGGCGCGGCCTTGCGCGCCTGCTCGAACAGATCGCGGACGCGGGCGGCGCCGACGCCGACGAACATTTCGACGAATTCCGAGCCCGAGATCGAGAAGAAGGAGACGCCCGCCTCGCCGGCGACGGCGCGGGCCAGAAGCGTCTTGCCGGTGCCCGGCGGGCCGACGAGCAACACGCCCTTCGGCGAGCGGGCGCCGAGGCTGCGGTAGCGCTCCGGCTCTCTCAGGAAGGAGACGATCTCGGCCAGCTCGGCCTTGGCCTCGTCGACGCCGGCGACGTCGTCGAAGGTGACCTTGGTGTCGGTCTCGACGAACACCTTGGCCTTGGATTTTCCGACGGTCATCAGGCCGCCGAATCCCTGTTTCTCGGCAAACCGGCGGAAGAAGAAGGACCAGATGGCGAAAAAGATGACCACCGGGATCACCCAGGAGAGGATGTCGCGGATGATGCTGTCCTGGACCACGCCCTGGAACCTCACGCCGTGTTCGCGCAGCTGTTCGGCGATGTCCGGCTCGACCCGTGTGGTGACGAAATATTGGACGCCGTCGGGACGCGGATTGCGGAATCGTCCCTCGATGCTGTTCGGCTTGACGGCGACTTCGGCGATCTCACCGTCGGCGAGCAGCGCTTCGAACTCGCTGTAGGGCAGCGTTTCGGTGCTCTTATAGTTCGCCCAGAACAGCTGGACGGACATCAGCAGGAAGAATACGACCAACAGGTACCAGACGTTGATCTGCGTTTTCTTGTCCACGATGTCCCCTCCACGAAAGGACCGTCACGACTTAAATAAGTTCGGCAGTGCGGGATTTCCCGGACCGAATGGCGGGAAAAGCCGCGGCCATGATACGCTCGTGGCCGCCGGCGGTCGAATGGTCCGGGGATCGCGCGCAGTTCGCGCGGCCGGGCGGCGCGGATGCGGCCGGCGGGCGTTCACGGTTTCAGGTCGAGGTGATTGATCGATGGCGGCAGAGGAAAGACCGGATATCCCCGCAGCGCTCCCGGCATCGACCCTGCGCCGGGTCTGCGATCCGGCGGCCTTCGATTTCGCCACCACCGACGAGCTTGCCGCCATAGACGGCTTCATCGGCCAGGACCGGGCGCTCGACGCGATCCGTTTCGGCGCCCGGATCAAGCAGCCCGGCTTCAATCTCTTCGCGCTCGGCCCGGAGGGCTCGGGGCGGCTGACGGCGATCCGCGCCATTCTGGAAAAGCAGGCCTCCACCGAGCCCTGCGGCGAAGACTGGGTCTACGTCAACAATTTCGATCATCCGCATAAACCCCGGGCGATCCGGCTCGCCAAGGGGCTGGCGATAACCTTCCGCGATGCGATGGTCGAACTGATCGACGATCTGCGCATCACCGTGCCCGGCCAGTTCGAGACCGACGATTACCGCAGCCGCCGGCGGGTCATCGACGAAGAGTTCGAAGGCTCCCAGCAGGGCGCGTTCGAGGCGCTGCGCGAGAAGGTGGCGGCGGAGAATATCGCCATATTGCGCACGCCGATGGGCTTTGCGCTGGCGCCGCTTAAGGGTGGCAAGGTGATCAAGCCGGAGGAGTTCGAGGCGCTGCCCGAAGACGAGCGATCGCGCATCCAGGCGAGGCTCGAAGCGCTCAACGGCGAGCTCGAAGAAGTCATTCATCAGCTACCGCGGATCGAAAAGGAGCGCCGCAACAGAATTCGCGAACTGAATGCCGGGATCGCCGAGATCGCCATCGGCAGTTCGATCGCGGTGACCGCGGAGCGCTTCCGCGATATCGCGGCGATCCAGGACTTCCTGAATGCCGCCAAGCACAATCTGATCAAGAACGTGGCGCTGTTTCTCGCCGAGGGAACCGACAACCCGGAAAGCCCGTTTCCGGCGATCACCCGGCCGACGATGGACGATCCGCGTTTCGCCGCCTTCATGGTCAACGTGTTTGCCGCCGCCGAAGATGACGGCGCGCCGGCCGCAGAGGCGCCGTGCGCGCCGATCGTTCACGAAAAGAACCCGACGCTCGGCAATCTGATCGGGCGCGTCGAGCATTTGGCGCAGATGGGTGCGCTGGTCACCAATTTCCTGCTGATCAAGCCGGGCGCGCTGCACCGTGCCAATGGCGGCTATCTGGTGCTCGATGCGCGCCGGGTGCTGACCGAGCCGTTCGCCTGGGACGCGCTCAAACGGACGCTGAAGAGCGGATCGATCACGATCACCTCGCCGGGGGCCGAGGTCAGCCCGGTGCGGACCATCTCCCTCGAACCGGAGCCGATCCCCGCCGACATCAAGGTGGTGCTGTTCGGCGAGCCGATGCTCTATTACCTGCTGGTGCAGCTCGACCCGGAGTTTTCCGAACTGTTCAAGGTGCAGGCGGATTTCGACACCGAAATCAAGCACTCGGACGACTCGGTCAGGCTCTATGCGCGGCTGATCGCCTCGATCGCCAAGAGCAAGGAGGTCAGGCCGATCGACAGGACCGGCGTGGCGCGGCTGATCGAGGAGGCGATCCGGGCCGCCGACGATTCGGAGCGCATCTCGCTGCGCATCGGTCACGTCGCCGACCTGATCCACGAGGCCGATTTCTGGGCCGCCTCGAACGGGCGCGACACCGTCAACGCCGACGACGTGGAGCAGGCGGTCGCCGAGCGCCGGCGCCGCCGCGATCGAATCCGGGAGCGCGGCCAGGAGGCGATCGAGCGCGGAACCGTGCTGATCGACACCGACGGCGAACAGATCGGCCAGGTCAACGGCCTGTCCGTGCTCGACCTCGGCAACACGAGGTTCGGGCGGCCGACGCGGATCACGGCGCGGGTGCGCATGGGCACCGGCAAGATCGTCGATATCGAGCGCGAGGTCGATCTCGGCGGGCCGCTGCATTCCAAGGGCGTCTTCATCCTGTCGAGCTATCTGGCAACGCGGTTCGCGCTCAACCGGCCGATGTCGTTGTGGGCGAGCATCGCGTTCGAGCAGTCCTATGGCGGCGTCGACGGCGACAGCGCCTCGAGCACCGAGCTCTATGCGCTGTTGTCGGCGCTGGCCGAGGTGCCGCTGCGCCAGGATCTGGCGATAACCGGCTCGGTCAACCAGCTCGGCCAGGTGCAGGCGATCGGCGGCGTCAACGAGAAGATCGAAGGGTTCTACGATCTGTGCCGGGCGCGCGGGCTGACCGGCCGCCAGGGGGTGCTGATCCCGGTCTCGAACGTCAAGCATCTGATGCTGCGCGCCGACGTTGCCGAGGCGGCCGCCGACGGCCGCTTCCACATCTACCCGGTGACGACGATCGATGAGGGGATTGCGCTTCTGACCGGACGCCCGGCCGGCGCCCGGCAACCGGACGGCAGCTATCCCGACGGCAGCATCAATGCGCTCGTCGATCAGCGCCTCCGCGCCTTCGCCGAACGGCGCCGCGCCTTCGGCGCCGATCATGACGGCGACGGGCGCGAACCGAGGGAGGGCGTCTGATGGCGGAAAAAACCGCACCTAACGTCCGCCGCGTCCTGGTGGAATTCGGCCCGGGCGAACAGTCCGACCGGTTGCTCGACGCCGCGGCGCGGCTCGCAGCCGCCGTGCGGGCCGATCTTTCCGGCCTCTTCATCGAGGACAGCGCGCTGCTCGACCTTGCCGGCCTGCCGTTTGCGCGCGCGGTGGCGCCGCGGCCGGAACCGGCCCGTTCGCTGCAGCGTCCCGATATGGAGGCGATGTTTGCCGCGCTCGCCCGCCGCTGCCAGCGCGATCTCGAAATCGCCGCAAAGGCGGCCCGGCTCGGCTGGTCGTTCGAAGTGCTGCGCGGCGAGCGCCATACGATCCTGGAGACCGCCGGCGCCGGCGGCGATTTCGTCGTCGTCTCGACCGAGGTGGAAAGCCGCATCGGCATCGATCCGTGCCGCTCGGCGCGGCAGGCGGCAAGCGGGGTCGCCGGCGTCGTCGTGGTGCACAAGGCGATGCGGCCGAATGCGCGCGGCCCGGTCGTCATTCTCGACGGCGACGATGCGGCGCCCATCAAGGCGGTCGCCGCCGATCTCGCCGCGGCGCAGTCGGCGCCGCTCAACACCATCGCGGCGCGAACGGATATCGACAGCATCGTTCTCGCGCTCGAAGCGGCGCGGCCATCCTTCGTCGTTGCCGATCTCAATTCGCCGCTCTTCGCCGAAGACGTTTCGATCCGGCGCATCGCCCGGGCGGCGTCGGCGCCGGTGCTTCTGGTCCGGGCGGAGACTTAGTCCGCAGCGTGATAGGGCGAAAGCGCCCGCCAGAGTTCAGCGCCGATCTCTTTGTCGACGGTTCCCGCGCTGTCGAGGAACGCAGCCCGGCGCGCCGGAAACGAAGCTGCGGCTTTTTTGAGCGTCCGGGTCTTGATGTGGCCGAAGCCGCGTATCGTCGCCGGCAGGGCGGCGAGTTCGGTCGCCGCTTCCAGATTGGCCGCGGTCAGGGCGGAGCAAAGCTCCTCGACCAGCGCCGCATAGCCGCTAACCAGCCGCCTTTCGGTGCGGCGTTCCTGCTGGTAGCCGAAAATGTCCAGCGGCGTGCCGCGCAAGCCCTTCATCCGCGCCATGAGCTGCAAGCCGGGCAGCAGCCAGCCGCCGAAGCGGCGCTTGCCGCGGCGTCCGTCCGCGGTCAGCGCGACGGGGACGAAGGGCGGGGCCATATAAAAGGCCAAACGGGACCGGTCGCCGGTCCGGCCCGTGAGCGGGCCGACGAAGGCCGGGTCGGTCAAGAGCCGCGCCACCTCGTACTCGTCCTTATAGGCCATCAGCCGGTAGGCGGTGCGGGAAACGGTCTCGGTAAACCGGCCGGGCGCGCCGGAAACCGCCGTCTCGGCTTCGGCAGCGTTTTCGACGAGCCGGCGATAGCGGTCCGCATAGGCAACGCTCTGATAGGCGGCGAGTTCGGCGGCGAAAAGTTCGATCGGATCGTCGGCCGCGTCGGCGGCGGTCGTCAGCCCAAGGCTTTCGGCGACCGCCTGTAGGTCGGCGGCGGCAAGCCGGCCCCAATCAAAAGCGATGCGGTTCTTCTCGGCGGCAACGCCATGGGCGGCGATCGCGGCCTGGATCGCGGCGATATCGACCGGCAGCAGGCCGAGCTGCGCCGCGGCGCCGAGCAGCACCATATTGCCGAAGATGGTCTCGCCGAACGCCTTTTCCGCAATCGCATTGGCGTCGAGGCAATGGGCGCGCTCAGCGCCGAGGGCGGCGCCGATCCGCGCGCGATAGGCCTCGACCGGCAGCGTTGCCGACGGGTCGAAGGCCTGGGCGACCATCGGCACGGCATCGTCGAGCAGCACCGCATGGCCGCCGGGCTTCAGCTTGGCGACGCCGCCGGGGCCGGCGGCGCAGGCGAGATCGCCGGCAATCAGGAGGTCGGCGGCGCCGTCGGGCAGGCGCGCGGCAAGATCGCTGGCGTTTGCGCCGATGCGGATATGGGTCGTTACTTCGCCGCCCTTCCGGGCCAATCCGGTGATGTCGAGGGCCGACACGGCGCGGCCCTCGAAATGGGCGGCGCGGCCGATAATGGCGCCAAGCGTGACAAGGCCGGTGCCGCCGACGCCGGCAATGACGATGCCGTAAGGTGCCGCGGTGTCGAGCGCGGCGGGGACGGGCAGGGCGGCGATCGGTGCCGCCGGCGGCGCCGTGGCCGGCTTCGGCGGCGGCGGCCGATCGGTCGTAACGGTGACGAAGCTCGGACAGAAGCCGTCGAGGCAGGACAGATCGGTATTGCAGGTGGAGGCGTCGATCCGCCGCTTGGTGCCGAAAGGCGTGTCGCGGCGGCGCACGGCGACGCAATGGGAGAGGTCCGAGCAGTCGCCGCAATCCTCGCAGACGCGGTGGTTGATGATGACGGCCGGCTCCGGCGCCGCCCAGCGGCCGCTCTTGCGGTGGCGGCGCTTTTCGGTGGCGCAGATCTGGTCGTAGATGATCGCCGACACGCCCGGAAGCGTTCGGCAATCGGCCATCACCTCGGCAAGGTCGTCGCGGTCGCGGAGCCGGACGCCCGGCGGCAGCGCCGCGGGCGCCGGCCGGTCGGCAGAGCGGCCGGTGACGATATAGATCGGCGCAACACCCTCGGCGTGGAGCTGATGCGCGATGTCGGCGGCGCTCGGCGCGCCCTCCACCGGCTGGCCGCCGGTCATGGCGACGGCGTCGTTGACGAGGATCTTATAGGTGATCGGCACATTGGCAGCGACGGCGGCACGGATCGCCAGACTTCCGGAATGCATATAGGTGCCGTCGCCGAGGTTCTGGAAGACGTGTTTACAATCTGTAAAATTCGCGGCACCGATCCAATTGGCGCCCTCGCCACCCATTTGCGGGATCGTCGCGGTGCGGCTCTCGGGCGCCCACATCACCATTGAATGGCAGCCGATGCCGGCGGTCGCCACGCTTCCCTCGGGCGTTGCGGTGGAGCGGGCGTGCGGGCAGCCGGCGCAGAAATGCGGCGTGCGGGCCGGCAGATCGATGCCGGCGGGCGCTTCGGCGGCCAGTTCTGCGGCGGCCGCGTTCAAATGGTCGCGGAGGCCTTCCGGCAGATCGGGCAGGCCGGCGATGCGCGGCGCGACGAGGCGGGCGAGCAGGCGCGGATCGGTCTCGCCGATCGCCGTCACGAGTTCTTTCTCAGTCTCGTCGGTTTTCCCAAGGATTTGCGGCCGCTCTCCGTCGGGCCAGGAAAACGCCAGGTCCTTCGCCTGGGTTTCGATAACGGCGCGTTTTTCCTCGACGACGATTACTTTGTCGAACCCGCGCAGGAATTCGCCATTGGCGGCGTCTTCGAGCGGCCAGACGAGGCCGATCTTGCGCAGGC
Source organism: Rhodobiaceae bacterium (assembly GCA_028278505.1). Lineage (GTDB taxonomy): Bacteria > Pseudomonadota > Alphaproteobacteria > Rhizobiales > JAKPQE01 > JANQEG01. The sequence continues at coordinate 48,711 of JANQEG010000087.1, forward strand.
CGATGCCGAGATCGGCGAGATCGCAATCGGCAAGCCCGAGCAGAGCAAAAGCCTCGCGCAGGTCGCGATAGGGCTTGCCGGCGGCAACGAAACCAAGCCTTTTTACCGACGGTGCGATCTCGGTGCGGTCGAACGGATTTGCGCGGGCGAAGGCGCGGACGGCGGGCAGCTTATAGCGGTGCAGCAGCGTGTCCTGGTCCCAGCGGGTGTTCGGCCAGCGCGGGCCGAGCCCGGTTTCGGGCAGAGCCACATCGTTGGGAAGGGCGAACGAAAGCGGCAGGTCCGGCAGGGTCACCGAGGCGGAGGTGTCGACGAGGTCGGCGACCAGCTTGAGGCCGACCCAGAGGCCGGAGAAGCGGGAGAGGGCGTAGCCGGCCAGGCCGAATTCCAGGATTTCAACCGCATCGACCGGGTGCAGGACCGGGATCGCGGCGGCGATAAACGCTTGTTCGCACTGGTTGGGAATGCTCGACGACGAGGCCGCCGGATCGTCGCCGACGACGGCAAGCACGCCGCCTTGTTGGTGGGCGCCGTCGAAACTGGCGTGTTTGATGGCGTCGGCGGCGCGGTCAAGCCCGGGGTTCTTGGCGTACCACAGGCCGAACACGCCCTGATGCGGGCCGCCGCCATAGATTTCGGTCTGCTGGCTGCCCCACACCGCATTGACCGCCAGCTCCTCGTTGAGGCCGGGCTCGAAGCGGATTTGCAAGCGGGCAAGGTCGTCGCGATTGCGCCACAGGGCGAAGTCGAGCCCGCCGAGCGGCGAGCCGCGATAGCCGGAGACGAAGCCGGCGGTGTCGAGGCCGTTTGCCCGGTCCTGTTCCTTCTGCAGACGCAGCAGGGTGACGATCGTCTCGGGGCCGGACAGGTAGAGCCGTTCGGCGGTTGGTCCGCCGCCGGTTTCGGCCGCACGCCTGCCGGCGGCAACCGGTGCCTCTCCCATCTCCACAGCCTCCCGGTTCGCGGCCGGCCGCCGGATTTGCCCGCGGCGTCTGACCGGGATTTACGGTACCGTAAAATCGGAAGGGCGTAAAATGAGGATTTGCTGATGGACGGGAAACGGCGGCGTGCGGGTGGCGGGTGCCGGTGGGCGAAACAATGGCAGGTCGGTACGGAAGAGGTTCGAACCCGAAGGGTTCGCAAGGCCGAACGGCCGTCGCGCGGTCAGCGCGCCCCCGCGGAGGTCATGAGCGAAGCGAATTGACCGTGAGCGAAGTAATGGTGGGCAGGAAGGCAAAGGTTCAAAAAAAGCCCTGCCGAGCTTGTTGTCGCCATGGCAGGGCCTGCCCCGAAGGGTCTTGAGGCTCAATGGGTGAACCCACGAGCAATCGGTACTAAGATACGCTTCAATCCTTAAATATCAAGTGATTAGCACTTGCTTTTCGCAACCGAGAAGATCGCGGGGCAGCGCGTTTGCGACCTATAGCCTTCGCTGACGCGGCGAAACACGGCGCCGGCATACCGTGTCGAACGGGGCAATGGGTCCCCGCTTGCGCGAGGACGGTGGGTGTTGTTGTCGCTGGAGCACAAAACTTACACCTTCCCCGCGAAAGCGGGGAACCATTGGCGGCGCCGAAATAATAAGCGTTCGCGGTGCTTACCGGAATCATCGAGGCGCGGATTGAAAAGACGGTATCGAACTGAACCGGGCAACAGTGTTGTGATGCGTTAAATAGTCGACGTGTTCTGAAAAAGACCGAACCGATAGTCCTCCTTCGCCCGCCCAACTACGCTGAAGCTTCAGCGGGCCGGGGCTTCGGAGGACACGCCTACGCCTATATCGCCTTCGGCTGGCGAAGCTGGCTAGCAGAAATTCGAGCCCGGAGGGCTCGCAAGCGCGAACGCGCGCCGGCCGGTCAGGCCGCCCCGTCGGAGCCGGTGAGCGAAGCGAACTCGGCGTGAGACAGAAAAAGGTCGAAACTGAAGGGTTGGCCCGCTTTCGTTCCGCGCTTTCACTTCGTTACAGCGCAGTCACTACAGCGCGGCATCCGTTTCGCACGCTACATCGCTCATCGCGCTGTAGCGAAATTTTGCCTTTGGCAAAATTAGCGAAAGCGGATGGTGGGCCCGGCAGGACTCGAACCTGCAACCAGACCGTTATGAGCGGCCGGCTCTAACCATTGAGCTACGGGCCCGGATAAAGGGCATGAGCGATAGTCGCTCCGGACTCTCGCTATATCAATAGCGTTTCGCGGGCAAGGCGCTCGGCGTCATAGCTCGTCGCCCTGGCCCTCTCCTCTCTGAGGCTGTCGTGTTCACACATCTCAAAGCCGGATACGGCCACGACCTCGATCGATCGCCCGAGTGTGTCGAATTTCAGGAAATATTCCTGTTCGAACGTCGCCGAAGTGATGCGATGGTTGGTTGGCGCGACCTTGCCTTTGCCCACCTTTCCCGCGGAAGCGGGAATCCAATTATCCCGTCGATACGTTTTGCCATCGGCTATTGCGAATTGAAGAGTCGACCGACAAAACAAATGCCAATAATGGCGGATTGGCCAATGGTTCCCCGCTTTCGCGGGGAAGGTGCGGTTATTGGCCTCCGAGTTTCCTCGATACGCCGTCCCCGTGCAAAAACCGGCCCAACCGATCCGTCAGCAGATGCGCGGAAGCTGCTCGCCCGACAGCCAGTCGACGATGCGGCCGCCGCCGAAGCCGGTGGTCATCCGCACGAAGGAATGTTCGTCCTCGACGACCACGCCGATTGCCGCGGCGTCGCGGCCGAGCGGGTGGGCGCGCATGGCCGCGAGCGCCGCATCGGCATGCTCTAGCGCGACAATCGCTATGAGTTTGCCCTCATTGGCGACATAGAGCGGGTCGAGGCCGAGAAATTCGCACGCCGCCGCCACCTCGGCTTTGACCGGGATCGCCGCCTCCTCGACGACCATGCCGACGCCGGAGGCGATCGCCAGCTCGTTGAGCACGGCGGCGAGGCCGCCGCGGGTCGGGTCGCGCATCGCGCGCAGGCCCGCGCCTGCCGCCGCCACCATCTCGGCGACGAGGCCGTGAAGCGCTGCGGTGTCCGACAGGATCGCGGTTTCGAAGCCGAGATTTTCCCGCTTCGACATCACCGCGACGCCGTGATCGCCGATCGTGCCGGACAGGAGAATGCGGTCGCCGGGGCGGGCGCGATCAGCCGAAAGGTCGAGCCCCTCGGGGACAATGCCGATGCCGGTGGTGGTGATGAAGACGCCGTCGGCCTTGCCGCGCTCGACCACCTTGGTGTCGCCGGTGACGATGGCGATGTCGGCCGCCGCCGCCGCCTCGCCCATGGATTTGGCGATCGCCTGCAGGTCGGCCAGCGCGAATCCTTCCTCGATGACGAAGCCGGCGGAAAGGTGGAGCGGCTTTGCGCCGGCCATCGCCACGTCGTTGATGGTGCCGTTGACGGCGAGCTCGCCGATATTGCCGCCGGGAAAGAACAGCGGTGTCACCACATAGCCGTCGGTCGACATGACCATGCGGCCGGCCGGGACGTCGAAGGCGGCCTGGTCATTGACGGCGGCCAGCATCTCGTTGTCGAAGGCTGCGTGAAAGATGTCCGCGATCAGATGCGCCATGGCGCGGCCGCCCGACCCGTGGGCGAGTTCGACGCGACCCGATTTAAGATCGAGCTTGCGGCGGCGCGGCGCGCGCATCGCTCAGGAGGCCTTGCGCCGTTCGTCGCCGGCAGCGATCCGGAACCGGCCATAGGTCCAGTGGGCGGCGCAGGCGCCTTCCGACGACACCATGCACGAGCCGATCGGCGTTTCCGGCGTGCACACTGTGCCGAACAGCTTGCAGTCGACCGGCTCCTTTGCGCCGCGGAGGATGGCGCCGCATTCGCAGGCCGGATTGTCGGGCGCCGGCTGATAGGAAATGCCGAAGCGCCGCTCGGCATCGAATTCGGCAAAAGGCGCCTTGATCTTGAGCGCCGAGTAGGGGACTTCGCCGAGGCCGCGCCATTCGAACGAGCGGCGCAATTCGAACATTTCGGCGACGATCGCCTGGGCGGCGGTGTTGCCCTCGCGGGTCACAGCGCGGGCGTACTGGTTCTCGACCTCGTGGCGCCCGTCATTTGCCTGCCGCACCAGCATCAGGATCGCCTGCATCACGTCGAGCGGCTCAAAGCCGGCAACGACGACCGGCTTTTCGAATTCGCGGGCGAAATACTCGTAAGGCTGGGTACCGATGACGGTGGACACGTGGGCCGGGCCGACAAAACCGTCGAGGCGGACAAGGCCGAGCGCGCGCACCTGCCGGCTTTCTAGAATGTTGCGGATCGCTGCCGGCGTCAGCACGTGGTTGCAATAGACGGAGAAGTTTTCGAGCTTTTGCGCCGCCGCCTGCTTGATCGCGAGCGCGGTCGGCGGCGTCGTCGTCTCAAAGCCGATGGCAAAGAAGACGACCTGCCGGTCCGGCTCGGCGGTGGCGATCTTCAGCGCATCAAGCGTCGAATAGACCATACGGATGTCGCCGCCCTCGGCCTTGGCGCGCATCAGGCTGGAGCCGCCCGAGGCCGGCACCCGCATCAGATCGCCATAGGTGAGCAGCGTGATGTCCGGATTGCGGACAAGCTCGATCGCCGCGTCGATGCGCCCGATCGGCAGCACGCAGACCGGACAGCCGGGGCCGTGGATCATCTTGATGTTCTTCGGCAGCAGATCCTCGACGCCGTAGCGGGCGATCGCATGGGTGTGGCCGCCGCAGAACTCCATGAACCGATAGTCGCGGTCGGCCCGGGCCTCGGCGGCGATCGCCGTGGCGAGCTTTTCGGCGATGGCGCCGTCGCGGAATTCGTCGACATATTTCATTCAGCGCCAATCCCGGCCTCGGCGAGAAGTTCAAGCGTCCGCGCGGCCTCCTCGGCGTCGACCTTGGAAAGTGCGTAGCCGACATGGACGACGACAAAATCGCCGAGCGCCACATCGGGCACCAGCGCGATCGAGATCTCGCGGCTGACGCCGTCGATCGTCACCCGCGCCATGTCGGCGCCGATCAACTCGGTGACTTCCGCAGGGATCGCCAGGCACATTTGTCGGTTATCTCCGTTCCACTGCAGGAGTGCGCCTCAGGGGCGTACCCCGCCCGTCGTCATGCCGGGCTTGACCCGGCATCCATTGGCGGCCGCCAATCGCATCGTGGTTTTTTGCTCTGCGGAAGGTTGGCGGTATCGCGCACGACAATCCGTTGTAGCGGGTCGCGCCGGTAAATGGATCCCGGCTCAAGGCCGGGATGACGGCAGAATATGCGGCGCCCGGAGTACATGAATTTAGTGTCGTCAGATCGGCTGGACAGGGATAACGCTCGCGCAATGCCGGTTCCCTCCGTTCGCTGATCACTATTCCGCCGCGACGCCGGCCGAGGCGGCGCTTCGCCGGGCCTCGATCCAGTCGTAGAGCGCGTCGAGACCCTCGCCGCTGCGGGCCGAAAGGCGCAAAACCTCGATCTCCGGATTGATGCGGCGGGCATAGTCGACCGCCTTGTCGACATCGAAGTCGACGTGTTCGATGAGATCGATCTTGTTCAGGATCATCAGATCGGCGGCGGCGAACATGTCCGGGTATTTCAGCGGCTTGTCGTCGCCCTCGGTGACCGAGAGCACGACCACCTTATGCGCCTCGCCGAGATCGAAGGCGGCGGGGCAGACCAGATTGCCGACATTCTCGATAAAGACGATGCCGCCCGGATTGAGCGTCATCTCGTCGAGCGCATGGCCGACCATGTGGGCGTCGAGATGGCAGCCCTTGCCGGTGTTGACCTGGACCGCGGAAACGCCGGTGGCGCGGATGCGCTCGGCATCGTTGGAGGTCTGCTGATCGCCCTCGATGACGGCGACCGGCATCCTCTCCTTCAGATCGGCGATGGCGCGGACGAGCAGCGTCGTTTTGCCGGCGCCGGGGCTGGAGACGAGGTTCAGCACGAAACTCTTTGTGCGGGCGAAATAGCGCCGGTTGTCGGCGGCAAAGGCGTCGTTCTTCGAGAGGATATCGCGCTCGATGCGGACAATGCGGTCCTGGCTCAGCCCGGCGACATGAACGCCGGCGAGGCCGCCGCCGAAATCGATGTCGCCGTTTTCGGCGCGGTGTGGCGCGTGGTCGTGGTGGTGGTGGTCATGGTCGCGATCGCCGTGGTGATGGTGGTGACCGTCGTCATGATGGTCGTGAGCCTGATCACCATCGCCATCGTGGTGATGGTGATGATCATCGTGCCCATCGTCGTGGTCATCATGGTGATGGTGGTGGCCGTAGTCGTGATGGTCGTGCGCGTGGTCGTGATGGTCGTGCGCGTGGTCGTGATGGTCGTGCGCGTGGTCGTGATGGTGATCGTGTGCGGGATCGCCATCATGGTGATGGTGATGACCGCCGTGATGGTGGTCATGATCATCATGATGATCATGAGGGCCGTGCGCATGTCCGGCCTTTTTGCCGTCGGCCGCGACGGTGCCCTGACCGCATCCGCAAACCGTGCACATGGCTTCACCTCGTCCTTACCGACCCTGCCGTCGCTGGCATCGCGCAGACCAAACGCAGCCGCGCCGCATTCATCCCTGCAGCTACATATAGGTCAGTCTTTTCTTAGCGCATGAGGGGGGCGGGGGCGAGTCTTGGTGGCGGTGGATGACCGACAAGGCGCGATCGCCGGCCGCCTGAGGCATATAAATGCGCCCAATCACATCTCTGTGTGGCGCTTTGGCGCGCTGCCGCAATCAGCTAGCATTTGCAGAAAGGATTTGCTGCCGAGGAGCCGGGTCCGGTGCTGCGCATCATCATTGTCGTTTCGATGTTTCTGTTCGCCGCGACCGTCCCGGCGGCGGCGCAGTTCCTCGGCGGGCGGATGCCGTATGGTGCGTTCGACAAGCTGGACCACACGGAAATCAAGGTCGATGGCAGTACGCTCGTTGTCGGTATTGCGCCCGGTAAGCTCGCGCTCTCGCGCGGCGAGATCGTCGCCTGGGTGAAGAAATCGGCGGAGGCGGTGATCACCTATTACCACCGGTTTCCGACGGCGCGGACGCGCGTCCTGATCGTGCCTGTGTCGGGCGCGCGGATCAGCGGCCAGGCCTTCGGCCATCGCGGTGCGGCGATCCGGCTCCGGGTCGGGCGTAATGCGACGGCGGCGGACCTTGCCCGCGACTGGGTGATGGTCCACGAGATGATCCATCTGGCGTTTCCGATGCTCAACCGCCGGCACGACTGGCTCGCCGAAGGGCTTGCCGTCTATATCGAATCCGTTGCCCGGGTCCGCGCCGGCCATCTCGATCAGGCGACGATCTGGACGGATTTCGTCGAGGCCATGCCGCGCGGGCTGCCGGGCCCCGGCGATCGCGGCCTCGACAATACGCCGACCTGGGGGCGGACATATTGGGGCGGGGCGCTCTTCTGCCTGCTTGCCGACATCGAAATCCGCAAGCGCACGCGCAACGAAATGGGCCTCGAACATGCCTTGCGAAAGATGCTGTCCGTAGCCAATCACGAATCCTTCAGCGCCATCGAAACGGCGATCGAAACCGCCGACATTGGCACCGGCAAAACCGTGCTGATGGAGCTTTATAAGGCGCATCGCGACACCGCCATCGATGTCGACCTCGACGCGCTCTGGGCCGAGCTCGGGGTGCGGATGGAGGACGGCGCGGCCGTCCTCGATGGATCGGCGCCGCTGGCCGAAATCCGCGAGGCGATCTTTACCGCCGAAAGCTGAGCGCCGGCGAATTTCGGCTTGCGCGCCGATCGTTTCCAAACCGACAGATTAGGTCGCATTCAACGCTTCGCCGCGGCGCGTGATCGCGCTTATCTCGGCCCCGCATTTCGGATCATGCCGGGAGGTCGTTCGTTGAAAGCTGCCGTCTGCCGGGAATTCGCCGGACCACTTCACATCGAAGAGGTCCACCTTGCCGATCCGGGCGTCGGCGAGGTGCGGGTCCGGATCAGGGCCTGCGCGATCTGCCATTCCGATATCGCCTTCATCGACGGCGCCTGGGGCGGCGATCTGCCCGCCGTCTTCGGCCATGAGGCGTCCGGGATCGTCGAGGCGGTCGGCAGCGGCGTCACCGATGTTGCGCCCGGCGATCCCGTGGCGGTGACGCTGGTGCGCGCCTGCGGCCGCTGCTCCTGCTGCGAGGCCGGCTATTACGGCTCGTGCGAAACCACGTTTCCGCTCGATGAGACGAGCCCGCTTCGCGGCGCCGACGGCGCGCCGATCGGCCACGGGCTCGGCACTGGCGCCTTTGCCGAGGCGGTCGTCGTCGACCGGGCGCAGATCGTGCCGATCGACGATGACATCGGCTTCGACACTGCCGCGCTGCTCGCCTGCGGCGTGATTACCGGCTATGGCGCGGTCGTCAACACGGCGGGGATTCGGGCCGGATCGCGCGTCGCCGTGGTCGGCACCGGCGGCGTCGGCCTCAACAGCGTGCAAGGGGCGGCGATTGCCGGGGCGGCGGCGGTCATCGCCATCGATCTTTCGGAGAGTAAGCGCGAGGCGGCGCGCCGGTTCGGGGCGACGCACACGATCGACCCGCGCGCCCGCGATGTCGCCGCTGCCGTCCGCGCCGCAACCGGCGGCTGCGGCGCCGATGCCGTGTTCGTCACCGTCGGCGCGAAGGCGGCGTTCGATCGGGCTATCGACTTGCTGGCGCCGGGGGGCGCGGCGGTGATCGTCGGCATGCCGGCGAATGGCGTGATGTCGGATTATGATCCGGGCATGCTGGTCACCCGGAGCCAGCGCATTCTCGGCTCGAAAATGGGCTCGTCAAACATCCACCAGGATATCCCGAAACTGATTGCGCTCTACCGGCAGGGCCGGCTGAAGCTCGACGAGCTGATCAGTGGCCGCTATCGCCTCGATCAGATCAATGACGCGATCGCCTCGGCGAAATCGGGCGAGGCGCTGCGCAATGTGGTGGTGATGGGGTGAGGGGCCGGATTCCTTCCCCCCTTGTGGGGGAAGGTTAGGATGGGGGGTCAAGGAGAAAACGCGTGAGCGAAGCGAACGCAATTGATTTATTTATTCTTTTGACCCCCACCCCTGACCCCTCCCCACAAGGGGGAGGGGAAGCCGGGCTACGGCGCTTGTCAGCGCCTCGCAATGACGAACTCGACATTCAACAGAGCTCTATGAAATCGATTGGACACTCAACGTGAAACTCGAAAGCCTTGAAACCTTCATCGTCGGCAATCCGCCGCCCGGTTTCGGCGGCCGCTATTTCCAGTTCGTCAAGCTGAAGACCGCGTGCGGGATCGAGGGCGTCGGCGAGGTCTATGCGGCCTCTTTCGGCCCGGCCGCGACGGTGGCGATGATCGAGGACGTGTTTCAGCGCCGGCTTGAAGGCGCCGATCCGTTCCGCATCGAGCATTTCTTCCGCAATGCCTACGGGTCGGGATTTACGCAAAGGCCGGACACGGCGATGGCCGGCGTCGTCAGCGGGCTTGAGATGGCGATGTGGGACATCATCGGCAAGGCGCTCGATCGTCCCGTCTATGACCTTCTCGGCGGCCGCGTGCACGAGCGCTTGCGCAGCTACACCTATCTCTATCCGGGCGCCGATCAGGATGCCGCCGAATTCTATGGCGATGCCGAGGCGAGCGCGGCGCGGGCGGCCGAACTGGTCGCCGAGGGTTTTACCGCGATCAAATTCGATCCCGCCGGCCAGTACACCGCCTTTGACGGGCGCCAGCCGGATATGGAATCGCTGGATCGCTCCGAAGCTTTTTGCAGACAAATCCGGGAAGCCGTCGGCACCAAAGCGGACCTCCTGTTCGGCACCCACGGCCAGTTCACCGCCGCCGGCGCGATCCGCCTGGCGAAGCGGCTGGAGCCTTATGATCCGTTGTGGTTCGAGGAGCCGGTGCCGCCCGACAGCCCGGAGGAGATGGCGAAGGTCGCCAGGGCGACCAGCGTACCGATCGCCACCGGCGAGCGGCTCTGCACCAAATGGGAATTTGCGCGGGTGCTTGAGGCCGGTGCCGCCGCAATCCTGCAGATGAATCTCGGCCGGGTCGGCGGGCTTTTGGAGGCCAAGAAGATCGCCGGCATGGCCGAGGCCTGGCACGGCCAGATCGCGCCGCACCTTTATTGCGGGCCGGTGGTCGGGGCGGCGAATATCCAGCTCGCCGCGACCTGCCCGAATTTCCTGATCCTGGAGGGGATCGGCAAATGGGACGGCTTTCACGCCGACCTTTTGAAGACGCCGATCCGCTGGGAGGACGGCTATGTCATCCCGCCGACGGCGCCGGGGCTCGGGGTCGAGCTCAATGAGGAGGTCGCGCGCGCCAATCCTTACGACGGCGATAAACTGCACCTGGAAATGGGCGACGTGCCTTTCGATCCGCACAAACGGTGATTGAGAAGGAAATGCAGCCAGGTTTCCCCTCCCCGTTCAAGGGTAGGGGTCAGGGATGGGGGTCAAAAGAATAAATAAATCAATTGTGTTCGCTATCGCTCACAGTTTTTCCTTGACCCCCCATCCTAACCTTCCCCCACAAGGGGGGAAGGAATCCGGTCGTGCACGTTTTCGCCTGTCGGCGCGAACCAACTGGCGTGCCGAGTGAAGACCGGATTTGACCAAAAGAGCCGCAATTCAGGTACGGAAAGGGAACGGCACAAATGAAAATCGGCTTTATCGGGCTCGGCAATGTCGGTGCGAAGCTCGCCGGCAGCCTGTTGCGCAACGGCGCCGACCTCACTGTGCGCGATCTCGACCGCGGGCACGCGCAGCCCTTTCTCGACAAGGGCGCGAAATGGGCGGAAAGCCCGAAAGCGATTGCCGAAGCGTGCGAACTCGTCATCACCTGCCTGCCGTCGCCGGCGGCGAGCGCGGCGGTGATGGAGGCGGAGGACGGCATATTCGCCGGCCTTAAGCCCGGCACGATCTGGGCCGAGATGAGCACCACCGACGAGGCCGAGGTGAAGCGGCTCGGCGCGCTCATTGAGGCCAAGGGCGGCCATCCGGTCGATTGCCCGGTCTCGGGAGGGTGCCATCGGGCGGCGACCGGCAACATCTCGATCTTCGCCGGCTGTGACCGGGCGACGTTTGAGCGCATCTTGCCGGTGCTCACGATCCTCGGCCGGCGCATCCTGCACACCGGCCCGCTCGGCACCGCCTCGGTGCTGAAGGTGATGACCAATTATCTGGCCACCGCCAACCTGTTGACGCTCTGCGAGGCGCTGACGACGATGAAGAAGGCCGGGCTCGACCTCAACACCACCTATGAGGCGATCCGCATCTCATCGGGCAATTCCTTCGTCCACGAAACCGAAAGCCAGGTGATCTTGAACGGCAGCCGCGACATCAACTTCACCATGGATCTGGTGCTGAAAGATATCGGCCTGTTTCAGGCGGTCGCCGAGCGGGCCGGCGTGCCGCTCGAAATCAATCCGCTGATGATCGACATTTTCAGGGACGGCATGGCGCGTTTCGGCGCGCGGGAATGGTCGCCGAACATCATCCGGCGGCTGGAGGAGGCGTGCGGCGTCGATATTCTGGCGCCCGGCTTCCCGGCCGAAATGGTCGACGACGAACCGGAGGAGCCCGGCGGCGAGGTGTGGCCGAAGGGGCGGGACGCGGAGGCGGCGGAATGACCGATCCGGCAGAATTGACCCACGCCGACTGGCAGGCGCGGGCGGCGGCGATCCGGCCGGAGACGCGGCTTTTCATCGGCGGCGACACTGTGGCCGCGGCCTCCGGCGAGGTCTTTTCGAGCGAAAATCCGGCGACCGGAGAACCGGTGGCGGAGATCGCGCGGGCAGGGGCCGCCGATGTCGACAAGGCGGTTGCCGCGGCCAAGGCGGCGTTTCCGGTATGGTCGCGGATGGCGCCGCGGGAGCGGGCTTTGGTCCTTTACCGGTTTGCCGATCTGATCCTGGAAAATGCGGCCGAGCTTGCGCTTTACGACAGTCTCGAAGCCGGCAAGCCGATCGCCGACCTCGTCTCCTACGACCTGCCGGAGGTGGCGACGACGCTGCGCTTCTTTGCCGAAGCCGCCGACAAGATCGAGGGCAGCGTCACGGCGACGCCGTCCGATGTGCTGCACTATACGCTGCGCGAGCCGCTCGGCGTCGTCGGCTGCATCTCGCCCTGGAACTATCCGCTTCTGATGGCGACCTGGAAATTCGCGCCGGCGCTCGCCGCCGGCAATACGGTCGTCGCGAAACCGGCCGAGGAGGCGTCGCTGTCCTGCCTGCGCGCCGCCGCACTCTTTGTCGAGGCCGGCGGGCCGCCGGGGGTGTTCAACGTGATCGCCGGTTTCGGCGAGGAGGCCGGCGCGCCGCTCGCCCGCCATATGGACGTCGCCAAAATCAGCTTCACCGGATCGACGGCGGTCGGCCGGCTGATGCTGCGCTATGCCGGGGAATCCAATTTGAAGAAGGTCGGACTCGAATGCGGCGGCAAGAGCCCGAACATATTCTGCGCCGATCTGCCCGATCTGGACGCAGCCGTCGCCGCGGCGGTCGAAGGGATCTTCGGCAATATGGGCGAGGTCTGCAATGCCGGCTCGCGCATCCTCGTCGCCCGGGACATCTACGCCGATTTCGTCCAGCGCTTCACGGCGCTCTCCGAAGACACGTACAGGCCCGGCGATCCGCTCGATCCGACCACCGCGATGGGACCGCTCGTCAACGCCGAGGCGAAGGCGCGGCATCTCCGCCATGTCGAGGGCGCCTTGTCGGAAGGCGCGCGGCGGCTTTTCGGCGGCGGGGCGCCCGATATGCCCGGGCATTTCGTCGAGCCTTGTGGCTTCGGTGATGTGTCGAACGCAATGACGCTCGCCCGCGAAGAAGTGTTTACGCCGCTCGCCGCGATCATCCCGTTCGATAGCGTCGACGAGGCGGTGGCGATCGCCAATGACACGGTCTACGGGCTCGCTGCCGGCGTCTGGACCTCGGACCTTTCGACGGCGCATCGGCTGGTGCGCGACATCGAGGCCGGCGTCGTCTGGGTCAACACCTTCAATGACGGCGACATGACCCAGCCCTTCGGCGGCTACAAGCAGTCGGGCTCGGCCCGCGACAAGGCGCTGATGACGCTTGCCGAATACTGCCAAGTGAAGTCGGCTTGGATCAGATTGTAAGGCGCGTGCGGGGCGCCGGCCGCGCTTTACGGACGGTCGGCTTGCATCGCTCGGATTGCCGAGTAAGTATAGCAAAAACTAATATTTACGGCACAGCCAATGGTTCCCCGCTTTCGCGGGGAAGGTGTGTGATTGTGTGTCTACGCCAACACCGCCCACCGCTCCCGCGGAAGCGGGAGTCCATTGCCCCCATCGACACGGTATGTCGGCGGCATTGAATTGAATCGGACAGCAGTGGACGATGCCCGAGCCTAATCCTGCGCCTCGACGATCTCGAAGCTGTGGGTGATGTCGGCGGTCTGGCCGAGCATGATCGAGGCCGAGCAGTATTTCTCCGCCGACAGCGCAATCGCCCGGTCCACCTGCGGTTCCTTCAGGCCGGTGCCGGTGAGGATGAAATGCACATGGATCTTCGTGAAGACGGCCGGCGTTTCGTCGGCGCGCTCGGCCTCCAATTGAATCTTTAGGGACCGCAGATCGGCGCGGGCCTTTTTCAGAATGCCGACAACGTCGAAGCCGGTGCAACCGCCCATGCCGACGAGCAGCAATTCCATCGGCCGGGAACCCTGGTTCATGCCGCCATGGGACGGGGCGCCGTCCATGATGATGGTGTGGCCCGATTCGGTGTGCGCGGCGAACTGCACATTCCCGCCCCAGTCGATCTCTGCCTTCATGAGCTTCCCCGATCCTGCTGTCGCGACATGCTTCGGGCCTTCCTGACCGGGTTTTGCGGGGATGGCAAGAGCCGATCGGTTCGGGAGGGCATCCGTCGCCGAGACGATTTTCCTATCCGAGCACGGAAAAGCTGCTCGACGTGTTGATCGGCCGCTTGCGGGAATAAAAGCCGATGCTCACCGTGCGGCCGGTGTGCTCGAAGGTGAAGTCGACCGGATCGCTGTCATGGTCGCGGCCGGCCTCGCACGCCGCGATCAGATGCGCCATCATCTTGCCGACGACGGGCGCGTTCTTGAACTGATTGCCGCTGGTGCCGATCGCCATGTAGAAGCCGGGCAGGGCGGATTTGTCGTATATCGGTATCCAGTCGTCTGAGGTGTCGTAGACGCTGACGACGCCCTGAAGCTGGTTGGGGATGCCAAGCTCGGGCACGCGCTGGGCGTAGCGCAGCGCCTGGATGCGCGCCTGTTCGGAAAGCGTCTTGTCATAGCCGTCGGGGTCGACCTCCTCGCGCGGATCGCATTCGGGGTCTTCCGACCCGACGAGGATATGGCTGCCGAGTTCGGGCCGCGAATAGACGCCGATATCGGAATCCGAAGTCACCATCGTCTCGCGTCCATAGGCGATGCCGTCCGGCACCGGCACGTGCACGACCTCCTGGCGCAGCGGCTTGGTGGTGATCGTCATGTCGCCGGTGACGCCGGCCATCTCGTTGACCTTGTGGGAGAAGGCGCCGGCGCAGTTGACGACGACCGGCGCCCAGATGACACGGCCGTCTTCGAGACGGATACCGGCGGCGCGGCCGTTATCCTGCATGATTTCGGCGACCGAAACGTTGAACAGGAATTCGCCGCCCGCGGCCTCGGCGGCGCGCTGCAGATTGTGGGTGGCGAGTTGGGGATCGGAAATATAGCCGCCGGCGGGGAAGAAGACGGCGCCCGACACCTTTTCGCCGTTCGGCTCGCCGAAGCCGTCATCCTCGGGCCGGCACACCGGCAGGTAGCTGTCGAGCGAATAGAACGGAAACGCGGTGGCGATCCGGTCGCGATCCCATTCTTCAAAGGGGATGTCGAGGTCGCGGCAGATGTCGAGAATACGCGCCAGATAACCGTTCCGCTCGGTCTTGAAGATCATCGTGCCGTTGTCGTGGAAATGGGCGAGGCCGCGCTCGTCCTCGACGCCGATATAGGCGGGCCAGTTCTTCCAGTCGAAATAGCCCTCATAGGCCATGGCCGAGCCGTCCAGCGTCGAATAGTACACGCGGATGATGGCGCAGCTTTCCGCCGTCGGGCCGTAGCCGGCGGCCGGCAGCTTGTCGACATTGAGGGTCCGGTAGCCCTTGCGGGCGAGTTCGAGGCCGATATTGGTGCCGATAATGCCGGCACCGATGATGATGGCGTCGTAGGAAACATCGGTCATTCTGTTTTTCCTTTCCCCCTCACCCTCACCCTCACCCTCACCCTCACCCGACTTCGACCAGCGGTTCGGCTTCGCCTCACCGGGTCTTCGTATCCCTCTCCCTCAAGGGAGAGGGAATGTTCCATCGTCACCCCCGCATGCGCTCCGCCATCGGGTCGAACAGCGGTTCGCGGATGATCCGCGCCGGGCGGCGGTCGCCGATGATCTCGATCTCGAAGCCGTCGTTTTCGCTGGCGAGGCCGGCCGGGATGTACCCTTGCGCCAGCGAGGCGTCGACATAGTGGCCGTAGCCGCCCGACGTGACCCAGCCGACCACCTCGTCCTTGAACCAGATCGGCTCGTCGCCGATGACGTCGGCGTCGGTGGCATCGACGACGAAGGAAACGCGCAGCCGCTCCGGCCCGTTCTCCTTTTCGCGCGCCGCCGCCTCGCGGCCGATGAAGTCGTTCTTTTGCAGAGCAACGAAGCGGCCGAGATCGGCCTCATAGGGCCCGTAGATCGGCCGGAATTCGCGGAACCAGGTGCCGAAATTCTTCTCAAGCCGCAGCGACAAGAGCGCCCGCACGCCGAAATTCTTCAGCCCCAGATCGGCGCCCGCCGCCATCAGTTCGGCATATAGCCGGCGCTCATATTCGGGCGCGATCCAGATCTCATAGCCGAGATCGCCGGTATAGGTGAGCCGGTTGATCTGGGTCGGTACCGCGGCGATGTCCATCTGCCGGTAATCCATGAAGCGGAACGCTTCGTTGGAAACATCGGCGTCGGCGACGCGCGCGAGCAGTTCGCGGGCTTTCGGCCCGGCGATCGAAAGTCCGGTCAGGCCGAGCCCGATCGCCTCGACATGCACGCTGCCGTCGGCGGGCAGATGCGCCTCGAACCAGCGCATGTGATACACCTCGGCCTGGCTCGAGCCCCACATGCGAAAATCGTCGTCGCCGGCCTTGGCAATCGTGAAGTCGCCGATCAGCTTGCCGGCCGGGTTCAGCATCGGGGTTAAGATGATGCGGCCGGTCTTCGGCATCCGGTTGGTCATCAGGTGCGAGAGCCAGGCCTCGGCACCCGGCCCGGTGACCCGGTATTTAGCGAAATTGGCGATCTCGGTGATGCCGACGCCGTTGCGCACCGCGAGCGCCTCGACCTTGACGTGTTCGAAATCGTTGGAGCGGTGGAACGAGACGATGTCGACCGGCTCGACGCCTTCCGGCGCGAACCACAGCGGCGCCTCCAGCCCCCAATTGTTGCCCATGACCGCACCTTGCGAAACCATCTTGTCGTAGAGCGGCGTCGTCCGCATCGGCCGGCCGGCCGGCAGTTCCTCATTGGGGAAGGTGATGGAGAAGCGGCGGGCATAGTTCTCGCGCACCTTGGCGTTGGTGTAGGCGAGCGTCGCCCAGTCGCCGTAGCGCGCCACATCCATGGCCCAGACGTCGAAGCCCGGATCGCCCTCGGCCATCCAGTTGGACAGCGCCAGGCCGACGCCGCCGCCCTGGCTGAAGCCGGCCATGACGCCGCAGGCGCACCAGAAATTCTTCAGCCCGCGCACCGGGCCGACCAGCGGATTGCCGTCGGGGGCGAAGGTGAAGGGGCCGTTGATGATCTTCTTGATGCCGGCATTTTGGTAAGACGGAAAATGCTTGAAGCCGACTTCGAGCGAGGGCGCGATGCGGTCTAGGTCCGGCTCCAGAAGCTCATGGCCGAAATCCCACGGCGTCTCTTTCGGCGACCAGGGACGGCAGGCCTTCTCATAGGTGCCCATCAGCATGCCGTTGCCTTCCTGGCGCACATAGATCTCGCCGGTGAAGTCGATGGCGTGAGGCACCTGGTGGCCCTTCTCCTTGTTGAAGGCGATGACCTCGGGCATGTCCTCGGTCAAAAGGTACATGTGCTCCATCGCCAGAACCGGCAGCTCAATGCCGACCATGCGGCCGACTTCGCGGGCCCAGAGCCCGCCGCAATTGACGACGTGCTCGGCGCGGATCGTGCCCTCTTCAGTGACGACATTCCATGAGCCGTCCGCGTTCTGGGTGAGGTCGGTGACGCGGTTGCGGAGCACGATCTCGGCGCCGTTGAGGCGCGCCGATTTGGCATAGGCGTGGGTGACGCCGTAGGGGTCGGCGTGGCCCTCGTCGGGGTCGTACATGGCGCCGATGAATTTGTCGGGATCGAGCAGCGGCATGAAATCGGCCGCCTCTTTGGGCGAGATGATCTCGGTCTGCATGCCGAGATAGCGGCCGCGGGCGTGGGCCATTTTCAGCCATTCGACGCGCTCGGGCGTGGTCGCCAGCATCACCCCGCCGGTCTTGTGCAGCGACAGGGCGACGCCGGACTTCTCCTCGATCTCCTGGTAGAGGTTGATCGTGTATTGCTGCAGCTTGGCGACGTTGGGATCGCCGTTCAGGGTGTGCATGCCGCCGGCGGCGTGCCAGGTGGAGCCCGAGGTCAGTTCCGAACGCTCGATCAGGAGGACGTCGGTCCAGCCCTTCTTGGTCAGATGGTAAAGCACGCTGGCGCCAACAACGCCGCCGCCGATCACCACCGCTTGCGCGTGCGATTTCATCACATCACTCCCCGCATTCCCTGTGTTTCAGCCCCTCACCCGGCCCTTGCGGGCCGCCCTCTCCCCCAGGGGGAGAGGGCTGAATCGATTGCTGCTTGCTCTGCGCCAAAATTCCCTCTCCCCGCCGGGGAGAGGGTTAGGGTGAGGGGGGTGGAAAACAGATTTGTGAGCGAAGCGAACGCCTTATAATGAAAAGCAAATTCGTTTTGAGCTTTGCATTTTCGGACCCCCACCCTGTCCCTCCCCACAAGGGGGAGGGGACGATTGCTGCACCGACCTTCGATCTTCTCTGCCGCCTGCGCGTGCGATTTCATCGATATCGCCCCCGTAATCGATTCCGTTTAGATCTCCGGCACCAGATCCAACGGAAAACTGTCGAGCAGTTCGACGCCGGTGTCGGTGACGAGCGCCTGGCGCTCGACCTTGACCCCTTCCTTGCCGCCTTCGCGGCCGACATAGCTTTCAAAGCACAGGCACATCCCCGGTTCGAAGGCGCCCTCATAGCCACCCTTCCGCTTGTCGCCCGGATAGGCGACGGAGGGGTATTCGTCGCAAAGGCCAACGCCGTGGACGATTGCCGAATAGCGGTTGGGCAGGCAATCCTCGGGCAGCTGATAGCTCTTGGCGCCGAATTCCATATAGCTCATGCCCGGCTTCAAGAGGTCGAGATTGGTGTTGATCTGTTCCAGCGCGATCGCGTGCAGGTCACGCTGGGCGTTGGTCGGCGCCATGCCGGGCGTCACCCAGGCTCGGGAAATGTCCGAGCAATAGCCGTAGGGGCCGATGAGGTCGGTGTCGAAGGCGACGATATCGCCGGCCTCGATGACCCGGTCGGCGCATTCCTGGAACCACGGATTGGTGCGCGGGCCCGAGGCGAGCAGGCGGGTCTCGATCCATTCGCCGCCGCGCTCGATATTGGCTTTGTGCAGGATCGACCAGAGCTGGTTCTCGGTGATGCCGGGGCGGAGCGCCCGCCACATCTCGGCCATGCCGACTTCGCTGGTGTGGATGGCGCGGCGCATCGCCCTGATCTCGTCGGCGCTCTTGATCTTCCGCGCCTCCTCGGCGAACTCCATGCTGACATGGGTGTCGATGCCGCAGGCGGTAAGCGCCTCAATCCCCATCGGATCGCAACGGTCGACGGCGATGCGGGGGTTGCCGCCGCCGGTCTCGCGGATGAGGTCGGCCAGTTCGGCCGCCCAGATGCCGGCACGTTCACGCTCCTCGGGACCGGCGCCGAAATAGAACCAGGAAATCGCCTTGCGGCTTTCGGTGACCCGCGGCAGATCGTGGGAAAGGTGCAGGCAGCCGTGGAAATCAAAGAGCACGACCGGCCCCTCGGTTGCCACATAGGCGTAGCGGACCGGGTTGTGCATGCACCAGACCTGCATGTTCGAGCAGTCGGTGGCGTAGCGGATGTTGAGCGGGTCGTAGAGGATGGCGCCGGCAAAATCGCGCGCCTTCAATTCGGCCCGCAACCGTTCCAGCCGGTAGTCGCGCATCGCCTCGATGTCGGGCGCGTCGAGGCCGGCGGCGGTCCATTCGCGATGGGCCGGATTTCCCGGATCGCCGGTCAGCACATAGGCGTCATCGGCGCCATGCACATGGCGCGCTTTGGGCGTGTATCGGGTTTCCTCCATGGCGTTGTCTCTTTTCGATCGGCCGCTTGTCGCGCGCCTTTAAGTGTTCACATCACCTTGTTGATTTAAAAATCGGTCGGCACGCCGCCCTCTTCCTTGCGGCGGGCGACGAAGGCGTCGAGCTCCTCCTCGATCGCCGGGTCGAGGGGCGGCTTTTCATAGCGGCGGAGCACGTCCTTCCACAGCGCATTGGCCTTTGCGGCGGCTTCCGGCCGGCCGGCCTCGGCCCAGGTTTCGAAATTGCGCCAGTCGGAGATCAGCGGTGAATAGAACGCCGTGCGGTAGCGCGCCTGGGTGTGGGCGGTGCCGAAAAAGTGTCCGCCCGGGCCGACATCGCGGATCGCATCGAGCCCGAGTTCGTCGTCTTCGATGGTCAGCGGTTCGAGGAACTCGGCGACCATTTGCAGGAGGTCGACATCGAGAATGGTCTTCTCGTAGGAACAGGTCAGCCCGCCCTCGATCCAGCCGGCGGCGTGCTTGACGAAATTGACGCCGCCCATCACCGCGCCCCAGAGCGAGAATACCGATTCATAAGCCGCCTGGGGGTCGATCGCGTTCGCCGCGCAGACATTCGAGGAGCGGTAGGGGATTTTGTAGCGCCGGGCAAGCTGGCCGCCGATCATCGCGGATTTCATGTATTCCGGCGTGCCGAAAGCGGGCGCGCCCGATTTCATGTCCACATTTGAGGTGAAGCCGCCATAGATCACCGGCGCGCCGGGACGCACAAGCTGGGTGAAGAGAATGCCGGCGAGCGCTTCGGCGTTCTGCTGGGCGAGCGCGCCGGCAAGCGTGACCGGCGCCATCGCCCCGGACAGGGTGAAGGGGGTGACGATCACGCACTGGTTGCGGCTCGACATCTCGATGATGCCCTGCAGCATCGGCGTGTCGATGCACAGCGGCGAATTGGTGTTGATGATCGTATAGAGCGAGGGCTCCCGCTCCATCTGCTCGGCGCTGATGCCGCGGCCGATACGGGCGATCTCCAGGCCGTCGAGATTGCGTGCGCGCCCGAGCGAGTAGGCGCTGTAGACCTTGTCGGTCAGCTTGACGATGTCGGCGAGGCAGTCGAGGTGGCGGATCGAGGCGTGGATGTCGACCGGCTCGACCGGATAGCCGCCGTTCAGATGCAGGATATTGAAGAACTGGCCGAGCTTGAGGAGGTTGCGGAAATCCTCGCGGTTGCCGGCGCGGCGGCCATTGTCGAGATCGGAGCTGTTGGGCGCGCTGGCCATCTGCGCAAAGGCAATCCAGTCGCCGCCGACGCGGATATTGTTGTCGGGGTTGCGCGCGTGCAGCGTGAATTCCGCCGGTGCCGTCCTGATCGTCTGTTCGACCAGTTCGGGATCGAAGCGGACCCGGTCGGAATCGGCATCGACGTCGGCGCCGGCCTGGCGCAGCAGCGACCGGGCCTCGGGGTGGAGGAAATTGATGCCGATCTCCTTCAGGATCGACAGCGAGGCGTGGTGCAGGGCATCCAGTTCGTCGGCGCTGATCAGTTCGACCGGGGGCCAGCGCAGGCGCGGCTGGCGGAACGGCTTCTGGGCGATCTCGCCGCTGCCGCGGTCGCCGCGGCGGCC
Source organism: Rhodobiaceae bacterium (assembly GCA_028278505.1). Classification (GTDB taxonomy): domain Bacteria; phylum Pseudomonadota; class Alphaproteobacteria; order Rhizobiales; family JAKPQE01; genus JANQEG01. The sequence continues at coordinate 69,627 of JANQEG010000087.1, forward strand.
GCGTCGTCCGCGGCTTCTGTCGGCGGCGTCGTTCAAGGTCGGTGGCGACGCGCGCATCGACGGTTCCCGGTCTTGTTCGGAGTCTTCCCGTTCGGCCCGTCGTTCAGGCGCGCAGTATTGCCGCGTTCGCCGATCATCGCGTTCTCCCTGACCGCGCACGTTAGGCGATCGCCGAAAGCGACGCTGATCGCGATAGCGACCGTCGCTGTCGCGTTGGCGACCAAGGGGAATTCGGGGCAGACACGCAATCCAAACCGGGTGCTGCCGGCGCCGGGCGCGGCGCGGACCGGCCGGCGATTCCGGTCAAAAATCGACTCGCTGCGGACGGGACAGATAACCGTCTTTGCGGTTTTATGATAAGTGTATGTAATTATTTAGTTATTTTAGATGATTCCGACCGGAATCGACCGCGCTTGGTGGCGCTAGCGTTGTCGTTGCTGCACAAATAGCCGTCGCTTAGGACTTGCGGTGACCGGGCCGGGCTGTGCTAGTCTGCCGCCGGGATGGCCTCGCAAGAGCATTGGGCGACGCAACAAAAACGGCATAAAACATCATTAATGATGGACCAGCCAGTGCTTGAAGTAAATCCACAGCATTCGCAAGTAGAACATGAAAAACTTGCTTGAACGACAATCGCCACCAGGAGGGGTTAATGTCCAGCGATAAAAGAGTACACCCGAAAGTAACTGAAGCCAAAGAACTCATGGAAAGCGGCCGCATGAGCCGTCGTGAGTTCGTCCGTACTGCCGCGCTGCTCGGCGTTGCCGCCGGCACCGCTTATGCCATGGCCGGCCTGCCGCGTCCGGCGTTCGCCGACAGCCACGGCAACATGCCGTTCCCGGCCGATGATCCGAATGCCAAGGAAGGCGGCATCCTGAAAGTCGCCATGCAGATCCAGAAGGTGGAAGACCCGGCGACGTTTTCCTGGGTCGAGATGGGTAATCAGGCCCGTCACATGATGGAATATCTGGCGATGACCGGCCCGGACAACGTCACCCGGCCGATGCTCGCCGAAAAGTGGGAGGCCAATGACGACCTGACCGAATGGAAGTTCCATCTGCGCAAGGGCGTGATGTGGCATAACGGCGAAGAACTCAAGGCCGAACACGTCGTCTGGAACGTGACGCGGTGGCTCGATGCGGACCTCGCTGCCGGCGGCATTATCGGCCTGTCGACCTATTCGGCGATGCTCGAAGAGCATGACACGGGCGAAAAGGACGACGACGGCGAGCCCAAGATGGTCAAGAAGATGATCCCGGGCTCGGTGTCGGCGGACGGCGACTACACGGTCGTGTTCAAGCTGAAGAAGCCGGTCCTTTCGGTCGCCGAGGATTGCTACAACTATCCGACGGCGATCTGTCATCCGTCCTTCAAGGCGCCGCTTTCCGACAATCCGATCGGCACCGGACCGTTCACCCTGGCCGAGCTCAAGGTCGGCGAGAAGTGCATCCTTAAGCGCGTCACCAAGACGACGGACGGCAAGGACTTCGTCTATTGGGGCGGCAAGGTCTACCTCGACGAAATCCACTACTACAATTTCGACGAGGACAACCAGCTTGTGGCGCTCGCCGGCGGTGATGTCGACGCGATCTACGAGTTCGGCGTCGAGCAGATGGAACTGGCCAAGTCCCTGCCGGGCAAGGTTCTGGCGGCCAAGACCGCGCAGACGCTGCTCCTGCGCATGCAGGTCGACCAGCCGCCCTTCGACGATCCGAAGGTCCGCGCGGCCATGACCATGGCGGTCGATAACGCCAGGGCCAAGGCCCTGGTTTTCCCGGAAGGCGGCTCGGTCGGCGAGAACCATCACGTCTGCGAGATTCATCCGGAATATTTCAAGCTTCCGGAAATGAAGCGCGACGTGGACGGCGCCAAGGCCCTGCTCGCGGAAGCCGGCCACAAGGACGGCCTGGAAGTCACGATCGATGTCGGCAACACCGACGGTCCGTGGCACCAGACGCTGTGCGAGGCGGTGCGCGACCAGCTCAAGGACGCAGGCATCAAGATGAACATCAACGTGATGCCGGCTTCCAAGTTCTGGGAGATCTGGGACAAGACGCCGTTCGGCGCGGTCGCCTGGACCCACCGTCCGCTCGGCACCATGGTGCTGTCGCTGGCCTATCGCAAGGGCGTGCCGTGGAACGAGACCCACTTTGACGATCCGGAGTTCGAGGCGGCGCTGGACGACGCGGAAGCGACGCTGGACGTCGAAGAGCGCCGGGCCAAGATGGAGAAGGTCGAGAAGATCCTTCAGGACGCCAACATCATGATCGAGCCGCTGTTCCGGCCGGTCTACACGATGACGTCGGAGGCCGTTAACGGCTATCCGGCGCACCCGACCCAGTATCACCAGTTCAACAAGGTGTGGAAAAGCTAATACGGGTCGATGCTTATCCCGCGCCCGGGCGTGCTGCCCGGGCGCGGCAGTTTAAGAGGTCCAGGGAGGGCGACCGGCCGGCTGGCGCAAAATCAGGCGCAACAGTTCAGGTCGGTTGATTAACGTGCATGTTTAAACTCATTGGGCGCCGTCTCATTCAGATGGTGCTGATCATGCTGACGGCGTCGTTTATCCTGTTCGTGATTTTCGACACGCCGGAATTCAAGAAACGTCTTGCCATTCAGGAACTTGGCGGCTTCGCCGTGTCCGCGCTGGACGAAACCACCTACAATGAATGGCTGGAGAAGAAGGGCCTGAACGTGCCCTTCTACCAGCGTTACTTCAACTGGATGGGCAATACGCTGACCGGCGATTTCGGCTTCTCCTATGAGAAGAACCGCGATGCCGGGCCCCTCGTCTGGGAAAAGCTCGCCAATACCGGCATTCTGGCGCTCGGCGTCTTCGGATTGATGATCCCGATATCGCTGATCCTCGGGGTGCTTGCGGGGATGAAGGAGGCCTCGCTCCAGGACAGGGCGGTGTCCTTCATCTCGGTGTTCTTCACCAGTATTCCCGAGGTCGCGACCGCGATTATCCTGACGGTTGTGTTCGCGCTCGGCCTCGGCTGGTTCCCGACCAAATCGGCGATGATCAGCGGCTTCAGCTTTCACGAACTGATCCTGCCGGTGCTCACCCTGGTGGTCTACGATTTCGGCTATGTGGCGCGCATGACCCGGGCCTCGATGGCCGAGGTGATGACCTCGCAATATATCCGCACGGCGGTGCTGAAGGGCATACCCTATAGCCGGGTGATCCTGCGCCACGCCCTGCGCAACGCCCTGATCGCGCCGTTCACGGTCATCGTGCTGCAGCTCAACTGGCTGCTTTCGGGCGTCGTCGTCGTCGAGGTGTTCTTCGAATATGACGGCTTCGGCAAACTGCTGCTGGAGGCGGCGCTGTTCCCCGATATCGAAGTGGTTCAGGCCTGTACGCTCGTCGCCGTGGCGGTGGCGGTGATTTCGCAGATTATCTCGGATGTCGGGTACACCTTCCTGAACCCGCGTATCCGGTTCGGTTGATCGGGGGGACGACCAATGGCTGTTACGGAAACAGAAGTCGACGTCCGCTCGGTACCGCTGCTCAAGCGCCTGACCGAACCGAAGGTCATCATCGGGCTGTTCGTGGCGATGTGGGTGCCGTTGATGCTCTACGTCATGTTCGGCAAATATATCGGCAACGCCAAGGACATCATGCTGCTGCCGGCCTATCCGGCGACCGTGATCCTCTACATTCTCGGCGTCCGCGCGTTCCGGGAATCATGGGTGGCCGTGCTCGGCCTGACCCTGGTGTTCTTCTGGATATTCATGGCGGTGACGGCGCCCTATCTGCCGCTGCTCGATCCCAACAAGCCGATTGCGCCGTTCACGGTGCCGTTTACCGAGAAGCGGGACATCTTCTTCTGGCTCGGCACCGACTTCAAAGGCCGCGACATGCTTTCGCGCACCATCTGGGGCTGCCAGCGCGTGCTGGTCTGGGGCGTGACTGCGACCGCGGTCGCCTATGTGGTCGGCACCGCTTTCGGGCTGATCGCCGGCTATCTGTCCGGCTGGTGGGACGAGATCATCTCCTTCCTCGGCAACGTGCTTTTGTCGTTCCCGGTGATGGTGCTCTTCATCGTCATCCTCAACTATCTCGGCCCCTCGGGCTTCAACATCGTGATCGCGGTCACCTTTGCCTCGGCCCCGGCGATCATGCGTATCGTCCGCGGGCTGGCGCTCGACATCAAGACGCGCGACTACGTGTTCGCCGCCCAGACCCGCGGCGAGAGCGCATTCTGGATCATGGTGGTGGAATTGCTGCCGAATGTGCGCGGGCCGATCATCGTCGATGCCTGCCTCCGCCTCGGCTACACCACGGTGGCGATCACCACCCTGACCTTCCTCGGCCTCGGCCTGCAGCCGCCCGATCCCGACTGGGGTCTGATGATCAAGGAGTCGGCGGGCACCGCGATGCTGTGGAAGTTCTCCTACATGCTGATCGTGCCGGCGCTGTCGGTGTCGTCGCTGATCCTCGGCTTCAACCTGCTGGCCGACGGTCTGCGCGAAATGAGCCTCAGAGACTGATCGGGAGCGACGCAAATGACGGAACAGACCCCGGTATTGGAGTGTCGCAACCTGTCGATCTCCTACTATACGCGCGCCGGCGAGATCCCGGCGGTGGTCGACTTCAATCTCAGACTGATGCCCGGCGAGGCGCACGGCATCGTCGGCGAGTCCGGCTGCGGCAAGTCGACGGTGGCGCTCGCCATCATGCAGTATATGGGCAAGAACGGCGCCATTGTCGGCGGCGAGATCTTCTTCGAGGGGCGCGACATGCGCACCATGAGCGAGGAGGAACTCAGGCAGATCCGCGGCTCCAAGATCTCCATGGTCTATCAGGAGCCGATGGCCTCGCTCAATCCGGCCATGCTGATCGGCGAGCAGCTCGCCGAGGTGCCGATCTACCATGAAAGCATCAGCCGCGACGAGGCGATGGAGCGGGCCAAGCAGATCCTGGCCAATGTCCGCCTGCCGGACCCGCAGCGGATCATGGATTCCTATCCGCACCAGATTTCGGGCGGCCAGCAGCAGCGCGTGGTCATCGCCATGGCGCTGCTGTCGAACCCGAAGCTGCTTCTGCTCGACGAGCCGACGACGGCGCTCGACGTGACGGTCGAGGCCGGCATCGTCGACCTGATCAAGGACATCGCCCAGGAATTCGGCACCTCGATGATCTACATCTCCCACAATCTGGGCCTGATCCTGGAGACCTGCGACCGGATCACGGTGATGTATTCGGGCGAGGCGGTCGAGGTCGGCGACGTCGTCGACGTCTTCAACGAGATGCGCCATCCCTATACCCGCGGCCTGTTTTCCTCGATCCCGGTGCCGGGGGCGGACAAGAATGCGCGCCCGCTGATCGCCATTCCCGGCCAGTTGCCGCTGCCGCATGAACGGCCGGTCGGCTGCTATTTCGGGCCGCGCTGCACCTATTTCGACGAGCCGCGCTGCGACAAGCGGCCGCTGCCGATGGAGGAGGTCGACGAGGGCTCGCTGCATTTCGCGCGCTGCGTCAAGTTCCGCGAGATCGACTGGGATGCGGCCAAACCGAAGCCGATCGAGCGCGAAGAGGTGCTGCCGGGCGATTACGTGCTGCGGGTCGAGGACATGACCAAGCACTACGAGATCGAGGAATCGGGCCTGTTTGTGCTCGGCGGCGAGAAGAAGACCGTCAAGGCCAATGAGAAGATCAACTTCCGCGCCCGCGAGGCGGAGACGGTGGCGATCGTCGGCGAATCCGGCTGCGGCAAATCGACCTTTGCCAAGGTGCTGATGGGGCTCGAAGACGCCACCGACGGCGACGTGCTGCTCGGCAATCTCGACCTGTCGCAACTGCCCGTCGAAAAGCGCGACGCCGAGACCATCGGCAAGCTGCAGATGGTGTTCCAGAACCCGTTCGACACGCTCAATCCGAGCCATTCGATCGGCGGCCAGATCGGCCGGGTGATCCGCAAATTCGGGGTCGAGAAGGACAAGGAGAAGGTCGAGCAGCGGGTTCACGAACTGCTCGACATCGTCAAGCTGCCGCGCGATTTCGCCAAGCGGCGGCCGCGCCAGCTTTCCGGCGGCCAGAAGCAGCGCGTCGGCATCGCCCGCGCGTTTGCCGGCAATCCGTCCGTGGTGATTGCCGACGAGCCGGTGTCCGCGCTCGACGTCTCGGTGCAGGCGGCCGTCACCGATCTCTTGATGGACATCCAGCGTGAGCACCGCACGACGCTGCTCTTCATCAGCCACGATTTGTCGGTGGTGCGCTATCTGGCCGACCGCATCGTGGTGATGTATCTCGGCCAGATCATGGAGAAGGGCTCGACCGACGAGATTTTTGCGCCGCCCTATCACCCCTACACGGAGGCGCTGCTCTCGGCCGTACCGATCGCCGACACCAGCGTCGAGAAGCGCCACATCGTGCTGACCGGCGAACTGCCGTCGCCGTCGAATCCGCCCAAAGGCTGTCCGTTCTGCACCCGCTGCCAGTACGTGATCGAGGGCACCTGCGACATCACGCCGCCGCCGGTGCGCGAGATGGGCGAACGCCATTTCATCGCCTGCCATCTGAGCGAGGACACGCTGCGCGACATGAAGCCGGTGATCACCGTGGAGGAGACGGCGCCGGCCTGACGGCGGCGCATAAGGCCGGGGGGCCCGCTGCGGCGGGATTTTTACATTTCGGAAAATTCTTGCGTTTCGCCGCAAAGTGACCCACAACTGGCGGATCGGCGCACCTGATTTGGGTGGGTGCGCCACTCGACGACCGGTTAAAACGACGACGTCCTGACGGCCTGAACAGTTTTTCCCGACTTCTGAGAGACGACATGTGATCCGCCCGCCGATACGGGACAGATCGGATACATCCAAGCAAATCCTGGGAAAGGACTTTCACCATGGCCATCAATGGCACCGTTAAATTCTTCAATCATTCGCGCGGCTTCGGCTTCATCGCGCCGGAAGACGGCTCGAAAGACGTCTTCGTCCACATCTCCGCGCTCGAGGCGTCCGGCATTCCGGCGATCGACGAAGGCGACAAGGTCACGTTTGAGGTCGAGGACGACCCGCGCGGCCGCGGCAAGAAGGCGGTGAACGTCTCGCTCGCTTCCTGAAGCGCACGCGCGTCTGGAGTTTTCGAAGCGCCGCCGGGGCAAGGCTCCGGCGGCGTTTGTTTTGCGTGGTCGGCTGTCCTGAGGATTAGGCCGGGCGATCGCTGTGGCGGTTGGTTTGCTACGGCGCCGACGGCACGCACCAAAACCCTCCCCCTTGCGGGGAGGGTGGACGGCGCGTCCGCGCCGGCCGGGTGGGGGTATACGCTAAAGTACCGCCATTCGGCAGTGTCGTTGTTTATCTTCTGACCCCCCTCCCTGACTCTCCCCCACAAGGGGGAGGGGAACCTCACGCACACGCCCGGCCCATCCCCGCAAGGGGGGAGGGGACGAAGATCGCTGGCCCCTGCCCACGGCGCAGAGCCCTCTCCCTTGAGGGAGAGGGATGCGAAGGCTTGCAAATCCAGCGGATTTGCTTAGCCGAAGCTGGGTGAGGGGGGAAACACCGCTCACCCTCACCCGACTTCGCCCGCGGTTCAGCTCCGCTTCACCGGGTCTCCGTAGCCCTCTCCCTGACAGGGAGAGGGCCCCCGGCGGACACGTCGGGTGTCATTGCAATGTTCCCCGCCGTAAACACTCTTCCCCGCCATTCCCCGGTTTTTCTTTCGCGCGAACGCGGTATCTTCCGGGCTGACAAAACACCCCGTTTCCGGAGGACTGCATGGCCGACACGCCGATCATCGCCGAGCGCGCGCCCGCGCGCGTCGAACTTAAAGCCGGCAAGACCTATCATTGGTGCCGCTGCGGGCGGTCGTCGAACCAGCCGTTCTGCGACGGCTCCCATTACGGCACCGACATCGAGCCGCTGGACTTTACGGCGGACGCCGACGGCGACGCGTTCCTGTGCCAATGCAAGGCGACGGCCAATTCACCATTTTGCGACGGCACCCATGCCCGGCTCGGCGAAGCAAAACCCGGCGATCCGGTGCCGGCGATCGCCAAAGGCGAGGCGCCGCAGGCGGTGCCGACCGAGGCGGAGCCGACGGTCGCGCGCATCCATGCGCTCGCCCGCGACGGGCTTTCCAAGACCGGGCATCACGGCGAGGTCGACGCCATGGGCGTGCCGCGCGACCTGCTGCCGCACTGGGACGATCTGCAGATCCTGACCGCGCAGATGGCGAGAAAGCCGCTGCTCGACGAGGCCGCCGTCGGCACCGAACTCGTGATCGGCCCGAACGCCAAGAAGCCGCTCGTCCTCGATATCCCGCTTTTCGTCTCCGACATGAGTTTCGGCGCGCTCTCGGCCGAGGCGAAGATCGCGCTCGCCCGCGGCGCGGAACTGGCCGGCACCGGCATCTGTTCGGGCGAGGGCGGCATGCTGCCCGAGGAGCAGGCCGAAAACAGCCGCTATTTCTACGAGCTCGCCTCGGCCAAGTTCGGCTGGGACATGGCGACCACGGAGAAGGTGCAGGCGTTCCACTTCAAGGGCGGGCAGGGCGCCAAGACCGGTACGGGCGGCCATCTGCCCGGCGCCAAGGTGACGGAGAAGATCGCCGCGGTGCGCGGGCTTGAGCCCGGCCAGAACGCGATCTCGCCGGCGACCTTCGATCATCCGACAACCGTCGAGGAGTTCCGCCGCTTCGCCGATGAGGTACGCGAGCGCTCCGGCGGCATCCCGATCGGATTCAAGCTTTCCGCCAATCATATTGAAGATGATATCGATTTCGCCCTGGCCGCCGGCGCCGACTACATCATCCTCGACGGCCGCGGCGGCGGCACCGGAGCGGCGCCCTTAATCTTCCGCAACCATATCAGCGTGCCGACGATCCCGGCGCTCGCCCGCGCCCGGCGCCATCTCGATCAAGCGATGCGCAGCGACGTCACGCTGATCATCACCGGCGGCTTGCGCCTGCCGGAGGATTTTGCAAAAGCGCTGGCGCTCGGCGCCGACGGGGTGGCGTTCGCCAACTCGGCGATGCAGGCGGTCGGCTGCGTTGCCGCGCGCATGTGCCATACCGACAATTGCCCGGCCGGTATCGCCACCCAGAAGCCTGACCTGCGCGCCCGGCTCGATGTGGATGCCGGGGCACAGCGGCTCGCCACCTTCCTTGCCGCGTCTGTGGAGCTGATGCAGGTGCTGGCGCGGGCCTGCGGCCACGACCATTTGTCGAAATTTTCGGCCGCCGACCTCTCCACCTGGAAGCGGGAGATGGCGGAGCTTTCCGGCGTCCGCTTCGCCGGGGTGGGGATGAGTGAGAATTAGGACAGCCCGACCACGGGCACGAGCGCGCCGTGCACAGATTTCGCCGCGTCGGAGGCGAGGAAGGTGATGACCGCGGCAAGGTCCGCCGGCGCCACCCATTTCGCCGGATCGGCGCCGGGCATCGCGGCGCGGTTGGCGGGCGTGTCGATGATGCTTGGCATCACGCAATTGACGTTGATGCCGTGGTCGCGCAGTTCGCCCGACATCGCCTCGGTCAGGCGCAACACCGCGGCTTTCGACGCGCAATAGGCGCCCATCTCCGGCACGCCTTTTGTTGCCGCGTTGGCGCCGATGGTGACGATCTTGCCGGCGCCCCTGTCGATCATGCCGGGCACGATCGCCGCGGCCGAATTGACCAGCGTCGTCACGTTGAGGTCCTGCATCAGCTTCCATTTGTCCGCGGGCGTTTCGTGCACCGGCTCGCCCATATGAAAGCCGCCGGCGATCGCAACGAGGATATCGGCGCCTTGGGTGGAGAGCGCCGCCACGGTCGCCTCGCGGTCGAGGAGGTCGACGGCGATCTTGGTCTCCGCCGGCACGTCGGGATAGGCCATGTTGAGATATTCGATCGTCTGGTCGATCAGCAGGCATTTGGCGCCGTCTGCGGCAAAGGCCGCGGCGACGGCGCGGCCGAGATTGCCGGCGGCGCCGGTCACGGCGACGGTCTTGTCGGGAAAACGCATGGGCGGGCTCCGGTTTTTCGGGCGTTCGATTCCGGGGGAGCGTAGCAGGCTTTGGGGCGGCGCTCACGCCCGGTTGGTGGTGTTGCCGCGCCGCTATAGCGTGTATGAGAAAAGCGCGCGCGGATAATGCGATGGCGGGGGATCGCGTGGCGGACGACGACCACGAAGACGATGAGGCGGAACGGCCGGAAATCAAACTGAGCCCGGAGGAACTCAAGGCCCGGGAGCGGACGATCGCGCTCTGGAAAAAGTGCCAGAAGGCAAAGCGGGCGAAGATGGACCGGTTGCGCAAAGAGCAGCCGGAACTGAGCGAAACGCAGATCATTTACGAGGCACAGAAGGAAGCTGCCCGAGTCTGGAACGATTGGGCCGACGGTCTGATCGCAAGTCGCAAGACGCTGGCGGAGACGGGCGAGTGGGAAGCCGATTTGGGGTGGAGAGAGGAAGGGCTGAACGACGAAACAACCATATGGTTGTTCAAGGCGCGGGCTGTCTTTTCCGGGGTTTACTTCATTCCGGCTGGCCAAATCCCGGAAAAGAGAAGCGGGCGGCAAGCTGATCCGTCCGTCATATCAATTCCATTTGAAGGGTCCGGAATCGACTTTACCGGTTTCCTGTTTCCTGGAGCAATTTTATTCGAGAACGCGACATTCCTCGCGGATGCTAGCTTCAGGGGCGTGACATTCGGGGCGGCTAATTTCGCGGGCGCGACATTCAGGGCGTACGCTTACTTCAAGAGCGCGATATTCAGGTCGGTTTCTAATTTCACGAGAGCGACATTCAAGTCGGTTGCTAACTTTGCGAAAGCGACATTCGGCTCGGTTGCTAACTTCACGAGAGCGACATTCAGGGCGAGCGCTTTCTTCATGAGCGCGACATTCAGGGCGGGGGCTAACTTCACAAACGCGACATTCAGGGCGAGCGCTTTCTTCGGAGACGCGACATTCAGGGTGGAGGCTAACTTCACAAATGCGACATTCAGGGCGAACGCTTACTTCGGAGACGCGACATTCAGGGCGAACGCTTACTTTCCCTACGCAACATTCAGGGCGTACGCTAGCTTCCGAAACACAACATTCAGGGCTAGCCCTTACTTCACGGGCGCAACATTCAGGACGGACGCTAGTTTCGAGAGCACGACATTCAGGGCGGATACCAACTTCAGAAACGCGACATTCAGGGCGGAAGCTGACTTCCGTAGCGCGACATTCAGGACGTACGCTTTCTTTTTCCGCTTGTCGGTCGAAGAGGAGGGATTTCTTTCCTTCGCCGGTACGGAATTCCGCGGGCCGGTCAATTTCCGCCTCGCCGATCTCAAGGGGCCGCTACAATTCCAGGTCGGTAAAAACCGGAAAGGCGTCGATTTCCGCTCGACGGCCGATTTCCGGCATCTGCACTCGACCCGCTCGCTGTGGTTCCAGAATGTACGGTTCGAGCACGTGCCCGATTTCCGCGAGCACCAGATCAGCCACCGGCCGGAACTTGGCGATATCCGGATCGAATCTCCGTTCCAAATAGGCGCGCCGAAGGAGGAATCTCCTGAGGGGTGGAATGATCCCCGGCCCGAGCACGCTCCCGGTTTTCTGCGCCGCATATCCCTGTTCGATCCGAAACGCTTCGAGTACGCGCCCGACTCGGAAGCTGCGGAGAAGTTCAAAGCGCTGCGCGGGCTCGCCGTTCTCGCCAATGACCACGACAAGGAGCGCGACTATTTTGCCAGCGAGCTGAAGGCGCTGCGTTTCCGTGCCCACCATCCCTATGGGCAAAACTGGGTGCTGTTCTGGCTTGGGCTCGTCTACGAATCACTCTCCGATTTCGGTCGGTCGGTCTGGCGGCCGGTGATGTTGTGGTTCGGCAGCGTAGTCCTCTTCTGGTTTGCCTTTCTGGCGCTTCACTCCGTGCCAGAAAGCCCGCCTCCGGTCACGATGACAGAGCCGCCGCTTTCAGTTCACACCAGTGTTCCAATTGAGAGGGCGAACAAAGAGACAGATTGGCGAGACCGCTTATCGGCGTTTTTCGGGGCCGGCCGGCGCTGGATAGCGGCATACAATCGCTGCGCCGACGGCGCCGAGGCCAATGGGGCCATTACCAGCGCGCTTGGGCTTTCGTTCCGCAACGGTCTCGTCTTTATGGGCGCCGCCGGCGGCATAAAGGCGGAGCAGAACTACACCTGTCTTTACGGCGGTATGGACCGGATGACCGGCAGGATCGTCCGGCCGGACGAGCGCCGGGAGAACCGTGCGGCCCTCGTCCCCGTAGTACCGCCGCTCGTCTCGGTGCTCTCCGTCCTCCAGGTGCTGTGGAGCGCGGTGCTGATCTTCCTGTTCGGCCTGGCGCTGCGCAATCATTTCCGGGTGAAGTGAGGCCGGATTCGTAACTTTTCCATCGTCATTGCGAGCGGGCGAAAGCCCGTGCGGCAATCCAGCCCGGCGTCTGCCGCTCCTGGATTGCTTCGCGTTCGCTCGCAATGACGGACGAGCTTTGATGTTGGCGTCGACAGCGCGAGCGCGATGTCAGCACCGTATCGCATCTCGAACACCGTCATGTCGGGCTTGATCCACTGCTGTCCGGTCCAATTGGTCAAAGCCATCATAAGCCATTGTATATATGGTGTTCTTTCGACTGAAACGCGGCCCGGACACGAGGAGCGCCTCCCGTCTCGACGCCACCACCCAACCCCTCCATTGTCACCACCCGGTTTGTCCGGGTGGTCCATTGGCCTGTCGATTTGCCGACGCATTCGAGAAGGAATTCAAGCGCTTCTGAATACCGAAAGGCCATTGGATTGCCCGCATAAAGCGGGCAAAGACGAAGGAGAGAGGTGAAATGGACCACAGAAACCGCTTCAACCGGAAAGTAGTGGCTTGATCCGGTATCCATTGGCATCGGCGATCGAGGAATAGCGTCGATTGTTTGGGCGCAGCTTCGGCGTCGACCACCGGCGACATACCGCTTGGCTGCGGGCAATGGACCCCGGCTCAAGGCCCATACGCGCTAACTTTGTTCTTGGCAAATCGTCTGCGTTCTGATTCAAGCTGTTTATGACGGAGATTGATTTGCCTCAGGGATGGACCTGGGCGGGG
>JANQEG010000032.1 GCA_028278505.1 Rhodobiaceae bacterium
AATCTGCGCGCAAGAACAGCCTCTCGGCACCTCACCCGCGAAAGCGGGTGTCCAATGGCCGATCCGCCACTGTTAGCGCTTGTTTTTTCAAACGAATCCCCATTCGCCATAGCCGAGGACAAAGCGTATCGAGAGGATAATTGGATTGCCGCTTTCGCGGGAAAGGTGGACAAAGGCAAGGTCGCGCTAACCGGCCATCGCATCAATTCGGCGACGTTCGAACAGGGATATGTCCTGAAATGCGACGCGTCAGGCGATCGATCGATGTCGTGCCGGTATGCGGCTTTTGAGATTATGTGAATCCCCTAGCGCTTTCGCGGGAGCGGTGGGTGGTGTGGGCGCCTGCGCGAACGACGACGCCGAGAAGCACGTTGAACCGCAAAATCCTAGCGATAGGCCGCGGCGATGCCGAGGAAATCGTCAGCCTTGAGGCTGGCGCCGCCGACAAGCGCGCCGTTGACATTGTCGACAGCCATCAGTTCGGCGGCGTTGCCGGGCTTGACCGAGCCGCCATAGAGGATGCGCATGCCCTCGCCTTCGCCGCCGAAGCGGGCGGTCAGGCGCTCGCGGATCATGCCATGCACCTCGGCGACGTCGTCGGTGGTCGGCGTGCGGCCGGTGCCGATCGCCCATACCGGTTCGTAAGCGACGACGAGGTTCTGAGCGGTGGCGCCGTCCGGGATCGAACCGGCGAGTTGGCCGCCGACGATGTCGAGCGTCTTGCCGGCGTCGCGTTCGGCCTCGGTCTCGCCGACGCAGACGATCGCCATCAGCCCGGCGCGCCAGCCGGCCTCGGCCTTGGCGCGGACCTGATCGTCGGTCTCGCCGTGATCGGCGCGGCGCTCCGAATGGCCGGCGATGACGGCGGTGGCGCCGGCATCGGCCAGCATCTCGGCGGAAATGTCGCCGGTGTGGGCGCCGCTCTCATTGGCGTGGCAGTTCTGGCCGCCGACCGCCAGCGCGGCGTCGCGCGCCATGGCCGCAAACGCCATCACCAGGGTCGCCGGCGGGCACACCATCATGTCGATCTTGCCCTGCAGGGCGTCGTCATAGCCGGCCGAGATCGCTTCAAGCTCGGCGCCGGAACTCTTCGTGCCGTTCATTTTCCAGTTCCCGGCGACGAGCGGCCTGAGTGTGCCTGCCATCGATGACATCCCTTTCCTTGCTGACCGGAAATCCTCGGACTTCCCCGACAAGCGCCCCGGCTCTCGATGCTTCTGCGGGCGCGAAAATTCGTCAACAGCCTCTAACAGAGCGCGACAATTTAGGAAAGACCCCGGTTCTTGCGGCAACAGCCGCACATTTCTATGATGCCGCGCCTTCCGCGGTGCCGGGCGCCGGCGCGGGATCGCGCGATAAACGGAATTCAAGGACACGACCATGCTCGACAGCATGCGCAAAGCCACCTCCGGAACGGTGGCCAAGATCCTGATAGGCCTCCTGGTCCTCAGCTTCGCGGTGTGGGGCATCAGCGACATCTTCCGCGGTTTCGGCGCAAGCACGCTGGCCTCGGTCGGCGACACCAAGATCACCGCCCAGGCGTTCCAGCGGACGCTCAGGATGCAGATGGAGGCGGCGCGGCAGCGCTTCGGCCGCACCCTCACCCTCGACGAGGCGCGGCAGTTCGGCCTGCCGACCCAGGTGCTGGGCCAGTTGGTCGGCGACGCCACCTACCAGACGATCGCCGACGACATGGGGCTCGGCATCTCCGATGACGAAGTCCGCGAGATGATCTTCAAGGATCCGAGCTTCGCCGGCGTCGACGGCCGCTTCGACCGCACGCGGTTCCGGTTCCTGCTGCAGAACAACGGCTATACCGAGGACGCCTTCGTTCAGGAGCGCCGCGGCCTGGCGACGCGGCTTCAGGTGGTTGCCGGGCTCGCCGGCGGTGCCCGCGCGCCCGAGGCGATGCTCGAAATGGTGCATGATTTCGAGCTTGAGAAGCGGGTGATCGATGCGGTCGTGCTCACCCGCGACATGCTCGATGACATACCCCCGCCCCAGGACAGCGCACTGGCCGAGTATTTCGAGGCCAACACGGCGCGCTATCGCGCCCCGGAGTTCCGCAAGATCGCGCTCTTTGAGATTTCGCCGGAAAACGTCGCCGACGCCGAGACCGTCACCGACGAGGAGGCGCGCTCGACCTATGAGAGCCGCACCGGCCGCTACAAGACCGCCGAGCAGCGCCGCGTGCTCCAGGTTCTCTTCAACGACACGATGGAGGCGCAGGAGTTTCAGAAGAAGCTCTCCGACGGCGAGAGCTTCGAGGCGCTGATCGCGGCGCGCGGGCTCAGCACCGGCGATATCGATCTCGGCCTGATGACGAAGGAGGCGCTGGTCGATCCGGCGATCGCCGAGGCGGCGTTTTCGCTCGAAAACGACGGAGTCAGCGGCGTCGTCGACGGCCGGTTCGGCCCGGTCATCGTCAAAGTGGCCGAAATCGTTGCCGAGAAGGTGACGCCGTTCGAGGAAGTCAGAGACGAGATCAAGCGCGATCTGGCGCTGTCGCGCGCCGAAACCGAGGTGCTCGACCTGCACGACGCCATCGAAGATGCCCGCGCCAGCGGCCAGACCTTCGAGGAGATCGCGAGAAAGTTCGACCTCACGCTGCGGACGGTCGAGGCGGTGTCGCGCAACGGCACCGACCCGGACGGCAAGGTCCTCACCGATCTGCCGGCATCGCAGGAGCTGCTGAGCGGCAGCTTCGAGAGCGATGTCGGGATCGAGAACGATCCGCTGCAGAGCGGGCGCAGCGGGTTCCTGTGGTACGAGGTCGTGGGCGTGACGCCGGAGCGTGCGCGGACGCTCGACGAGGTCCGCGACGCGGTCGCCGCCGCCTGGATCGATGAGGAAGTGCGCCGCCGGCTCGGCGAAAAGGCCGAGGAGATTGTCGACAAGCTTAAGAATGGCGGCGATTTCAGCCGCATCGCCGCCGAATACGATTTGGCGCTGGTGACCACGGCGCCGTTTTCGCGCCAGGACGCGGCATCGGGAACCGTGGAGAATGCGACCGAGGCCGCGTTCGCCGCCGGCACCGGCTATGTCGGCACGGCTGCGGCGTCAGCGCTTGAGCGCATCGTCTTCGTTGTAAGGGAGGCCGAAACCCCGCCCTTCTTCGCCCAGGAGGCGAGCGCCGCGGCCTTCGGGCGCCAGCTCGACGTGATGTATGCACAGGACCTGCTGATCCCTTATGCGGAGAAGCTGCAGTCGGATCTCGGCGTGCGGGTCAATCAGCAATTGCTGCTGCAGCTTATCGGCCAGCCCAGATCCTAGCCGACCTCGGAGCCTGTCATGCGTATCGAGCCCGACCGCGACGCGTTCCGCTCAACCTATGAAAGGGGCGCGGCGCAGGTGGTGTGGACCCGGCTGGTCGCCGATCTGGAGACGCCGGTCTCGGCGCTGATGAAGGTCGCGGCCGGGCGGCGCAACTGCTTTCTCCTGGAATCGGTCGAGGGCGGTGCCGTGCGCGGCCGCTATTCGATCATCGGCGCCGATCCCGACCTGCTTTTTCGGGCGAGCGGCGAGAAGGCGGAGTTGAACCGGCAGCCGGCAAGCGCGCCCGACGCCTTCGAGGCGCTGCCGGAACCCTCGCTGACGGCGCTCCGCCGGCTGATCGAGCAGTCGACGATCGCCATGCCGGAAGATCTGCCGCCGATGGCGGCCGGGATATTCGGCTATCTCGGCTACGACATGGTGCGGCAGATGGAAGAGCTCGATCCGGCCAAGCCCGACCCGATCGGCACGCCCGAAGCGATGCTCATGCGGCCCACCGTGATCCTCGTCTTCGATGCCATCAAGGACGAGATCACCGTCGTCACGCCGGTGCGGCCGGACGACGATACGCCGGCGGAAAGCGCCTATGCGCGGGCGATCGATCGCATCACCGAGATCGTCGAGGCGCTCGACCGGCCGCTTGCTAAATCAGCGGACCCGGCGGAAAGCGCCATCGGCGCCATCACCTCCAACACCTCGCCCGAGGACTACCGGGCGATGGTCGCCCGCGCCAAGGACTACATCGCCGCCGGCGATATCTTCCAGGTGGTGCTGTCGCAGCGCTTCGAGGCGCCGTTCTCGCTGCCGCCATTCGCGCTCTACCGGGCGCTGAGGCGGGTCAACCCGGCACCGTTCCTCTATTTCCTCGATTTCGGCGCGTTCGCCATCGCCGGATCGAGCCCGGAGATCCTGGTCCGGGTGCGCGACGGCGAGGTCACGCTGCGGCCGATCGCAGGCACAAGGCCGCGCGGCGCCACCCCCGGCGAGGACCGGGCGCTGGCCGAGGAACTGCTCGCCGACCCCAAGGAACGGGCCGAACATCTGATGCTGCTCGATCTCGGCCGCAACGATGTCGGCCGGGTCGCGGAAATCGGCACGGTCAAGGTCACCGACCAGTTCTTCCTGGAATATTACAGCCACGTGATGCACATCGTCTCCAATGTGGTCGGCCGGCTCGACGAGGAGCGCCATGACGCGCTCGACGCGCTCGCCGCCGGCTTTCCGGCCGGCACCGTGTCGGGCGCGCCGAAGGTGCGGGCGATGCAGATCATCGACGAACTGGAAAAGGACAAGCGCGGCATCTATGCCGGCTGTGTCGGCTATTTCTCCGCCGACGGCGCCATGGACACCTGCATCGTGCTGCGCACCTCCGTCATCAAGGACGGGCGCATGTTCGTGCAGGCCGGCGCCGGTATCGTCGCCGATTCCGACCCTGAAGCCGAGCAGAACGAATGCGTCGCCAAGGCGCGGGCGCTGTTTCGCGCCGCCGAAGAGGCGGTCCGCTTTGCCGGCCAGCCCGGCCGCGGCCAGTGAGGAGCGAAGACCGCCATGCTCCTCGTCATCGATAATTATGACAGCTTCACCTACAATCTGGTGCACTATCTGGGCGAGCTCGGCGCCGACATCGAGGTGGCGCGCAACGACAAGATCACCGTGTCGGAAGCGCTCGCCCGCGAACCGCAGGCGATCGTGCTGTCGCCGGGGCCGTGCACGCCGAACGAGGCCGGCATCTGCCTCGATCTGATCGCGGCGGCCGGGGCGACGGTCCCGATGCTCGGCGTCTGTCTCGGCCATCAGTCGATCGGCCAGGCCTATGGCGGCCGCGTCGTCCGGGCGCCGACGCTGATGCACGGCAAGGTATCGCGGGTGCGCCATGCCGGGTCGGGCGTTTTCCACGGCCTGCCGGGGATATTTCACGCCACCCGCTACCATTCGCTGATCGTCGAACGGGAAACGCTGCCGGAGACCCTCGAGGTTACGGCGGAGACCGAGGACGGCATCATCATGGGGCTGGCCCATAAAGACCATCCTGTGCACGGCGTGCAGTTCCACCCCGAAAGCATCGCCTCGGAGCACGGCCACGCGCTGCTCGGCAATTTCCTCGACCTTGCCGAAGCCTGGAACAAGGATGAGGGCCGGATCGGTGCCGAACCGTGACTGTCGGCGAAAGACCTGCTAGAGCCTGACCACGAGCCATGACCGGGGGAACGTCATGAGTGACCTCAAATCCGCGATAGCAAAAGTTGCCGCCGGATCGGCGCTCGATCGGGCCGAGGCGGAAGCCGCCTTCGACGTGATCATGTCGGGCGAAGCGACGCCGGCGCAGATCGGCGGCTTCCTGATGGCGTTGCGCGTGCGCGGCGAGACGATCGACGAGATCAGCGGCGCGGTCGTGGTGATGCGTTCCAAAATGGTGCGCGTCGAGGCGCCGGAAGGCGCCGTCGACGTGGTCGGCACCGGCGGCGATGCGAGCGGCACCTATAACGTGTCGACCTGTGCCGCCTTCGTCGTCGCCGGCGCCGGCGTGCCGGTCGCCAAGCACGGCAACCGGGCGCTGTCGTCGAAATCGGGCTCGGCCGACGCGCTGGCGGCGCTTGGCGTCAACATCGATATCGGTCCCGACGCAATCGGCGTCTGCATTCGCGAGGCCGGCCTCGGCTTCATGTTCGCGCCGGCCCATCACGCGGCGATGAAGCATGTCGGCCCGGCCCGCGTCGAACTCGGCACCCGCACGATCTTCAACCTGCTCGGCCCGCTCAGCAATCCGGCCGGGGTAAAGCGGCAGATGACCGGCGTCTTCGCCGAGGCCTGGGTGGAACCGCTCGCCCATGCGCTCGCGAGACTCGGCGCCGAGCACGTCTGGATCGTGCACGGCTCCGACGGCCTCGACGAGATCACCACGACGGGACCGACCAAGGTCGCCGAGATGAAGGGCGGTGCCGTGACCACCTTCGAGATATCGCCGGAAGACGTCGGCATTTCGCGGGCCGAGCCGGCGGATCTGAAGGGCGGCGACGCAGAGACGAACGCGGCGGCAATCCGCGCCGTGCTCGGCGGCGAGGCCGGCCCGTTCCGCGACATCGTGCTGATGAATGCCGGCGCCGCGCTGGTGGTCGCCGGAAAGGCCGACGACCTTGCCGCCGGCGTCGCGCGCGCCGCACAGTCGATCGACGAAGGCGCTGCGCTCGACAGGCTGCGCAAGCTGGTCGAGGTTTCCAATCGTGGTTAGGTCGAACCGAATTCCACCTCGCCCGCGAAAGCGGGCGTCCAATGGCGGCGGCGGAAAACGCATTCACCAGATTTCCGGGCAAATCCCCTGCCCCATTCACAGCCGACGTACCGCATGGACAGGGGCAATGGGCCCCCGCTTTCGTGTACGGTTTCGGGAGATTATTGAGGGCCTCGATTGGCGCTTTGTAGGCGAGGCATTTGAGCCGTGTTCGATTGTAGTCTTTGACGAA
>JANQEG010000046.1 GCA_028278505.1 Rhodobiaceae bacterium
CAATGGTCCAAGCGTGGAGGTTTCTTGCTTTCAATGTAGAACTCGTCCAGCCCTCCACCAAAGGTGGAGGTTCCATTTCAATGAAATGGACCGCCCGGATAAACCGGGCGGTGACAGGGGTGGGGGTTGGGGCGATGACAACGGGGCCGGAATCAATCCCGTGTCCGGCGATCGTTTTTTCGGGAAAATGGCGTCTTTTACTATTACTTATGGAGAAGACGCTGATTCTAACCAGGCAGCCGCTTCGGCAATGACATTTTCCCCACCGATAAATATATGCGTAGTTTGCATTATGCTGTATCTGCTGAATCATCCCAATGTTGGAAGGCGGCACGCGGAAACGAGGATTTTGTCATGAGCTATCACATCACCGCCATGGCCAAGGGCGGCTTCGACGAGGTTTGCGACCGGGTCATCGAGGAATTGAAGACCGAAGGCTTCGGGGTGCTCACCGAGATCGACGTCAAGGCGACGCTGAAGGCCAAGCTCGACGTGGATTTCCGCCCCTACCGAATTTTGGGCGCCTGCAACCCGCCGCTCGCCCATCAGGTGCTTGAGACCGAGGACAAGGTCGGCGTGCTCCTGCCCTGCAATGTGGTCGTGCAGGACCGCGGTGACGGCAATATCGAGGTTTCGGCCATGGACCCGGCAACCGCGATGGCCATGGTCGAGCACCGCGACAAGATCGAGCCGATCGCCGGAATCGTCCGCGACAAGTTGAAGAAGGTGGTCGATGCGGTCGCCGCCTGAACGGCGCGGCGTCAGGCGAGCATGGGCGCAAGCTGCATCGCCAGATCCATATCGCCCTCGATATTGATCTTGCCCTGCATGAAGGCTGCGGTCGCATCCAATTCGCCGGCGGCGATCGCCTGAAAGGTCTCCAGATCGAGCGCCAGTGTGCAATTGCTCGGCCCGTCTTCGGTCGAGACCGCGGCGCCGTTGATGCGCACGATGCCGGCGCCGGCGATATCGATCTTGACGGCGCCGTCGAGCCCGCCGGCCGCTTTCACCCTGCTTTCCAATTCCGAGATGATTTTGTCGAGTTCCGCGGCCATCCGACTAGCTCCCCATGCGTGTTCCTGAGCAATCTGCCCTCAGATTAAAGCGCCTGTGCGCATCTCTTGTCATTGCCGGGCCTGTCCCGGCGATCCAGGCGGCAAGCGCCTGAGCAAGCGGCCTGGATGCCCGGAACAAGCCCGGGCATGACCCCTGCGGGTATTCGATGTCACCCGCCGATTCAATCCCGAAATACAATGTTCTAAAGCCCCAGAGATTCGCGCCTTGGTACCATGGCGCCGCCGGACAATACAGGCCCGGCGGCAAGCATAATCACGCCTTTCCGGCGAAACGGCACAGCACCTCGTAAAGGTCCCCGGCCTTGAGCGGTTTTTCGAGCACGGCATCGAAAAGATCGGCCGACGATGCCCGCACCTGCGCGGCCGGATGGGCGCTGAGCGCAATCAGCGGCAGCGACCGCGAGGCTTCGCCGGCGCGGATGCGCTTCGCCGTGGCGATGCCGTCGGTGCCGTTCATGCGGACATCGAGGATCACCAGATCGAACGCCTTTTTGGCGACCCGCGCCAGCGCCGCCTCGCCGCCCTCGACCGCATCATGGTCAACGCCGAACTGATCGAGAATGGTGACAAGCAGCCTGCGGATGACCGCGTTGTCGTCGACGACGAGCACCCTGAAGCCGGTAAGATCCGGCGCCTCTGCCGCCGCCCTGTCCGGGGCTTCCGGCGCCGCCGATTGCGGCGCGCGCCCGAGCGGCACCGAAAGGGTGAAGCGGGCGCCGGCGCCGCGCTTGCCCTCCGCCGTCAGCGTGCCGCCCATGCGCGCCGCAAGGCCGCGCGATATCGCCAGGCCGAGCCCGGTGCCCGCGACGTCCTGATCTACGGTCGGCGCGCCGCGCCAGAACGGTGCGAAAATGCTCTCCGCATCTTCAGCATCGAAGCCGATACCGGTGTCGGCCACAATCACCTCCAGCCGGCAGCCCTCGGCATCGCAATCCGCCGTGACGGTCACCGCGATTTCGCCCGCATCGGTGAATTTCGCCGCATTGTCGAGCAGATTGGTGACGATCTGGCGGAGCCGCAACGGATCGCCGACAAGCTCCTGGTCGGTCTCCGTTTCGGCATGGAGAACCACGTCGACGGCCTTGTCGGCCAGCCGGGTGCGGAACGCATTGACGAGGTCCTCGATCAGCTCGTGCGGCCGGAACGGCACGCTTTCGATCGGCAATGTGCCCGATTTCAGCCGCGTATTGTCGAGCAGATCATCGAGCAGCGCCTGCAGGGTGACCGCCGCGCCGCGCAGCATGCCGACATAGCGCGCCTCGCGCTCCGGCAGTTCGGCCATGGCCAGAAGCTCCGACGCCGTCAGAACGATGCCGAGCTGGGTCTTCAATTCGTGCGCGACGGCCGCCAGGAGATCGATTTCCGCGCCGTACGTTGAAACGGTTCCGCCGCGGTCGGTCGGATCCTCAGGCAATAGTCCTTTCCCCTCTGAAACGATCTTGTTATTCAAATTCCGGCGGCGTCAACGCCGTTGTCGACGCAGGCAGCCCGACGCCTAAGAAACCACGGAGAACCGGCGCGAACAAGCCGGAACCCGGCGACCCGCAACGGAAACCTCCGATTGAACACGATCGTCGACGTCATCCTCCCGGTGTTCGGGCTCATCGCGGTCGGTTATCTGGCGGCGGCGGCCCGCCTGCTCGGCCCGGCGACCGGCGATGCGCTCGGCGATTTCGTCTTCGTCGTCGCCGTCCCGGTGCTGATCTTCCGGCTGCTGGCGACCGCGGAATTGGACACCGCCGCGCCGTGGGGCCTGTGGCTCGCCTATTTCGCCGGTGTGGCGGTGGTGTGGGCGCTCGCCGTCGCCATGATCAGGGCCGGCTTCGGCCGCGACGCCCGCGCCGGCGTCATCGCCGGCGTATCGGCCGGTTTCGCCAATACCGTGCTGATCGGCATCCCGCTGGTCGTCACCGCCTATGGCGAGGCGGGCGCGGTGCCGCTCTTTCTCATCATCTCGGTCCATCTGCCGGTGATGATGGTGGCGAGCACGGTTCTGATCGAGCGTGCCGCCCGCGCCGACGGCGCCGCCGTCGACGGCGACCGGGGCGCCGTGATCCTCCGGCTCGCGCGCAGCATTTGCCTCAATCCCATCATCATCGGCATCCTCGCCGGCGCCGCCTGGCGCCTGACCGGGGTCGCCATCCCCGATCTGGCCGCCAAGATCATCGACCAGCTCGCCATCGTCGCCGTGCCCTGCGCGTTGTTTTCCATGGGCATGAGCCTGAAGCGCTACGGCGTTTCCGGCAACATCGTCCCGGCCATCGGCCTCGGCGTGCTGAAACTGCTGGTCATGCCGGCGCTGGTCTATGCCATTGCCCGCTATGCGGTCGGGCTGCCGCCGCTGTGGACGGCGGTGGCGACCCTGGTCGCGGCCTCGCCGACCGGCGTCAACGCTTATCTGATCGCCGCCCGCTTCCGCACCGGCCAGGGGCTGGCGTCGAACACGATCACGCTGACCACCGGCCTTGCGGTCGTCACCGCGGCGCTGTGGCTGGAGTTTCTCGGTCGCTAACAAGGCCGACAAGGTCGACGATCTCTGCCGCCGTCAGGCCGCGGCGGCGCAGCGCGCCAAGCCCGGTGTCGCCGTCGCTCTTCGACAGTTTGCGGCCGGCCGGATCGTTGAGCAGGCGATGGTGCCGGTAGATCGGGGCCGGCAGATCGAGGAGTTCCTGCAGCAATCTGTGCACGCTTGTTGCGTGATAGAGGTCATGACCGCGCACAACGTGCGTTATTTCCTGCAATTCGTCATCGATCACGACAGCGATGTGATAGCTCGTCGGAATGTCCTTGCGGGCCAGAACCACATTGCCCCAGGCGGCCGGATCGGCGCGAACTTCGCCCGTCTCGCCCTCCGGCCCGGTTCCGGATTCGAGCCAGTGCAGCGGTCCGGGTACCCGCTCAAGCGCGGCGGCCATGTCGAGGCGCAGCGAAAACGGCGCCCCCGCTGCCGCCCGTTTCGCAACCTCCCGCGCATCGAGAACGTCCTTCGGCACGTGCGCGGCGCCGTCCGGGTCCCGCGGCCAGGATTGGCCCGAGACCACCTCACGGGCGGCGATGTCGGCGGCGATTTCGCTGCGGCTCGCATAGCATGTGTAGAGCAGCCCCATCGCCTGCAGGCGGTCGAGCGCTTGTCGGTAGTCGTCGAAATGTTCCGACTGCTTCCGCACCGGCTTCTCCCAGTCGAGACCGAGCCAGGCGAGATCGTCATGGATCGCCGCCTCGTATTCGGCGCGGCAGCGGGTCGTGTCGATGTCCTCGATGCGCAGGAGGAAGCGCCCGCCCGCCGTCTCGGCCGCGCGATAGGCGGTGAGCGCGGCAAGCGCGTGGCCCAGATGCAGCGGGCCGTTCGGGCTCGGGGCGAAGCGGAACACGGGACGGGACAAGGATCGGACTCCGGTGTTCGCTTCGGTTAGCAGACCGCGTGACCTTTCGCCAATCCCGATCTATCTTCGCCGGTGAAGATGCGAACGATCGACACCGACACCGACATTGCCGAAGGGCTCGCCGAACTGGCCGACAGTGATCCGCGGCTGAAGCCGGTGATCGAGACGGCGGGTCCGATCGCCGTGCGCCGCCGGGCGCCCGGTTTCGAGGGCCTGGCGGCGATCGTCGTCGCCCAGCAGCTTTCGACCGCAAGCGCCGGCGCCATCTGGGGGCGGCTGACGGCGGCGGTCGATCCGTTCACGGCCGAGAATTTTGCTTCGGCCCCGGCGGAGACGCTTGGCGCCGCCGGCCTGTCGCGCCAGAAGATCCGCACGATTTCAGCCGCCGCCGAAGCGGTCTGCTGCGCCGATCTCGATTTCGCCGCAATAGCCGGCGCCGGCGATGACGACGCCGGCGCCATGCTCACGGCCTTGCCGGGCATCGGGCCGTGGACCGCGGACATCTATCTGCTGTTCTGCCTCGGCCGCCGCGATATCTTCCCCGCCGGCGACCTCGCCCTGCAGGTGGCGGTCGGCGACGGCCTCCGCCTCGGCGCACGGCCGGACGGCAAGGCGCTGGCGCAAATCGCCGAGGCCTGGCGGCCCTGGCGCGGCGTCGCCGCGACCCTGTTCTGGGCCTATTACCGCGCCTGCCGCGGCCGCGAGGGTGTAGTCAGTTAGGCTGAGAATGCACTCCTGACTTCAATGGCAAAGGCAAAACCTGCCATTGCGGCCCCGGCTGTCATCAGATCGCAATTGCCGATGATCGAAGACGATGCGGACACTCCTCTCCCCTCCCCCTTGTGGGGAGGGGTCGGGGGTGGGGGTTAGAAAAAAAACAACAACGCCGCCGACGAGCGGACCGGGCTTCGGTTTACCCCCACCCGCCCGGCGCTGACGCGCCGTCCACCCTCCCCACAAGGGGGAGGGTTTGCAGGTCGCCTCCGCGGTGTTCCTATTCCACCAATGAACCGAGGTGATGACGATCTGATCCATCGGGTCCTAAAACCTTGGAACCTCGAGCCCGCGTCGCATCGCCGCCGCCGTCACCGTATTGGCGAGCAGGCAGGCGATCGTCATCGGCCCGACGCCGCCCGGGACCGGGGTGATCGCGCCGGCGATTTCGGCGGCTTCGGCAAAGGCGACATCGCCGACCAAACGCGTCTTGCCCTCGCCCTTTTCCGGCGCCGGAATGCGGTTGATGCCGACATCGATGACGGTGGCGCCGGGCCTGACCCAGTCGCCCCTGATCATTTCCGGCCGGCCGACGGCGGCGACGAGCAGATCGGCGCGGCGGCAGACATCGGCGAGATCCCTTGTGCGGGAATGGGCGACGGTGACGGTGCAGTTCTCCTTCAACAGAAGCTGCGCCATCGGCTTGCCGACGATGTTGGAGCGGCCGACGATGACGGCTTCCGCACCGGTCAGATCGCTCATCGCCTCGCGGGCGAGAATGGTGCAGCCGAGCGGCGTGCACGGCACCAGCGCGTCGAGCCCGACCGAAAGCCGGCCGACATTGACGATGTGAAAACCGTCGACATCCTTTTGCGGATCGATCGCCGCAAGCACCGCCGGCTCGGAGATGTGGCCGGGCAGCGGCAATTGCACGAGGATGCCGTCGACCCCATCATCGGCATTCAGGCGGGCGACCAGATCGAGCAGTTCGGCCTCGGCGGTTTTGGCCGGCAGCCTGTGCTCCAGCGAGCGCATGCCGCTAGCGAGTGTCTCGCGGCCCTTGTTGCGGACATAGACCTGGCTCGCCGGGTCTTCGCCGACCAGCACCACGGCAAGGCCCGGCGTGAAGCCGGCGGCTTTGTGGAAGCCGGCAACGATCTCCGCGACATCGGCGCGCAGCTTTGCGGCGCGCGCCTTGCCGTCGATAATCTTCCCCGTCATCGCCGTTCCTTCCCTCTTTCGGCCTCCGCCACGGCATCCCCAAGCGCGGCGGTAAGCCGGGCCAAATCGCCGGCAATGTGCACGAGCTTCCGGCGCGCGGTCGTTCCCTTCGCGACGGCGACCCGCGAAGGCGCGACACCGAGCGCGGCGGCAAGCGTCTTTATGAGCGCCCTGTTGGCCGCGCCTTTCTCCGGTACGGCGCGGACGCGGACCGCCAGAACAATGCTGCCGTCGGCGAGCGTCCGCCGCCCGTCCACGGCATCGGTTCTGGCGTTCGGGGTCAGCCGGACGGCGATTTCGATACCGCCGGCAACGCTTCGGTAAAGCGCCGTTTCGGCGCTCACATCACCAGCGGATAGAGGTTGTAGGCGATAAGGCGCTGCAGGAAGAAGATCGCGAACAGAAGGATGATCGGCGAGATATCGATACCGCCGAGATTGGGCAGCAGGTTGCGGATCGGGCGCAGCGCCGGTTCGGTGATCTTGTAGAGGAACTCCCAGACCATGGCGACGAACTGGTTGCGCGTGTTGACGACGTTGAACGCGATCAGCCAGCTCATGACGGCCGAGGCGATGATGATCCAGATATAGAAGTTGAGCGCGATCAGGATGACGTCGAGTAGGGCGCGCATGGGTCCGTCCGATTCTGAGAGGTTGGGCAATTACAATCCATGTATATGCGGCGGCGAGGCATCGCAAGGGCATCGCCCGGCTTTGTCCCCGAGGCGCCGGGATTGCTTGCTTGACAGCGCCCGGCGCCGCACCCTAAATGGCGCGCGGGCGTGATCGTGACCGGCGATTTCCGGGCGATTCCGCCGCCGGGGCCGTAGCTCAGATGGGAGAGCGCTGCAATCGCACTGCAGAGGTCAGGGGTTCGATTCCCCTCGGCTCCACCATCCGCTTTCGCTAATTTTGCCTTCGGCAAAATTTAGCTACAGCGCGATTGGGTGAAACCCAAGCGTGATGTAGCGTGCGAAACGGATGCCGCGCTGTAGTGACTGCGCTGTAACGAAGTGGAAGCGCGGAACGAAAGCGGGCCGACTCCTATGCGGGTTGGACCTTTTTCTGTCTCACGCCGAGTTCGCTTCGCTCACGTCCCCCTCACTCCTCCAGCGATCTTGCCTCTTCGGCCAGCATGATCGGGATACCGTCGCGGATCGGGTAGGCGAGCTTGGCGGCGCGGCTGATCAGTTCCTGCGCCTCGGAATCGTATTCGAGCGTCGTCTTGGTCAGCGGACAGACGAGGATTTCCAGAAGCTTGCGGTCGATCTGCCCGGTCTTGCGGGGCTCTGTGTCGGTCGGCATAGTCTCGTCCTCGTCTGGTGAGCGGCCTTTTGCTCGGCCGAAGCGTGGTGAGTTTGGCGCAAGGGCCGTGGCCGGGTCAATTCGGTGGGGGCGGTGCGTTGCGATTTGCCGCCAATGACCCTCCCCCTTGTGGGGAGGGTGGACGGCGCGGCAGCGCCGGCCGGGTGGGGGTGATGGCAAATCCATCGCTTGTCCGACGGTCGCTTTTTCGTATTGACCCCCACCCCCAACCCCTCCCCACAAGGGGGAGGGGAGTGATTCCACAGGCATCGTGTCCGCTTTACGCCCGTCAATCACGTAGTGCCGGTAGACGTGACGAATGCGCCCTCAATGCCGAAAATGGCGCATGCCGGTCATCACCATGGCGATGCCGGCTTCGTCGGCGGCCGCGATCACCTCGTCGTCGCGCATCGATCCGCCCGGCTGGATGACGGCGGCGGCACCGGCCTCGACCGCCGCCATCAGCCCGTCGGCAAACGGGAAGAAGGCGTCGGAAGCGACGACGCAACCTTTGGTCAATGGCTCCGCGAGGCCCGCCGTCTCGGCCGCATCCTCGGCCTTGCGCGCCGCGATGCGGGCCGAGTCGACCCGGCTCATCTGGCCGGCGCCGACGCCGACCGTTGCCCGGTCCTTGACATAGACGATGGCGTTCGACTTGACGTGTTTTGCCACCCGGAAGGCGAATTTGAGATCGGCGAGTTCGTTGTCGGTGGGCGCGCGCCTGGTCACCACTTTGAGGTCGAGATCATCGACATTGCCGGCATCGCGCGACTGCACCAGCAGGCCGCCGGCAACCGAGCGCACATTGGTGCCGGCCGCGCGCGGATCGGGCAGGCCGCCGGTCACCAGCAGGCGCAGATTCTTCTTGGCCGCGACGATCTCGACCGCGGCTTCGTCGGCGTCCGGCGCAATGATCACCTCGGTGAAGATCTCGACGATCTTTTCCGCCGCCGCCCGGTCGAGCGTGCGGTTGAGCGCGACAATGCCGCCGAACGCCGACACCGGATCGCAGGCGAGCGCCTTCTGATAAGCCTCCAGCAGCGTCGCGCCCTCGGCAACGCCGCACGGATTGGCGTGTTTTATAATCGCGACCGCCGCCGTGCGCGCCGGATCGAACTCGGCGACCAGTTCGAAGGCCGCATCGGTATCGTTGATGTTGTTGTAGGAAAGCTGCTTGCCCTGAAGCTGCTTTGCGGTCGCGACTCCGGGCCGCGTCTCGCCGGTTTTGTAGAATCCCGCCGACTGGTGCGGGTTCTCGCCATAGCGCATGACTTCCGCAAGCCGGCCGCCGAAACCGCGCCAGGGCGGCGTCGCCTCGCCGAGCACCGGCCAGAACCAGTTCGAGATCGCCGCATCATAGGCCGCCGTGCGGGCATAGGCCTTTGCCGCGAGCATCCGGCGCAGCGAAGCCGGCACCCCGCCATGCTCGTCGATCGCAGCAATCACGGTGTCGTAGTCCTCCGGGTCGACGATCACCGTGACATAGGCGTGGTTCTTGGCCGCGGCACGGATCATCGCCGGGCCGCCGATATCGATATTTTCAACTGCCGTCTCATAGTCGGCACCACCGGCGACCGTCCGCTCGAACGGGTAGAGATTGATCGCGACAAGGTCGATCGGCTCAATCCCGTGCGCGTCCATCGCCGCGACGTGGGCGTCGTCGTCGCGCACGGCCAGGAGCCCGCCATGCACCTTCGGATGCAGCGTCTTGACCCGGCCGTCCATGATCTCGGGAAAGCCGGTGACGCCGGCGACATCGGTGACCGCAAGGCCGGCCTCTGAAAGCGCCCGCGCGGTGCCGCCGGTCGAGATCAGCGCGCTGCCGGCGCCGCTGAGGCGGCGGGCGAAATCGACGAGGCCGGTCTTGTCGGAAACGGAGATCAGCGCCCGCTTGACGGGCACGATATCGGGCGAGGCGGTCATGGCGGAGGCATCCGTTCAAGTGTCGGGATGCGGCCGGATAGCATGATTCCGACCTGCGGCAAACACATGCCGCGCCTCGCGGCGGCAATCGCTGCGCCCGGCCGTTTCTAAAGGTTGGTGGCCGCCTCGATGCGGCGCAGCGACCACATCACCGCCGGCGTCTGGCTGGCGCGGCCGCTAATCACGAGCTGTTCGGTGTCGCGGTGGCCGTGAATATCGGAGAGATAGACGCTCTCCTCGATCGAAATCTCCGATCCCGGCGCCGAAAAAAGCCAGGTCTCGCCGTCGCCGAGCACGAGGTGCACGCGCGCGCCGGTCTCCAGCGGGTTCGACGCAACACTTGGATGAAGATGGAAGCGGAGCGCGAAGCGGTCGCGGCTGTGGCGCACGGCGCCGCCATGGCTGGCCGAAAACCGGTCCTCGCCGGAAACCGAAAGCCCGTCGGGGGAGACGATCAGCCGCCGCTCGTGAATGATGCCGAAAAGCGCCGCATAGCCGTCATGGGAAAGCCACAGGGTCTCGCCCTCCTCGCCGCTGTCGCGGTCGACGGTGACGTGGCGCGGGCCGGAGATGATGACCGGACCCAGCCGGTCATGCGCATAGCCTCCGGTGATGAACCGGCACGACGAGGTGTCGTTCAGCACCGCCGTCGAATGCGCCGCGGTCGCCCGTGCGACCAGCCGCCAGTTCGGCAGCGTCTCCGGCGACGCGCCGCAATTGACGATGATCTGGTTGGCGCCGGCACTCATTTCGAACGACAGGCAGCCGGCATGGGCGTGTTGGCTGAGCATCATCGGCGGCGGCGGACCGGTGTCGACGATCACCACCGATTCGCCCGCAGTGACCCGCTGATAGCCGGAATGGACGGCGTTCTGCACCGGGCTGCCGCGGACATCGTCATAGGCGAAGATGAGCGCGATCAGGTCGGAGCGCGATCCGCCGACGCCGTTGAAATGGGCGAGCGCGCCGTCACCGTGGCGGAAGAACCGGATCATCGGCATCATCCGGTCGATCGCCGTCTGCATCGCGCGCGGCGGATCGACGCTTTGCGCGGTAAAGGCCTGGCGCAGCGGCAGCAGATCGAGCAGAATCTCGGGCAGTGCCGCCGGATTGCGGCTGACATGACCGCCATCGGCGAGGATCTGCCGCGCGATCTCCTGATCGAGCCGTTTCGCGCTCTGGCGGATGAGCCGCGTCTGGCCCGATATCGACAGCCCGGCCGCGGTCAGCGCGATCGCCGCCTGCAGCCGCGGCAGCCCGTCGGCAAGGTCCATCGAGGCGTAGCGCAGATAGCGGACCTGGCGCATCAGCGTCTTCATGAACCGCCGGTAGAAGGCGCGGTCGGCATCCTGGAGGATGATCGGCGACTGCGCCAGCCAGGAGAGGATGCGCCGCGAAACGATCTCCGGACGCCAGGAGAACGCATCGTAGTCGCCGTAGAGCCTGATCCAGTCCTCGACCAGGGCGCGGGCGTTCGAGCGCGAAATCGCCCGGTCGGCGGCGCGCAGATGGCGCAGCCAGCCGAAGCCGTGCAGCACCCGGGCCCAGACTTCGGACGGCGGCGTGACCTCGAACGGCGAACGGCCGTCCGTCTCCACCGCCTGGCCGCAGAAGACGAACAGGCCGGCATAGATATCGGCGGCGATCGTCGGATCGGCGGTGCGGATGTCGGTCGGCGCAATCAGCAGGCGATCGGGAATGGCGCCGCCGAACCGCCAGCGGTAAAGGCGCCCTGTATACAATCGGTTCAACGTCGAATTGACGCCGCGAAACGCCAGAAGACCGGCGAACCGCGCCCTGTCCGACAGTGTTGCGAGACTCATTCCCAGCCTCATCTCCCCTTGCCGCCGCCCACCTGTCGCGAGCGGCCGCACCCCAGAGCTTAGCCGCCAGGGCCACTGTCGCCAACGATTCGGTAATAAATTGTTAACTTTCCGCCGCCCCGTCAGCGCCGCCGGAGTCGGGCGATGTAGAAACCGTCATTGCCGGAGCGGGCCGGATCGCCGGTATCGAGATGAAACGGCAACGTGCGCAGATCGCCGGCCGCGGTCAGCGCGGCCTCCAGTCCGGAAATCTCTTCGGCGCCGATCGGCAGGCGCTCGAGCCCGTCGTCCTCGGCCAGCACTGCGGCGACCACATCCTCGCCCTCCTCGCGCTCCAGCGAGCAGGTGCAAAAGACGACGACCCCGCCCGAACCCACCAGCTTCACCGCCTTTCGCAGCAACCGTTTCTGCAGATCGGCGAGCGCGGCAATGTCGGCCTCCGCCTTGATCAGCGCGATATCGGGATGGCGGCGGATCGTTCCGGTCGCCGAACAGGGCGCATCGAGCAGCACCGCATCGAACGGCGATGACGGCTTGAAGTCGAGCGCGTCGACGGCGATCGTCTCGGCCTTGAGGCGCAGCCGTTCCAGGTTTTCGTCAAGTCGCTTCAAACGCGCCGGCGACTTGTCGACCGCAACGACATCGGCGCCCATCGCCGCCAATTGCGCGGTCTTGCCGCCCGGTGCGGCACAGAGATCGGCGACCCGCTTGCCGGCGACATCGCCGATGAGGCGCGCCGGCAGGCTGGCGGCGACATCCTGCACCCACCATTCGCCCTCGCCATAGCCGTCGAGCCGCTCGATCGCGCCCTTGGCCCGGCGGCGTACCGATCCGGTCGGCAGCACGATCCCGCCGAGGCGCTCGGCCCAGCCGCTAGCATCCGACTTGACGGTCAGGTCGAGCGCCGGCTCGATCATGTGCGCGGCGGCGATCCGCCGTGTCGCCGCGTCGCCATAGTGCTCCTGCCAGCGCGCCCACAGCCAGTCCGGCGTGTTGACCCGCGGCGCGTCAATGCCGTCGAGTATGGTCGCCTTGCCTTCGGAAAGCCGGCGCAGCACCGCATTGGCGAGGCGCTTGAAATGACGCATGTGGCGGTCGCCGGCGGCGATATCGACGGCGATCGACACGGCGGCGCGGTCGGGAATGTCGAGAAACAGGATCTGCGCCGCCGCGATCGCCAGCACATGGCGCAGATCGCCCGATTTCCGCGGCAGCGGCGTCTCCAGAAGCGTGCCGAGCGCGGCCTCGATCTCGCCATGGCGGCGCAGGGCGACGCCGAGGATCGCCCGGACAAGCGCCCGGTCCTTGGCGATCAGCGCGACAAAGCCGGGATGGCCGCGGCCGGATTCGAGCATTTGATCGAGCGGCAGCTTGCGCACGATGACATCGGCGAGCATTTCGCCGGCGATCTTGCGCGCGGCAAATCCGATCCGTCGCTTCAGCTCACGCGATCGTCCGGGGCTTTGTCTGGAACCTTTCCGCCGCCGCGCAGGCCCATTCATCCCCACGGACCGCCCTCGCCGTCACCGGCATCGTCCCAGGGCCCGCGCCGGCCGCCGGATGCGGCGGTTTCGTGACGATCGGAACCGGCGCCCTTGCCCGCCGTGGACGACGGGCCGGCGCCGGCCATCGCCTGCAGTTCGGCGATCCGATTATCGGTGTTCGGATGGGTCGAGAACAGATTGTCCATGTTCTGGCCGGACAGCGGATTGATGATGAACATGTGCGCGGTTGCCGGATTCGCCTCCGCGGCTTGGTTGGGGATGCGCTTCGCGCCGCCGGCGATCTTGCCCAGCGCCGAGGCGAGCCACATCGGCTCGCCGCAGATCTCGGCGCCCATGCGGTCGGCGCCATATTCCCGCGTGCGGCTGATCGCCATCTGCACCAGCATGGCGGCGAGCGGCGCAACGATGGCCGCAACCAGAATGCCGATGAAGCCGAGGGGATTGTTGTTGTCGCTTCTGCCGCCGAAGAAAAGGCCGAAATTGGCCAGCATCGAGATCGCGCCGGCGATCGTCGCCGTCACCGTCATGACCAGCGTGTCGCGGTTCTTCACATGGGCGAGTTCGTGCGCCATCACCCCGGCAAGCTCCTCGCGCGAAAGCGAGCGCAGCAGCCCGGTGGTCGCGGCAACCGCGGCATTCTCCG
The DNA here is from genome assembly GCA_028278505.1 of Rhodobiaceae bacterium. Classification (GTDB taxonomy): domain Bacteria; phylum Pseudomonadota; class Alphaproteobacteria; order Rhizobiales; family JAKPQE01; genus JANQEG01. Next base: position 13,593 of record JANQEG010000046.1, read on the forward strand.
GATTGCGGCCGGTGGCAAAAGCGTTCGGCTGCGGATTGTCCATGATGTAGACCTTCGGCATCGGCAGCTCGGCGCGGCCGGCGAGTTCGGCGACCATGTCGTAGAATTCCGGTGCCGTCGCCCGGTCGACCTCGGTCGCGCCGTGCATGCGCAGCACCATCTTGTCGGCGTTCCAATAGCTGAAGGCGTTCATGGCGAGCGCCACCACAAACGCGATCATCATGCCGCCCTGACCGCCGATCAGATAGCCGACGCCCATGAAGATCGCCGTCATCGCCGCCAGCAGCATTGCCGTGCGCATCGTGTTCATTTCCGCTTCCTGCCTTTCCTGCCGGCGCTTTGCGCCAAACAACGCTTCATTGAGCCCGTAATTTCCTATAGGATGGGGACGGGAGCATGGCTCCGCAAGAACAACAGTTTGAGGAAACGCACATCGATGACACGCAAGAACGGCAAGGACGTTTCGACCCCGGCAATGGCCAGATCGCAACCGGGCGCCGCCGACCGGGCGCTCGCCGAAGCCGCGGAGCGGCGGGCTGCGGCCGATCAGGCCACGCAAGCGGCGCCGGAACAGGGCGGCCGCAACGGCCTCGATCCGGTCCGCTACGGCGACTGGGAGAAGAACGGCATCGCCCACGATTTCTGACGCAGGCTTTAGCCTTCAGTCTTCGGCAAAACGCGCGCCACGGGTCTGGGCACGCAAGGGCGGATCGCGGGGTTTGACCAGCACCGGCCTGCCGTCGAGGGTCTCGTTGCACCGCTCCAGCGTCTCCCACTCGATCCGGTCTATCGCCTCGTCGGTGAAAAGGCGATGTGCGGCGTCAGCGTCGACGTGTTGCTCATTGTCGTCTTGAACGACAGTCCGGCGACGAGCGACCGGTAAAGACCGTCCTCGGCGAGTTCGTCGGCGGGTTCCTTGCCCTCCCGGCTCCTGACCACTTCGACGCCGATCAGAAAGCCGCGCCCGCGTATGTCGCCGATCACCCGATGCCGATCCTTCATATTGGCGAGACGGTCGAGGGCAGGAGCGCCGAGCGCGGCGGACGAAATTGGCGCGAGCTAGCCGACAAAGATCGAGGTCGGGGGCGCTGTCGTGCTCCGGATAACCGTAGGGACAGCGATAGCAGGCGAACGGCGCCACATGCTCGGTGCCGGGCAGCAGCGAGCCGATCACATGTGAGCGGGACAATTGCTCGCCGCCGACCGAAGCCGCACCGAAGCCGGCGCAATGAAAGGCATCCCAGAAGGAAACTGTCTTGTGTCGCTCGGTGGCCGCGCGAACGAGTTTCAATGCCACTTCAAGCGCATCGGAGCCGCCAAGCTTGAACAACAGCTTTGATAGCCGGCCCGGTGCCAGTGCAGCGAGCTCTTTCGTAAGCGCTGTCGCCGGCTCTGAGTCGAAGCGGCGCGTCGCGAACGGCAACTCGTCCATCTGCGCGGCGATCACCTGTTTCAGCCGCGGGTGGCCGTAGCCGATTTGGTGGACATTGTTGCCGTGGAAATCGAGATAGCGGCGGCCGTCGACGCCTCGATCCAGGCCCCATCCGTAAATGCGCAAGACGTCCATCGGCAGGCGCTTCAGGCCGATGCATATTTGCTCAACCGCTCCGCACTGATGAGGACCATCAGCGTCGCCGCATGGAGTTATCGGAAACAACGTTCTGGCAGCGCTCTTGAAATCAGCGCACGCAACCAGTCCGTGCTGCTGATGAAAACTGAAAACTCCAATCCCCGCCGAAGACACGTTGGAGAGCGGTCCAACAAACCCAAGGACTCTTCTATTGACCGAGGGTTCAGGTCACTCATCATATAAATTGTAATCTAAATTAAATTCGTATATTTATGTAGTTGGATCCGATTTCATATGTTACCATATTATTCAGGAATTCGAAAAAATGTAATATATCCATGATGTTACAAGTTGAACCGAGGCTTCGTTATAAAAATCTTATTAATCGGGAGGGAAGTGAATGCGTATCGGTAGTAAATCGAGTTTAGTGCGGCTTGTCGGGCCGCTGTTTGTTCTGTTTGTAACGGCATGCGCGCCAATCATCGCCGATTACAGTCTTGAAGGCTACAAGAATGCGACAAGCTTAAAGGCGCGTTCGTTGGCTATGATCGATTTGTCGGCGGAGGGATACGGGAAGCACTCTTCAACGGTGGAGAAATTGTTGGTCGATATCGATGCCGCCTACGAATTTGCGGCCGGCACACCAAACAATCAAATCACTGCGGAACAATGGGATAGAATTCGCAGAAAGGACCACAATTTCGTTGGCGGATATGTAGTCCATTGGAAAGGTTTAAACGGGAAAGCTGTTTCTGAATTCTTCCGTCAGGAGGCAAAAACAGGTATTGGCCGGGCTTACGACTACATAATCTGCCTAGAGGTAAATAAGAATAAAGCCGCTTCCTGTAAGAGCGTCACCGACACGAGTGGATAGTGAACATGAAAATCGATGATATTATTGATGAGCTGCGCAAGGGTATCCTTGACCTCGCAAAAAACACCGTTGAAGAATTCGTCCAACACGCCAAAGACGATTTCGAGGATTTCATTAGCGCAACACGCGACGATGTCGAACGGTGGACCATCGCACTCGCTGAAGGCAAGTTGACCGCTGACGAGTTCAGATTTCTTCTGAAAATGCGTGCGGACTTGGCGGAAATGCATGCGTTGACAAGTGTCGGCATCGCTGCGACCCGGCTCAAGCGTTTTCGGGACGGTATGATCAGTCTCATAATCAAGACCATTTTCGCCGCGCTCGGCTAACGTGTTCGATCGCACGCTTGTCCCGCCAACGGAATATTTCGTTAAATGCTCAACATATTGCGGGGCTGGTGCCGAGCGTGTGAAACGGCCCGATCCCCGCTCCCGAGGCGGCGGATTCAGGCTTGTCCCGCTCTACTCACCCGTTCCGCACCGGTGAGGACGAGGAGCGCTGCCGCATGGAGCGCCGGCCCGAATTCCCTGTGGAACGCTTCGAATTGCGGTTCCTCCAGGAGCGCGGCGAGATCGGGGCCCGGATTGGTCATCGGCCATAAGCCGGCGACCAGCGTGAAAAGCGTATTGCTCACGGTCCACCGCTCAGCTTCGGCCAGTTGCGGCACGGCCGTGCCGAAAGCCCCGGCCGCGCGTCCGCCGAGGCCGATCAGCCGGGTCTTGACGTCGCGAAGCGTCTCCGGGGAAATGTTGCGCTCAAGCGTCGGCGCGAGCTGGCTGATCAACAGGCACAGCCGCGGCCGGGCGGCAAACGCGCCGGCCATGGTTTCGGCGACGGCCTCGACCGGCAGCGGCCGCTGAAAAGCCTCCTCCATGACCTCGACCAGACCCGTCAGATCGGCCAGCAACAGCCGCAGCAGGATTTCCTCGCGGCTCTCGAAATAGCGATAGATGCTCGACTTGACGATCCCGGCGCGGGCGGCGATCGTCTGCAGGGTCACCGCCTCGATGCCGCCGGCATCGAGCATTTCGGCGGCCGCCGACAATATCGCCTCGGCGCGCTGCGCCTTTTCCTCCGGCGAACGCGCCCGCTGGAAAATTTCCCTATTCATATCCAACTGATATCCGCCGCTCACGAGAAAATCAATAAAAGAACGACGTTCACTTATTGACAGGAAGCTGTTTTGGCGGCATTTAAGTGAACATTGGTCACTTAAATGCACTTTCGAGCGAGGCGATGATGAAGCTGACGGTAAACGGCGAAACGATGCAGGTGACGGCCGATCCGGAAATGCCGCTGTTGTGGGTTCTGCGCGACCTGCTCGACATCAAGGGGCCGAAATTCGGCTGCGGCGTCGGCGCCTGCGGTGCCTGCACGGTGCTGATCGACGGCGAGCCGATGCAGTCCTGCTCGATCGGCATCGGCGATGTCGAAGGCGCGGTCACCACGATCGAGGGCCTCGCCGACGGCGAGACGCTGCATCCGGTCCAGCAGGCGTGGATCGATCATCAGGTGCCGCAATGCGGCTATTGCCAGGCCGGGCAGATCATGGCTGCGGCGGCGCTGCTCGAAGCGACGCCAAACCCGACCGATGAGGAAATCGACGAAGCAATCACCAATCTCTGCCGCTGCGGCACCTATCCGAGAATCCGAGCCGCCATCCGCCAGGCGGCCCGGCAGCAGGGAGCGTAAGGCGATGGGACGGGCACTGAAATACACCCGCCGCGCCTTTCTCGGCCTTGCGGCGATCGGCGCCGGCGGTCTCGCTGTCGGCTATTACTATTATCGCAGGCCCTATCCCAATCCGCTGCCGGCGACGGCCGCGGACGGCGAAGCGGTCTTCAACCCTTACGTCAAGATTTCCGCCGCCGGCGCCATCACCCTGATTGCGCCGCGCGCCGAGATGGGCCAGGGCGTGCAGACGACCCTTGCCGCGCTCGTTGCCGAAGAACTCGACGTGTCGCTCGATCAGGTGGCCGTCGAACATGGGCCCGCGTCGAGCGCCTATTACAATGCGGCGATGCTGGCCGAAGGCGGCCCCTTCCCCGTCTTCGACGACAGCTTCATGGCCGAAATGGCGCGCGGAGCGATGGGCGTGGTCTCAAAATTCCTCGGGCTGCAGGTCACCGGCGGCTCGTCGGCGATGGTCGACGGGTTCGAGAAGATGCGCGTGGCCGGTGCTGCGGCGCGCCATGTGCTGGTCCAAGCGGCGGCCGAGAAATGGGGCGTTGCGGCCGCGGGGCTGACCACCGCCGACGGGGTGATCACCAATCCCGCCACCGGCGCCACACTCGGCTATGGTGATGTGGCCGCGGCCGCGGCCGCGCTTGACCCGCCTTCCTCACCGGACTTGCGGCCACGCGAAGCGTGGAAACTTCTCGGCAAGCCGCAATCCCGCGTCGAGATCCGCGAAAAGGTGACCGGCGGGCGCATCTTCGCCATCGATGTCAGCCTTCCCGACATGCTCTACGGCACGGTGAAGATGTCGCCCCGTTTCGGCGCCGGACCGGTCTCCGTCGACACGGCTGCGGCGCTCGCAATACCCGGCGTTGTCGATATCGTCGAACTCGACACGGCGACCGGCAAGGGCTTCGGCATCGTCGCCGAAAACACCTGGGCGGCGTTCAAGGGCGCCGAGGCGCTGGACGTGGAGTGGGGCGAAGCGCCCTATCCGGCCGATTCGGCCACCATCAGAAAGGTTCTGGACGCGGCGCTCGACGCCGAACCCAGCTTCGAAATGGGCAGTGTCGGCGATGTCGAGGCGGCGTTCGCCGATGCACCGGCCGAGGAGGTTATCGAGGCGACCTACGATGCCCCCTATCTCGCCCATGCCACCATGGAGCCGATGACCGCCGCGGCCCGTTTCAATGCCGGAAAGCTGGAGATCTGGACCGGAACGCAAGCGCCCGGCATCGTCCAGATGGCCTGCGCCTCGCTGCTCGGGATCGAGAGCGAAGACGTGACCGTCACCACCACCCATTTGGGCGGCGGTTTCGGACGCCGCTCGGAGGTGGATTTCACCCTTTACGCGGCGGCGATTGCGGCCAGGACGAACGGCCGCCCGGTCAAGGTGACCTGGACCCGCGAGGAGGACATCCGCCACGACGCCTATCGGCCGATCGCCCGCGGCCGGTTCTGCGCCCGCGTCACGCCCGGAACGGGCCTCACCGCGCTCGACATGAAGATCGCCTCGCCGTCGCCGATCAAGAGCGTCTTGGGACGGACCTTCCCGGACCTGAGCCCGGCCAGTGACGACAAATCGGTGCTCGACGGCGCCTTCAACCAGCCGGTTACGATCGCCAACAGCCGCTATCAGGCTGCCGTCGCCGATCTGTCCATACCGACCGGCTTCTGGCGGTCGGTCGGCAATTCCTTCAACGGCTTCTTCCACGAATGCTTCCTCGACGAGGCGGCGGAAAAGGCCGGGCAGGACCCGCTCGATTTCAGGCTGTCCCTGATGGGCGACGACCGGTTCCGGCCGGCGCGGGAAGCCTTGAAGGCGGTCGCCGACATGGCCGGCTGGGGCACGCCACGCGCGGCCGGTCGAGGAATCGGCATCGCCCATGTGCTCTCTTTCGGCACCTGGGTCGCGCAAGTCGTCGAGGTCGAAATCGTCGACGATACGGTCCGCATCGACAAGGTCTGGTGCGCCGCCGATCCGGGCCTCGTGCTCGATCCGGAGATTTTCGAGGCGCAGATGGTGTCCGGCATCGTCTACGGACTGAGCCAGGCGATCGGCCAGGAAATCACCTTCGAAGACGGCATGGTCGTTGAGGAGAATTTCCCCGACTTCCCGCTCATGACGCTGGCGCAATGCCCGAAGATCGAGGTGGCGCTGTTGGAGAATTCGCCGCGCATGGGCGGCGCCGGCGAACCCGGAACGCCGCCGGCGGCACCCGCGCTCGCCAATGCGATCCATGCGGCGACGGGCAAGCGTATCCGCCGCCTGCCGCTGAGCCACGAGATCGCGTTCGTCTGACGACGACCGGACGGCAACGGCCAAGCGCAATCGTCGTTCGGACGATTGCCGCGGATTGCTGGCTTGGATAGGGTCTCCCGATTCAACCGATTGAGGAGGCCGCCCGCGTGAGCGCCGCCGACGCCCGAACTCTGGCGCTTGCGCGCCAGCTCATGACCCATGCCCATGAGCGCCTCGCCCTCGATTTCGCCATCGAACTCTGGGACGGCTCCAGGATCGCCGACGACCGGGACAGCGACGGCCTGCGCCTCGTCATCGCCGATGCGGGCGTGCTGCCGAGCCTCATCCGCCGGCCCAAGCTCGACACCCTGATCAGGCTCTATGCCGCCGGGCGGCTCGACATAAGCGGCGGCACGCTGTTCGACCTCGCCGAACGCCGCCCCAAGGTGAAGACCAAGAAGCTCTTGAAATCGCTGGACCCGAAACTGCTCTTGAAGGCCGGTCTCGGACTGGCGGCAAAGCCGGGCGCACCGGCCGATATCGGCAAGGGCGAAGGCGTCGCCGCCCATTCCGGTTCGTCGAAGAGCGATATCGAACACCATTACGATGTCTCAAACGCCTTCTACGAACTCTTTCTCGACACCGAAATGCTTTACACCTGCGCCTATTTTCCGCGCTGGGACGCAACCCTTGAAGAGGCGCAGATCGCCAAGATCGACCATGTCTGCCGCAAGCTGCGGCTTGAGCCCGGCGACCGCGTGCTCGACATGGGCTGCGGCTGGGGCGCGTTTTCCTGCCATGCGGCCAGGAATTACGGGGTGACGGTGCACGGTGTGACCCTGTCGGAACAGCAATATCTCTACGGCCGCGACAAGGTCGCCCGGCTCGGCCTGGACGGGCGGGTGCGGATCGAACACGGCTCCTATGAAGATGTCGAAGGCAGCTTCGACAAGATCGCCGCCATCGGCCTTTTTGAGCATATCGGCTTTGTCAATCACGAGACCTATTTCCGCAAGGTGCACGGGCTCCTGCGCGAGCGCGGCCTTTTCCTCCACCACGCCATCACCCGCCGCGGCAAGCGCACCGACAAGGCGTTTCACCGCAAGCGGCCCGAATACCGTTCGCTCGTCCGCTACATCTTCCCCGGCGGCGAGGTCGACTATATCGGCAACACGGCCCGCATGTTCGAGGCCTTCGGCTTCGAGGTGCACGACATCGAAGCTTTACGCGAACACTACGCGCTGACGACGCGGATCTGGGCGGAACGGCTGATGGCGAACAGGGACGCGGCCATCGCCGAAGTGGGGCCGGAACGCTACCGGCTCTGGGTCGCCTATCTGATCGGCGTTTCGCTCGGCTTCACCCGCGGCACGATCGGGCTGTTCCAGACCCTTGTCTCCAAGCGCAACAGGGGCGCCTCCGGCCTGCCGCCGACCCGGGCCGATATCTATGCGGACCGACCGGACCACGAGTAACGCTTGACGCCTTAACCGCACTTTCACCGCAATTCCGCACCATCCAAGGTCGTCGACCGGCAATCATGATGTACACGCCCGCGAACGACGGAACAGAGGGCCGAAAATGCGCGTATTCGGATCGATCGCCCGGCTGGCGATTCTGATATCGGCGATTCTGGCCGGCCCGCTCACCGCCGCGGCAGAAACCGCACCGGCTGCAGCCGCCTGCGGCGGCAGCGACATCCTCGCCGAACTGAAGCATTCCGATCCCGATGATTTTTCCGCCATAACAGCCGAGGCCGAAAGCGAGGCCAACCACACCGGCCTGTTCTGGCGTATCGACGGCGCCGGCACTGCGCCCTCCTATCTCTTCGGCACCATGCACCTCTCCGATCCGCGGCTCGTGGAATTTCCGGCGCCGCTGCGCCAAGCCCTCGATGGGGCGCGGGTCATCGCCGTCGAAGTGGCGGAAATCGCTGCGACCGACGAGGCGGCGATGATGTCCGGCTTCATGAAGAATATCGGGCTGTTGCTGCTCGGGCCCAAAGGCGTGCTCGACGACTATCTGAGCGAGGCCGAGATGGCCGCGCTCGGCGCCGCCACCGAGAACTACGGCCTGCCGTTGAGCGTCGCCCGCTCGTTGCAGCCGTGGATGGTCGCCACCTTTCTGGCGCTGCCCCTGTGCGAGCTGCACCTGCAGCAGAACGGCCATCCGGCGCTCGATTCCGTCGTTGCCGCCCATGCGATCAATGCCGGCGCCGAACTTGTCGGTTTGGAGACGATCGACGAGCAGATCGCGGCGATGAATTCGCTCGATTTCGGCTATCAGATCGCCTATCTGCGCGCCGGCATCGAACTGTTCGACCGCGTCGACGACATCCACGAGACCATGGTGCAGCTTTATCTCGACGAACGCGTCGCCATGGTCGTGCCGCTCTCCTTCCACTTGGTCAGCGATCCCGCGATCCGCGACGGCTACGCGGATTTTCAGGATAAGCTCGTCGACCGCCGCAACCGGCTGATGTTTGAGCGCGCCCTGCCGCATGTGCACACCGGCGGCACCGTCATCGCCGTCGGCGCCCTGCACCTGCCCGGCGAGACCGGGCTGATCGAGCTTTTTCGGAAACAGGGCCTGACGGTGACCCGGATCGATTTGTCGACCGCCCAGCCAAAGGAGCGTTGATGCCGGCCGCTATGATGGGCTTTTGCCAGGCGTAAAAATTATCGACCCAATTTATACGGTCGGAAATCTATCGGTTCGTCATTGCGAGCGAACGCCAGTGAGCGCGGCAATCCAGGCTGAGCAAAGGGCGCTGGGCTGCTGTGCGCAGAACCGGCGGTTCTTGGTGGCGCTTGCGCATTATGCCAGGCGCAGAAACCCGACCGAATTTGCCGGCTAATTGAATACGCGAAAGCCTCGATTTGGACGGCGTCACGCCAGCGGCTTCGCCATCACCGTCCAGTCGATGTCGGCGTCGAGCAGATCGTCGCGCCGGGTCTCGTCGCACAGGACCGAAAACCCGCGCGCGGCAAGAAATTTCTGCGCCCGGTGATTGGCGGCGAGCAATTCGGCCGTGAGCGTTGTGCAACCGGCTGACCGCGCACCTGCCTCGAGCGCGGTGACGAGCGCGGTGCCGACGCCGCGGCGCCAGGCCGAAGGCTCGACCCAGAGTTCGGAAAGCGCGCACGGCTCGTCCGTTGCCGCAGCAAAGCCGACCGGCGTGCCGCCGAGCGTGGCGACGACGATCTTGTCGCCCAGCGCCGCAATCATCGCGTCCTGGGGCTTGTCGTCGCGCACGATCCGCCACGCCTTGCCCGGCAGATGCCCGCCGATCGCCGCCTGCCAGGCGAACAGATAGATCCGCGACAAGACGGCCGCATCCTCCGGCAACGCCGGCCGCACCGCGATCGTCGGATGGTCGGCGCGATGCCCGGGCGTCGCCGCCACCACCATGCTCGGCGCCGGCACGTCGTTCTCGTGATCGAGCGCATCCTCGCGCACATGGCGCTCGGTGCGCTCGCGCATGGTCACCAGTTCCTCCGCCGCGGTCGGGTGCACGGCGATCGTGCGGTCGAAATCCGCCTTGGTCGCGCCCATGCCGATGGCGACGCCGGCAAGCTGGATCATCTCGCCCGCATCCGGTCCCATGATATGGCAGCCGACGACCCGGTCGCTCTCGCCGTCGACGATAAGCTTCATCAGCATCTTCTCGCCGCGCCCCGACAAGGTGCCCTTCATTGGCCGGAAGCTCGCCCGGTAGATGTCGGTGACCCGGCACATCTCGCGCGCCTGCATCTCCGTCAGTCCCACCGTGCCGAGTTCGGGCTGGGAGAACACCGCGGTCGGGATCAGCGAATGGTCGACCGCCGTCGGATTGTCGTTGAACACCGTCTCGGCGAACGCCGCGCCCTCGCGGATCGCCACCGGCGTCAGATTGACCCGATGCGTGACATCGCCGACGGCGAAGATGTTGGGAACGGAAGAGCGCGAATAGGCATCGACGACGACATGACCGTTCCAGCCCAGTTCGACGCCGGTGCGCTCCAGATCGAGGCCGATGGTGTTCGGCAGCCGGCCGGTGGCGAACATGATCTGGTCGACATTGACAAGCGTGCCGTCGTCGAGTTCGCCTTCGAGCCCGTCGCCGCATTCGTCGATACGGGTGAACACGCGGTTGGTGACGATCGAGACCCCCTTCGCCGCCATTTCCTCGTGCAGCGCCTGGCGCAGATCGTCGTCGAAGCCGCGCAGGATTTCCGGGCCGCGATAAATGAGCGTCGTCTCCGCGCCGAGCCCGTTGAAGATGCCGGCGAATTCGACGGCGATATAGCCGCCGCCGACGATCGCCACCCGCTCCGGCTTCTCCTCCAGGTGAAACGCTTCGTTGGAGGAGATCGCGTGTTCGATGCCCTTGACCCGATCGTCGAAGGCCGGCCGGCCGCCGGTGGCAATGAGGATGTAATCGGCCGTGACGTCGCGCCCCTCGGCGACCAGGTGGACGGTGTGGGCGTCGCGCAGCACCGCCCGCGAGGCAATGATCTCGACGCCGGAATTCTGCAGATTGCGGCTGTAGATCGCCTCGAGACGGGCGATCTCGGCATCCTTGTTGGCGATCAGCGTCGCCCAGTCGAAACGGGCCTCGCCGACGCTCCAGCCGAACCCCGCGGCATCCTCAAACTCCTCGGCGAACCGGGAGGCGTAGACCAGCAGCTTTTTCGGCACGCAGCCGCGGATGACGCAGGTGCCGCCGACCCGGTATTCCTCGGCGATCGCCACCCGCGCGCCATAGCCGGCCGACATCCTTGCTGCGCGCACGCCGCCGGAGCCGGCACCGATGACGAAGAGATCATAGTCGTACCGGCTCATTCCCTGCTCCCGGGGTATACGGTCATACCAAGAGAATTTGATATGGACTCTTTCTAGTCAGGAAATCACGAGGAAGATCAACGAATTCCCGTCGTCTGCGAAGTCAAGTGCAAATACCGCCGGTATCACCCGCCGATCGCGGCGATCAGATGCACCATGCCGGCCGGACTGCGCACCCAGAAGCCGTCGAGCTTCTCGGGCAGCGGCTCGATCGCATCGGCCCGGTCGATGCCGGCCGCCGCGAGCCGGCGGCTAGCGGCCTTGACGTCGTCGGTCTCGATCTCCAGCCACAGTTCCGGCTGCCCCAGCCCCGGCACCTGATCGAGCCACAGCCGGATCGGGCCGAAAGTGACGATCGCCGTCATCGGATCGCGGATCTCGACGGGAAATCCGAGCACGTCCCGATAAAAGGAGAGCGTCTCGGCGTAGTGGTCGGCCGGCAGTTTCAACGCGATATTACGGCCGGCGGCGAATTTCGCGCCCGCCGTCTCGCCGGTGCCATCGGGATGCGGTTTCGACGTCATCGCCACGCTCTAAAGGTTGTGACCCCGCTTCAGCATCTCGGCGCGGATCATGCCGATGATATCCTCGCTCATCTTGTCGCCCCAGGCGCGGACCGCGTCCAGCGTCTTCAGCGTCAACAGATCGGCGCTATCGGCCAGCTTCTTGCCGGCCGGCGTCTCGTAAAAGGCGATGATCTGCGCCAGCTCATCGGCCGTGAAGGTCTCCGCATAGGCATCGATGATCTTGGCGGTCAGGTCGATTCGGGTTTTCTTGAGCTCCTCGCCGATCTGGTCGACGACTTCCGTGATGTCCTTGGACAGGTCCGGATTTGTGCGAATGAAGAGCGTTTTCGCATCGTCGACAATGGCCGGGATGATCTGATCGAATCCGGCATCGGCACGGATGATCTTGACCAGCTTGCCGGCCATGTCGCGGTGCTCGGCCGTGACCTGGGCCGCGGCCGGCTGAACCGCCCCCGCCAGCAGGCCGCACAAGGCGACAACCGCCATGACGGCCTGAAGCGGCTTCGCGATCTTGTTCAACATGTTCATGTCTCCCATGTCTTGCTGCGGTCGAGCGCCGGTCATGCGCCCACCACATTTATACCGTCGGCGCCGGCAATGAGCGCTTTGCTCGCCAGACCGATGAAAAGACCGTGCTCGACCACGCCGGGGATGTCCGAAAGCCCGTCGGCGAGAGCCTTTGCCTGCGGAATACGGCCAAAAGATGCATCGAGGATATAATGTCCGCCATCGGTTAGAAACGGCGCATCGCCGCCGCGCAGTTCGATCTCTCCGGCAAGGCCGAGGGCCCCGGCCATGGCCGCGATCGCGTTGCGCGTCGCCGCAAGGCCGAACGGCACCACCTCGATCGGCAGCGGGAAGCGGCCGAGCGTGTCCACAAGCTTGCTGTCGTCGGCAATGACGATCATCCTGGCGCTGGTCGCGGCGACGATCTTTTCGCGCAGCAGCGCGCCGCCGCCGCCCTTGATGAGTTGCAGGTCGCGGTCGAGTTCGTCGGCGCCGTCGACGGTCAAATCGAGTTCCGGCGTCTCGTCGAGCGTGGACAGCGGGATGCCGAGCCCGCGTGCCAGTTCGGCCGTCTTCTCCGAGGTCGGCACGCCGATGATGTCGAGGCCGCCGGCGACCCGGTCGCCGAGCAGTCTGGTGAACTCGTCGGCGGTCGAACCGGTGCCGATACCGAGCCGCATGCCCGGCTCGACGTGATCGACCGCCGCCGCCGCCGCCGCACGTTTCAACTCAACGCTCATCCCCCGTTCCTTCCCGAAATCCGCCGCGCCTCGCCTATCTGTCGAGCCCGGCCATCAGCAGATATTTGATCTCGACGAATTCCTCGATACCGTGCCGGGAGCCCTCGCGGCCGAGACCGCTTTCCTTGACGCCGCCGAACGGTGCGAGCTCGGTCGAGATAATGCCCGAATTGATCCCGACAATGCCATATTCGAGGCCCTCAGCGACGCGCCAGACGCGGCCGAGATCGCGGGCATAGAAATAGGCGGCAAGGCCGAATTCGGTGGCGTTGGCGAGCGTGATCACCTCGTCCTCGTCGGCGAACCGGAACAGCGGCGCCACCGGCCCAAAAGTCTCCTCGCGGGCGACCAGCATCCTGGTCGTCACGTTCTTGAGCACCGTCGGCTCGAAATAGGTGCCGCCGAGGTCGTGGCGATTGCCGCCGACGACGATCTGCGCCCCCTGGCCGACCGCATCGGCGATGTGTTCTTCGACCTTTTCGACCGCATCCATGTTGATCAGCGGCCCCTGGGTGACGCCGACCTCCATGCCGTTGCCGACCTTCAGCTTCATCACCGCCGAGGCCAGTTTCTCGGCAAAGGCGTCATAGACGCCGTCCTGCACATAGAGCCGGTTCGCGCAGACGCAGGTCTGTCCCATATTGCGGTATTTCGAGGCCATCGCGCCCTCGACTGCCGCATCGAGATCGGCATCGTCGAAGACGATGAACGGCGCATTGCCGCCGAGTTCGAGGCCGACCTTCTTGATCGTCGACGCCGCCTTCTGCATCAGCACCTTGCCGACCTCGGTGGAGCCGGTAAAGGTGATCGCCTTGACCGTCGGATTGGACGTCATCTCGTCACCGATCTCGCCGGAGCGGCCGGTGACGAGATTGAAGACGCCGGCAGGCAGGCCGGCGCGCTCGCCGAGCGCGACCAGCGCCAGCGCCGTCAGCGGCGTATCGGTCGCCGGCTTGCACACCGCGGTGCAGCCGGCCGCCAGCGCCGGCCCGATCTTGCGGGTGATCATGGCGGCCGGGAAGTTCCACGGCGTGATCGCGGCGATGACGCCGACCGGCTGGCGGATGCAGACGATGCGCGCGTCCGGACGGAAGGTCGGGATCGTCTCGCCATAGATGCGCTTGGCCTCCTCGGCGAAGAACTCGATGAAGGCGGCGGCATAGACGACCTCGCCCTTGGCCTCGGCCAGCGGCTTGCCCTGCTCGCTGGTCATCAAGAGCGCGATATCGTCGGCGTTCTCGATGATCAGATCGTACCAGCGCCTCAGGATTGCGCTGCGTTCCTTGGCGGTCTTCGCCGCCCAGGGGCCGAAGGCGCGCTCGGCCGCGGCGATCGCCGCACAGGTTTCGGCACCGCCGAACACCGGCACCTTTGCGATCACTTCGCCGGTCGCCGGATTGGTCACGTCCCGCTCGGCCGTACCGACCCATTCGCCGTCGATATAGCACTGCGTCTTCAGAAGCGTCGGATCGGCGAGTTTCATCGCGTTCGGTCTCCAGGGAAACGATCCCGGCCTTGTCGCGCCGGCCGGCGGGCTTAGCTTTGAGCAAGGTGCGGTCACCCACCCCGGCTCTTATCATGCGTCCCGGACGGCGCCAAGGCGGCAAGACGCTGCGCCCGGACGGGAAAAAAACAAACCGGGGGCTTGCGCCGCACTCCTCCGCCGTTTAGCGAAAGCCTGTCTGTTCGGAGCATCCATGTCACGACCACTTGCCATATTCGATCTCGACGGGACGCTGGTGGAAACCGCCGGCGATCTGGTCTTCACCCTCAACCATCTGCTCGACGCCGAGGGCCTGCCGCCGGTGACGCTTGCGGCCGCCCGCGACATGGTCGGCGACGGCGCCAAGGCATTGATCGCCCGCGGCTTTGCCGCCAACGGGACCGAGCTTGCCGACGACCGGCTGGAGCGGCTGTTCGCCGATTTCCTGGTCCATTACGGCGCCAACATCGCCAATGAGAGCCATGCGTTTCCGGGCGCCGAGGCCGCGCTCGACCGGCTGCAGGAAGCCGGCTTTGCGCTCGCGGTCTGCACCAACAAGCCGGAATCGATGTCGAAGCTGCTTTTGTCCGAACTCGGCCTTGCCGACCGCTTTGCGGTGATCGCCGGCCCCGAGACCTTCGATGTGCGCAAGCCCGATCCGCGCCACATCAGCGAGACGATCGCGGCCGCCGGCGCCGCGCCCGAGGCGACGATCGTGATCGGCGATTCAATGAACGACGTCGCCGCCGCAAAGGGCGCAGGCGTCCCCGTCATCGTCGTCGATTTCGGCTATACGACGATCCCGGTTCCCGAACTCGGCGCCGACCGGATCATTTCCCATTTCGACGATCTGTTCGACGAGATCACTTCGCTGGCGCCGCATTTGTTCGGCCATGGCGAACCCCGCAGCACCGCTTGACTTCGCTTGACGCCGCCCCTTATATCGCCGTCACCTTGCGGCATCGCCCGGGCGCCGGCAGACGGCGCATCGGGCGGCCTCGGGCGCGTAGCTCAGCGGGAGAGCACTTCGTTCACACCGAAGGGGTCACTGGTTCAATCCCAGTCGCGCCCACCACCCTACGCCTTCGGCTTCGGGTGGCTTCGCCAGCCGAAGGCGACATAGGCGTAGGCGTGTCCTCCGAAGCCCCTGCCTGCCGGAGCATTGGCGCAGGCAGGCGGGCGTAGGAGGACGGGTTTGTTTTTCTCCGTCTCACGCCGAGTTCGCTTCGCTCACCGGCTCCGACGGGGGCGGCCCCCGTTCAAGCCGGGGGCAGGCTCTGACCGGCCGGCGCGCGGTCGCGCTTGCGAACCCTGCGGGTTCGGATCTTTTTTTTGTCTCACGCCGAGTTCGCTTCGCTCACCGGCTCCGACGGGCGCGCTGACCGCGCGACGGCCGTTCGGCCTTGCGAACCCTTCGGGTTCGGGCATTTCCCTGATCACTTTCGGCGTCCAAAAGACCCGGTCAGGCCGTCGTCATTTGCGGCTGCACGGTCCGCACCGCTGCTGCCGGCTTCCGCCGCTCGATCCGCCGCCAGATTATCTCGTGCACGGCAAAGACGCCGGTCTGCGCTATCGGTTCGATCAGGCCGATGCCGACGGCGACGGCAAGATTGCCTGTAAGAAGATAGGCGATCGTCGTCGCCACGGCGACGTGGACAATGCCGTAAGAGGTGGTTTTCAAGGCCAGCGCCATCGTCGTCTCCGTCGGGTTCCTGCCCGTCGTCATCGTCTCTGAGTGGAAGAGGCGCCGCCCGGGACGGATCCCGGGCGGCACGGAGCGGGTGGCCCTATTCGGCCGCCAAAAGCGAAGGCGAGCGCAATCCCAGGCGTTCGGCAACGCCCGCTCCATAGTCCGGATCGGCCTTGGCGATGTTGTCCATCGGCCGGTCGCGCTCCGCCGCCTGCCGATCGCCGGATCAGGCGATCATCGAACGCAGCATCCAGGCGGTCTTCTCGTGCACCTGCATGCGCTGGGTCAGCAGATCGGCCGTCGGCTCGTCATTGGCGCCATCGGCGAGCGGGAAGACCTCGCGCGCGGTCCGCACCACAGTTTCCTGGTCGGTGACGAGCTGGGCAATCATCGCCTCGGCCGACGGCACGCCGGTCTCTTCGGCAATGCTGGTCAGGTCGGCGAACTGGGCGTAGGAGCCCGGTGCCGCCACGCCGAGCGCGCGGATGCGTTCGGCGATCTCATCCACCGCCATCGCCAGTTCGGTGTATTGCTGCTCGAACATCACATGCAGCGTGTTGAACATCGGACCCGTGACGTTCCAATGAAAATTATGGGTTTTCAGGTAAAGCGTGTAGGTGTCGGCCAAGAGCCGGGCGAGCCCGCCGGCGATCGCTTGGCGATCCGCCGTAGTGATGCCGATATCGATCGTCGTGGTCATGTTGCGCTCCTTTCGTCTCGATCGGTTGAGACCAAGATAGGCACTGGCAAATAATTTTGGAAATGAATTAATATGATTCTATATATCGACAAATCCGATTAATCGGAATTCGGATCGATGAAGGCTCTGCCGACGCTGAAACAGCTCCACTATCTGATCGCCCTCGCCGACGAAAAGCACTTCAGCCGCGCCGCCGACGCGGTCTTCGTCACCCAGTCGACGCTCAGCGCCGGCATCAAGGAACTCGAAACGATCCTCGGCGTCGACCTGGCGGAGCGGACCAAACGTTCGGTCATGCTGACGCCGATCGGCCGCCGGATCGCCGAACGCGCCCGGCATCTCTTGCGCGACGCGGAAGACATCGTCGACCTTGCCGCCGCCGCGCGGGCGCCGCTCACCGGCGATCTGGCGCTCGGCATCATCCCGACCATCGGGCCGTTCCTGCTGCCGCTGGTGATGCCGCGCATTGCCGGCGCCTATCCGGAACTGCGCCTTTACCTGCGCGAGGATCGGACCGCGGCTTTGCTCGACCGCCTTGGCGACGGCCGGCTCGACGCGGTGCTGATGGCGCTGCCCTATCCGACCGGCGATCTCGCCCTTCGGGTCATCGCCGACGATCCGTTCCGTCTCGCCTGCGCCTCCACCCATCCGCTCGCCGCCCGCCGCCGCATCACCGAAAGCGAGCTTTCAGGCGAGAAGCTGATGCTGCTGGAGGAAGGCCACTGCCTGCGCGACCACGCGCTTGCCGCCTGCCATCTCGACGCCCGCCAATACGGCCGAAGTTTCGAGGCGACCAGCCTGCAGACGCTGATCCAGATGGTCGCCGCCGGCCTCGGCGTCACGCTCTTACCGGAACTGGCGGTCGCCGCCGGCATTGCCGAGGGCACCGGGATTGCCCTCGTCGAACTGGCCGACGCGCCGCCGCGCCGGATCGGCCTCGTCTGGCGCCGGACCTCGGCACGCGCCGCCGAGTTCGAGCTGCTGGCCGAGATGTTGAAGCCTTAACCGGCAATGTCCGCTTCATAACACTGCCCTCCGGCAAAGCAGTCTTTAAGACTGCTTCGACCCTCTCTCCATCGTCATGGCGACCCCGGCGGCAGCCGGGCGAAACAATCCAGGGGCGGCAGGCGCAGAACTGGATTACCGCGCGGGCTTGTCCCGCGTATCCCGGCCGCTTGTGCCGACGCTTGTCGGCCGGATCGCCGGGACAAGCCGGCAATGACGACAAAGAAAGGTCGGACCAGCCGCAGACACCGGATACGCCCACCGGACGGCGGTGGTCAGTAGCCACCCTTGCGCCGGCTCTCCGGCAGGCCGGCGATGCGCCCGCCCTGTTTGGAGGGATCGAGCGGGAAAAGCGCGTAGACGTCCTTTTGGCCGATCTTCTCGCCCCACTTCTCCGACATCGCCTTGACGATCGCGCGGGTATTGGGCTGGTTCTGCGCGTGGTTGAGATACTCATCGCGCAGATAGGCAATCAAATCCCAGTGCCGCGCACTTAGCGAGATATTTTCCAGCGCCGCCATGTGGCCGGCGAGGTCCTCGCTCCAATCCTCCAGGTTTTCCAGATAGCCATTGGCCGTCGCCGCGATGGATTTGCCGTTGAATTCGATCGCCATGATCGCCCCCTTTCCTGCCCGTCGTTATGGTCTTCAAGCGTCTGCACGCCCTGTTTCATTCTTAAATTAAGAACGATCTAATATACGGCAAGGGTCGAGGTCCGTCGCCCCGCGCTGCCCTCTTTCGCTGCCGATTTTCGATGCATCGGCCGGTGAATTGCGGCATGGTTTCAAGACAAACAAAGGGAGCGCTTTCACGTGATGCAATTCAAACGAAAGCGCTCGAGATGCTGTTGAGCCATTTTTCGGAAAGGGAACCGCCATGCCGGTCCGTTTGCTGCTGGTGTTCGCGATCCTGGCCGCGGCCGCGCTGTCGACGCCGGCACGTGCCGAAGACCCGCCCGTTTTCGAACTGACCGCCGTCGAGGCGGCGGCCGCCATCCGCGCCGGCAAGGTGAAATCCGCCGATCTCGTCGACGCGCTTCTCGACCGCATCGCCGCCAATGCCGACATGAACGCCTTCATCACCGTCGTCGACGAGGCCGCCCGCGACATGGCCGCCCGCGCCGATGCGGATATCGCCGCCGGCAAGGAGGTCGGTCCCCTTCACGGCGTGCCGATCGTCGTCAAGGACAACATCGCCGCCGCCGATATTCCAATGACGGCGGCGACCCCCGGCCTTGCCGGCTTCATTCCGGAGCGGACGGCGCCGGTGCTTAAGCGGCTCGCCGATGCCGGCGCCATTCTGATCGGCAAGAACAACATGCACGAGCTTGCCTTCGGCATCACCTCGATCAATGCCACCTATGGCGCCGTCGCCAACGCCTATGACCGGAAACGCTTCGCCGGCGGCTCGTCGGGCGGCACCGGGGCGGCGATCGCCGCGCGGCTGGCGCCGGCCGGGCTCGGCACCGACACCGGCGGCTCGGTCCGCATTCCCGCGGCCTTGAACGGCATTACCGGCCTGCGGCCGACCATCGGTCGCTATCCGCAGGCCGGCATCGTGCCGATCTCGACCAGCCGCGACACCGCCGGGCCGATGGCCCGCAGCGTCGCCGACCTCGTCCTTTTCGACGGCGCAATCACCGGCCTGCCGACCGCGATGGCGCCGGCCGAGCTGTCCGAACTGCGGCTCGGCGTCCCGGCCGCCTTCGTCGCCCGTCTCGATGCCGAGACCGAGCGGCTCTTTGCCGCGGCGATCGAGAAGCTGCGCGAAGCCGGTGTCACCCTGGTCACCGTCGATCTTTCCGACGTGCGCGACCTCAACGGCAAGCTGAGCTTTCCGATCGCGCTTTGGGAGGTTGGCCGCGACCTGCCGGAATTCCTCGAAGACTGGGAGGCCGGCATCACCATCGAGGAGATCGCCGCCAGGGTCGGCGGCGCCGACCTGCGCGCCATCCTCAACGATGCGGTGCTCGGCGACCAGGCGATCCCCGACGATGTCTACCATGCCGCGATCGGGACGTTTCGGCCGCGGCTGCGGGCGGCCTATGCCGAAACCTTCACGACCGGGCGCCTCGACGCGATCATCTTCCCGACGACGCCGCTGACCGCCGGGCCGATCGAAGGCTCCGCCGAGACCGTCGAATTGAACGGCGAACAGGTGCCGACCTTCCAGACCTTCATCCGCAACACCGATCCGGGCGCCAATGGCGGCCTGCCGGGGCTCACCCTGCCGATCGGGTTGACCGGGGACGGCCTGCCGGTCGGCCTCGCCCTCGACGGGCCGGCCTATACCGACCGGCACCTGCTGTCGATCGGGCTGGCGCTTGAGGGCGTGTTCGGTCGCCTGCCGGCGCGGGGCGACCGGCCGTGAACACGGTCAGACGGTCCCGTTCCTGCCCAATTCATCCAGCGGCCAGCGCGCTTTCGGGGCGAAATCGAGGCCGTCGACAAGCCCGTAGGCGTAGCGTTCGGCCCCGGCCCAGGCGATCATTGCGCCATTGTCGGTGCAAAGCCGCGCCGGCGGCGCGACGAGATCGGCGCCGGCGTTCGCCGCCGCCCGGTCGAGCGCGGCGCGCAGCACCGCATTGGCGGCAACCCCGCCGGCGACCACCAGTTTCGGCCGATCGCCAGCGGGATAGTCTGCGCGGAAGGCGGTGATCGCCCGCGCCGTCTTCGCCGCGACGATGTCGGCGACGGCGGCCTGGAAACTGGCGCAGACATCGGCGATATCGCCGTCCGACAGCGGCGCGATCTCCTCCGCCTTCAGCCGCACCGCCGTCTTCAGCCCGGAAAACGAGAAGTCGAGCGTGTCGCGGTCAATCAGCGGCCGCGGCAGATCGACCCGCCCCGGATCGCCGCTTTCCGCCGCCGCCTCGACCGCCGGGCCGCCCGGATAGGGCAGGCCGAGCATCTTCGCCGTCTTGTCGAACGCCTCGCCGAGTGCATCGTCGATCGTGGTGCCGAGGCGCCGGTAGCGGCAAAGCCCGTCGACGGCGACGAACTGCGTGTGGCCGCCCGACACCAGGAGCAGCAGATAGGGAAAGTCGAGGCCGTCGCTGAGCCGGGCGCTCAGCGCGTGGCCTTCCAGATGATTGACGGCGACAAACGGCTTGCCGGCGCCGAGCGCCACCGCCTTTCCGGTCGTCAGGCCGACGATCAGCCCGCCGATCAGGCCGGGCCCTGCGGTCGCGGCAACCGCATCGAGGTCGCCATAGCCGAACCCCGCCTCGGCCATCGCCTCGGCGATGACCCGGTCGAGCACCTCGACATGGGCGCGCGCGGCGATCTCGGGCACGACCCCGCCGAAGGCGGCGTGATCGTCGATCTGGCTCAAGACGATATCGGCGCGGATGCGGCCGCGGCCGTCGGCGCCGCGCTCCACCACCGCAGCCGCGGTTTCGTCGCAGCTCGTCTCGATGCCGAGCACCAGCGCTGTTGCTTGACCGGCCATTCTTTACAGACCCTATGTCGGATTGCGTCTGCGGGCGAATGCCCTATCATCGCCGCCGCCTTTGAACCAGGACAAAATCGGAACCACCCCCCGTGCCTTCCAAGACCATTCGCATCGGAACCCGCGGCAGCGCGCTCGCGCTGGCCCAGGCCCACGAGACCCGCGACCGGCTCGCCCGCGTCCACAACCTCGACGCCGAGCGCTTCGACATCGTCATCATCAAGACCAGCGGCGACCGCATCCTCGACCGGCCGCTGGCCGAAGTCGGCGGCAAGGGCCTGTTCACCAAGGAGATCGAGGAGGCGCTGATTGCCGGCGACATCGATCTGGCGGTGCATTCGTCAAAGGACATGCCGACCGTGCTGCCGCCGGGACTGGCGCTGACCGCGTTCCTGCCGCGCGAGGATGTGCGCGACGCCTTTCTGAGCCCGAAGGCGGCGCGCCTCGCCGATCTGCCTCAAGGGGCCCGGGTCGGCACGTCGTCGCTCAGGCGTCAGGCGATGGTCCGCCGGCTGCGGCCCGACCTCGATGTCGTCGATTATCGCGGCAATGTGCAGACGCGGCTGAAGAAGCTGGCCGAAGGCGTCGTCGACGCCACCCTGCTTGCCGCCGCCGGCCTCAACCGGCTCGGGCTTGCCGGCGAGATCACCTCGGTGATTGAGACCGACGAGTTCCTGCCGGCGGTCGGCCAGGGCGCCATCTGCATCGAAACCCGCGAGGATGACGACGATATCCGGTCTTTGCTCGCACCGATCCATGACCAGACGACGGCGGTCTCGCTCGCCGCCGAACGCGCGTTTCTGGCCGAACTCGACGGCTCGTGCCGCACCCCGATTGGCGGGTTGGCGCTGTCGACGGCCGACGGGATCGCCTTTTCCGGCATCATCCTGTCCGTCGACGGCAGCGAGGCCTATGCGGTCGAGCGCCGCGGCGCGGCTGCCGATGCCGCCGCACTCGGCGCCGATGCCGGGCGCGAACTGCGCCGGCGCGCCGGCGCCGAGTTCTTTGCCAGGCTCGGGATTTCGCCCTGATGCGCCTCATGGTGACGCGCCCGGAACCGGGCGCTACACGCACCGCGGCAGCGCTCGAAAAGCTCGGGCACAGCGTCCTTGTCGAGCCCATGCTGCGGCTGGTCTTCTTCGACGACGTCGAGATTGCCACCGCCGGCCTGCAGGCGATCCTGGTCACCAGCGCCAGCGCGGTCCGGGCGCTCGAACACCGTGCCGATTATTCCCGTCTTGCCCAATTGCCGGTATTCGCCGTCGGCGACGCCAGCGCCAAAGCCGCCCGCTCGGCCGGCTTTGCCGAAACGACAAGCGCCGGCGGCGCCGTCGACGACCTCGTCGCCCTTATCGGCCGGTCGCTGACGCCCGATGCCGGCCCCCTGCTCTACGCCGCCGGGCGCGACCGAACCGGCGATCTGGAGCAGAAGCTTGCCCGCCACGGTTTCACCGTCGACCTCGCCATCGTCTATGCGGCCGAACCTGTGACCGCGTTTTCGCCGGCGGCGCGCGACGCGCTTGTCGGACGGGAGGTCGACGGCGCGGTCTTCTACTCGCGCCGCACCGCCGCCCAGTTCTGCGCGCTTCTCGCCGCCGCAGCACCCGCTGCCGCCGCGTACATGACCGCCTTCTGCCTGTCGGCGGCGGTCGCCGAGCCGGTCGGCGCGGCCGGCTTTGCCAAAAGCATTGTCGCCGCCGAGCCGACCGAACAGGCCATGCTTGACGCCATTTCGGCCGATGCGGCCGAACGGGACCGTTTGACGCACGAAAGTTAGTCGCGGTTCGCGTGAGGTGGCGCGTCACGGCGATCCATCTTAAATTCACTGCAAACGCGTGCTATGGACCGGCGCGGCGAAGAATGGTGAAGCGGATGCGGCAGGGATGACGGCATGACAAGCGATGGAAAAAAGGACGGCGGGACCACGGGCGGGCGCAAGCACCGGGCGGTCAAGCCGGTCACGATCGATCTGAAGGCGACCGAAGTCGAAAAAGACACGGCCAAGGCGAAAGCGCCCGACGACAAGGCCGCCAAGACCGAAGCGCCGGCCGCAAAAGCCGAACCAGAGACCAAGGCCGAAGCACCGGCCGCAAAAGCCGAACCGGACGCCGCGTCGAAACCGGACCCGAAAGCCGGGGCCAAACCCGCGGAGAAGCCGGCCGAGCCGGCGGCGGCAAAGCCCGCAGCCGCGAAGCCCGCAGCCGCGAAGCCGGACGCGGCCAAGACCACGTCGGCCAAGACGGAGGCGGCCCAGCCGAAACCGGAAAAGCCGGAACCGGCGAAGCCGACCGAAGCCAGGTCGGTTTTCGGCGGCGGCCCGGCGCCGGTCAAGGCCGACCAGGAGAAATCGACCTTCCGGGTCGTCATTTCCGCGATCGTCGGCGGGGGCATCGCGCTCGCCATCTATTTTGCCGTTGAAACGGCCGGCATGCTTCCCTTCGGCCCGACCGCCCGGCTTGCCGAACTGCGCGGCGATCTCGACCGGGCGGCGGCACGCATCGCCGAACTCGACCAGCGACAGGGCGAAAGTGTCGGGACCGCGCAACTGGCAAGCGTCGAAAGCCGCGTCGCCGCAATCGAGGCCGCCGCCCAGGCCGACCGCGATGCGCTCGGGCCGATCAGTCTGGCCGACCGGCTGACCGCAATTGAGACCGGCATCGGCGAAGGCCGCAACGGCGTCGAAGCGGTGCGCGGCGAACTCCAGGCCCTGTCGGCGCGTCTCAGCGAGATTGCCGGTTCCGGCATCGCCGCGATCGAGAGCCGGATCGACAATGTTGCCGCGGCCGCGGCCGGAGACATCTCCGCCGCCCGCGATGCCGCGGCGTCTCAGGCGGAGCGCATTGCCGCCCTGATCGACGAGATCACGACGGTCCGCGAGCGGTTGACGAGCGGCGCCGCCGGCGCCGAAATCGCGATCGCCACCGTCAAGGACGAACTCGCCGGCCTCAGCACCCGACTGGAGGCGGCGCTGGCCACCGCGGAGACCGCGACCAACCGGGCCACTGCCGCACTCAGCGCGGCCGAAACGGCCGCCGCCAGCGCCGCGGCCGAAACCCAGTTCCGCTCAGCATTCGAGACATTCGCCGCCGAGACCCGCATCGCGCTCGCCGCGGTGGCGCCCCTGCGCAACGACATCGCCAGGCTCGACCTTGCCGGCTGGGGCGAACGGTTCGCGATGGTGGAGGAGTCGCTTCGCGGACTGGCCGGCCAGGTGGCGACGCTCGAAACCGGCGCCGATGACCTGACCGCCGAAGTGTCGTCGTTGCGACAACTCCCCGAAACCGTCAATGCCGACCTTGCCGCCGTCCGCGCCGAAATCGGCGCCGCGATCGAGGCGGTCAAAACCGATCTGTCGGCTGCGCGGGCCGCAACCGACAGCACCATGGCCGCACTCGATCAGCGTCTGGCGGCCGCAGAAACGGCGTCTCGCCACAGTGCGACGTGGACCCGTTCGGCGGCGGTCATTGCGGTGAGCGCGCTGCAGAACGCCGCGGCCGGAAGCAAGCCGTTCGCCGGTGAACTGTCGGCCGTGGCCGAGATCGCCGGCACCTCCGAACCGGTCGAGGCGCTGCGCCCCTATGCCGAGAGCGGCGTTGCCACCATGGCGGATCTGGCCGCCAAGATGGCCGAGATGACCGCCGCCTGGCAGGCGCGGGAGACGGGAGACGCCGGTGGTGACATTTTATCGCAGCTCTGGGGAAGCGCCCGCGACGTCGTCCGCATTCGCCCGGTCGGGGCGGTCGACGGCAAGGCGGCCGACGCGGTGCTGTCGCGCATCAAGGCCGCGCTCGCTGCCGGCGACCTGACGGCGGCGCTCGCCGAATGGGAGAAGCTGCCGGAGGCGGCCAAATCGGCCTTCGCCGAGTGGCACGAGGCGGCCGATGCGCGCGCTCGGACCGACAGGCTGGTAGCGGCAACCGCTCAAAATGTGCTTTCATCGCCAGAGGCGCGGACACAATGATGACCGGCCTGGAGTAATCGCGGAGGACGAGCCGACGATGATACGTGTTGTGATCTATCTGCTCGTGGTCGCCTTGGCCGCGGCCGGGTTCGCCTGGCTGGCCGATCGGCCCGGCGACATCCAGATCGTCTGGCAGAACCAGCAGGTCGACACCAGCGTGATGGCCGGCCTCATCGGCCTGGGCATCCTTGCGGTCGTCGCGATCACCGTCTGGTCGCTGGCGCGGTTCGTCCTGCACAGCCCGGGGGCGGTCGGCGGGTTTTTCCGCGATCGGCGCCGCGAGCGCGGCTACCAGGCGCTGTCGCGCGGCATGATCGCGGTCGGCGCCGGCGATCCGCGGCTTGCGAGCCAGTGCGCCGACAACGCCGAAAGGCTGCTGTCCGACGAACCGCTGACGCTGCTGCTCAAGGCGCAGACGGCACAATTGCACGGCGACCGGACCGGCGCCGAGGGCGCCTTCACGGCGATGCTCGACGAGCCGGGAACCCGCGCGCTCGGCCTGCACGGCCTGTTCGTCGAGGCCCAGCGGGCCGGCGACCGGGCGGCGGCGCGCGAATATGCCGCCCGCGCGTCACAGACCGCGCCGAGCCTCGGCTGGGCCGGCGACGCGCTGTTTGCCTTCCAATCGGCGGAAAACGACTGGGATGCGGCGCTGAAGACGCTGCAGCGCAACGCCGACAACAAGCTGATCGACAAGGAGACCGCGCGCCGGCATCGGGCCGTGCTGTTGACCGCACAGGCGATGGAACTCGAAGACAGCGAGCCCAACCGGGCGCTGGCGCTTGCCGGCGAGGCCCACCGCCTCGCCCTCGATCTCGTGCCCGCCGCGGTCGTTGCCGGGCGGCTGCATGCCCAGGCCGGCGATCTCAGGCGCGCGACCCGCGTTCTGGAGGCGACCTGGAAGCTCGCCCCGCACCCGGACATTGCCGAGATCTACGCCCATGCCCGCCCCGGCGACTCGGCCCGCGACCGGCTGAAGCGGATCCGCACGCTCATCCACAAACACCCCAACACCCAGGAGGGCACGCTGGCGCTCGCCGCGACCGCGATCGAGGCCCGCGATTTCCTCGAAGCCCGGCAGGTGCTGGGGACCTTCCTGAAGGTGACGCCGACCCAGCGCGCCTGCCTGTTGATGGCCGAGCTGGAGGAGGCCGAATACGGCGACAGCGGCCGCGTCCGCGAATGGCTGGGACGGGCGGTGCGGGCGCCGCGCGATGCCGCCTGGACCGCGGACGGCTATGTCAGCGACAGCTGGGCGCCGGTCTCGCCGATCACCGGCCGCATCGACGCCTTCGAGTGGAAGGTTCCGGCGGAACAGATCGCCGGACCGGAAACCGGATGGAGCGAGGCCGATTTCGCGCCGCCCAATGGCGGCTCGGCCGAAAAGCCGGTCGTCATCGACGCCAAGCCGAACGCGCCGGAGGAGGCCGCCAAACCGGAACCGGAAAAGGCGGGTGCCGAAGCGAAGCCTGAGGCCTCGCCGAGACCGGAAGCCGCGCGGCCGTCGGACGTTGCGTCGAGCGAAGAGCCGGTCGTGCGCTTTCCGCTCAATCATGCGCCGGACGATCCCGGACCGGAAAACGGCGAAGACCCGAAGCGCATGCGCCTGTTCTGAGCGGGTCGCCCGGGCGGCGCTCCGCCGCCGGGCCTGGTGCCGCCAGACCCTAGCGCCCGCCGGGAATTGGCGCGGCCTTGCGCCATTGCCCGGCGCCGGCCGCCTTACCGAACGCGTTTGTCTTGAAAACCGGCCGGCTTGCCGGTATCAAGGCGGCGGTTCGGACTCGCTTTCCTGCGGCGTCAACGGCGGCATCGACCGGCCATCGGCCGCGCAGGATCGGACCGGTCATCGGGCCGCAATAGCTCAGTTGGTAGAGCGGCGCATTCGTAATGCGTAGGTCGGGGGTTCGAATCCCTCTTGCGGCACCATCAACATTGGGGTCCATTCTGGACACATGGTTTACGGATGATACCGGAGAGATTGTTTACACTTTCTCCGGTGCGAATGGGTTTTTGGCGGGTTCGACCCTATCCTCC
>JANQEG010000054.1 GCA_028278505.1 Rhodobiaceae bacterium
CATCCGGATAAACGTTCCGTCGCGCGGAAAATGAAACTCGCTGCTTGGAGCAAAGATTTCTTCTTCGAACTCTTTACTCATATGCAATAGCCCTGCCCTTGTGGGGAGGGGTCGGGGGTGGGGGTCAAAAGAAAAGAACAACGACGCTGTTCGATGGCGCAAATGTTTGCGTATACCCCCACCCGGCCGGCGCCGGCGCGCCGTCCACCTTCGCCCTGAAGGGGGAGGGTTAACCGGGTCCACGCGCCCACCCCCGCCTGACCAAGATCAATGCGCCGTGCGCGTGACCTGATAGTCAGGACCGCAAGGCTCCGCTATGAACACGCAATGACCGCCGAAAACCCATCGATGACCGAAGACGGGCCCGCGGCCGACGCCCCGGCCCGCCTGCCGCTCGCCGCGATCGTGCACGCAGGCGAGGCCGGCATCGACGGCCTAATTTCGGAAATCGCCCGCGACCTCCGCGCCGCCGGCTACCGGGTCGGCGGCGTTGCCCAGTCGAATGTCGAGGTGCCCGGCGAATGCCGCTGCGACATGAGCCTTGAGGAGCTGACCAGCGGCCGGGTGATCCCGATCTCGCAGGACCTCGGTTCGGAATCTGACGGCTGCCGCCTCGATCCGGCGGCGCTTGCGACGATGGTCGGCCTGGTCGATGCCTCGCTCGAACGCGGCCTCGACATCCTCGTCCTCAACAAGTTCGGCAAGCAGGAGGCCGACGGCCGCGGCTTGCGCGACACCATCGCCAGAGCCGTCGGCGCCGGCATCCCCGTGCTCGTCGCGCTGAACGCGGCGCTCCTCCCCGCCTGGGCCGAATTCAGCGGCGGCGAAGGCGTGACACTGAGACCCGACCGCGCCGAGATCGACAATTGGCTCACGGCGAGCCTTTCCGGCAAGGCGTAATTGTCGGGTGCTAAGCGCAAGCGTATCGCACCGATAGAGGTCGACGAAGCAACGCAGGAACGCTGCGCTACGCCGCATACGCGGTTAATACCAACCGTCGTGGAGTTTGACTCATCTGATGGGCTCAAATCGGTTCACTCGGGCAGGCGCGGCGCGTAGCGCGATGTGGTGCATCGGGCAAGCGCCGCAACGCACCCGATGGACCGATTTGGCCCACCGAAGGCCGAGTGCTTTTCCGCCGTGGCTGTGTCGCGCCTCGCTTATGATGCTATGGCATCACCGCGCTCGGACGCTTCGTGCCACGGCGAAAAATCATCCCGGTCAGAGGGGTCAGAATTATCTGACCTTGGTATGAATGTCAGTCGAGGACAAAACCGACCGCGCGATTCCAAGCGCGGGCGGTCTGCGCCAGCGGCTGCATCTCGCCTCCGGCCTCGTCCTTTTCGTTTATGCGCTGCTGCACTTCCTCAACCATTCGCTCGGCCTCGTCTCGATCGAATGGATGGAGGCGATGCAGGAGGTCCGCGAGGCGGTCTGGCGCTCGCCGCCGGGCACGATCCTGCTGCTCACGGCATTCTTCTATCACGTTGTCTCGGCGCTGCTCAGGACGATCGGCCGGCGCTCGTTCCAGTTCTCGCCGATGATGTGGCTGCAACTCGTGCTCGGCTTCCTGATCCCCTATCAGCTGATCGTGCACGCCGTCTATTTCCGGGCCGGGGCCGGGCGTTTCGGCATGGATACGGACTACACCGCCGCGCTGCCGTTTCTGTGGCCGAACTATGCGCTGATCCAGAGCGCGCTGCTTATCGTCGTCTGGCTGCACGGCGTCATCGGGCTGCATCTGTGGCTGCGGCTGAAGCCCTGGTATGACAAGGCGTTTCCGGCGCTCCTGACGTTCGCCCTGTTGCTGCCGATCACCGCGATAGCCGGGTGGATCGATGCCGCCCGGCGATTGGTCGCCGAGCAGTCCGGGCCGGCGGAGCGGATATCGATACCGAGCCCGGAGGCGGCCGGAATCCTTCTGGGCTGGATCGACATCGGGCACCTGATCCTCGCGGCGGCCGTGGCGATCGCCATTGCGGTGCCGCTGCTGCGCTATCTCTGGTCGCTGCGCGCGCAGCGCATCACCATCACCTATCCGGGCGGTCACCAACATAAGGTGCCGCCGGGATCGACCCTGCTCGAAATCTCGCAATTGGCAGGTTTTCCGCACACTTCGGTGTGCGGCGGACGCGGCCGCTGCTCGACCTGCCGGACCGTGATCCTGCAAGGGCTCGAAACGCTCGATCCGGCCGAAGGCATGGAGCGGACGGTGCTCGACCGCATCGCCGCCGAACCGCGGATCCGGCTCGCCTGCCAGATCCGGCCGAGCCGGGATCTGACCGTGCATCCGATGCTGCCGGCGGACCGGAAAAAGGCGCTGCAATCGGCGAACGACAAGTTCGAATGGGGGGTGGAGCGTTCGGTCGCGATCATGTTCATCGATCTGCGCGGCTTCACCGCGCTCTCCGAACAGCGCCTGCCCTATGACGTGGTCTTTTTGCTGAAGCGCTACCTGGCGCTGATGACCGCGGCGATCGAAGGCTCGGGCGGGCAGATCGACAAATTCATCGGCGACGGCATCATGGCGATCTTCGGCATCTCGTCCGGGCTCGATGCCGGGTGCCGGCAGGCGCTTGAGGCGACGCGGGCGATTGGCGATGCGCTCGACGCCCTCAATCGCGAGTTCGGCGATCACCTCGGCGAGGACTTGCGGATCGGCGTCGGCATTCATGCCGGCCCGGTCATCCTCGGCCGCGTCGGCGCGGCGGGCACCAATGCCGGGATCACCGCGCTCGGCGACACGGTCAACACGGCAAGCCGTCTGGAAAGCGCCAACAAGGAGCTCGGCACCGTCGCCGTGGCCTCGGAGGTGGTGCTGAAGCATGGCGGCCTCCGCTTCGCCGAAACCCGGTGGAGCGAGATCGCGCTGCGCGGGCGCCGGCAAGTGCTGCGCGTCGCGTCGACTGAGACGTTCGGCAATCTTGTACCGGAAACGGCCGCCGCGGAGGCTTCCGGGGAGCCGGTCTAGACGCCGTCAAATCGGCCTAAGCAGAAGCGTTTTTTCAAAATTGGCCTTGCGGTGACGCAGTGTAAGAGGTCTAAATTGGGCCAGCGCTGCCTGACCCGATCGGCAGCATTAGTAACTCTAGGAGGTATCACATGTTTGCACGCAAGACGGCGCTTGCCGTCGCTCTTCTTGCGGCTACGGCGTTTGCCGGCACCGCGAGTGCGAAAACGTTCGTACATTGCTCCGAAGGCTCGCCGGAAGGATTCGATCCGGCGCTCTATACCGCCGGCACGACCTTCGATGCCTCATCGAATTCGGTCTACAACAGGCTGGTGGAATTCGAAGTGGGAACCACCAATATCGATCCCGGCCTCGCTGAAAGCTGGGAGGTTTCCGATGACGGCCTCGAGTACACCTTCAAGCTGCGCCAGGGCGTGAAGTTCCATAGCACCGACTATTTCACGCCGACGCGGGATTTCAACGCCGACGATGTCGTCTTTTCGTTCATGCGGCAGTTGAAGAAAGACCACGCGTGGCATCAGTACACCGCCGGTACGGCGTGGGAATACTTCAACGGCATGTCGATGCCCGATCTGCTCAAGAGCGTCGAGAAGGTTGATGACTACACCGTCAAATTCGTCCTCAACCGGCCGGAAGCGCCGATGATCGCCAATCTCGGCATGGACTTCGCCTCGATCGTGTCGAAGGAATACGCCGACAAGCTGGCCGCCGACGGCAAGATGGAAGACCTCAACCAGAAGCCGATCGGCACCGGCGCCTTCAAATTCGTCGCCTATCAGAAGGACGCGGTGATCCGCTACAAGGCCCATGATGACTATTGGGAAGGCCGCCCGAAGATCGACGATCTGGTGTTCGCCATCACCACCGATCCTTCCGTCCGCCATCAGCGGCTGAAGGCCGGCGAGTGCCACTTCAACCCCTATCCGAACCCGGCCGATCTGGACGCGATCCGCAATGATCCCGACCTTCAGTTGCCTGAGCAGGAAGGCCTGAATGTGGGCTATCTCGCCTACAACACCAAGGTCGCGCCGTTCGACAACGCCAAGGTGCGCAAGGCGCTCAACATGGCCGTCAACAAGCAGGCGATCCTGGACGCCGTGTTCCAGGGCGCCGGCAAGGCGGCCAAGAACCCGATCCCGCCGACCATCTGGTCCTACAATGACGCGATCGAGGACGACCCGTACGATCCGGACGCGGCCAAGAAGATGCTCGAAGAGGCCGGCGTCACCGATCTGAAGATGAAGATCTGGGCGATGCCGGTGCAGCGGCCCTACAATCCGAACGCGCGTCGGATGGCCGAAGTGATCCAGTCGGATTTTGCCAAGATCGGCGTCGAGGTCGAGATCGTCTCCTATGAATGGGGCGAGTATCTGAAGCGCTCCAAGGACGTAGACCGCGACGGCGCGGTGCTCCTGGGCTGGACCGGCGACAATGGCGACCCGGACAACTTCCTGGCCGTCCTCCTCGGCTGCGACGGTGTCGGCGGCTCCAACCGCGCGCAATGGTGCAACAAGGAGTTCGAGGACCTGATCCAGAAGGCCAAGGTCACCTCCGACGTTGCCGAACGCACCAGGCTCTATGAAGAGGCGCAGGTCGTGTTCAAGCGCGAGGCGCCGTGGGCGACGATCGCCCATTCGGTCGTTTTCAAGGCCATGCGCAAGGAGGTCGAGGGCTTTAAAATCCATCCCTTCGGCAGCCACATCTTCAAATATGTGGACCTGAAGTAACGCCGCTTCGCCAAAATCGAGGCGCCGGCAGTGCCGGCGCCTCTTTTCAGGCGAAGTGTCCGAATCCCTGAAAACACCGGTCGCCTATGCTCGCCTTCCTGCTTCGGCGGATCGGGCTGCTGATCCCCACCTTTATCGGCGTCACGATCGCTGCCTTCGGCTTCATCCGGCTGCTGCCCGGCGATCCGGTGCTGCTGATGGCCGGCGAGCGCGGCCTGACACCGGAGCGGCACGCCGAGCTGCTCAAGCAATTCGGCTTCGACCGGCCGATCTACGAGCAGTATTTCGACTATCTGGTCGGCGTCCTGCAGGGCGATCTGGGCAATTCGCTGGTCACGAAGAAGCCGGTTTTCGAGGAGTTCTTCACGCTGTTTCCGGCGACGCTGGAGCTTTCCATCTGCGCCATCATCTTTGCCATCGCGCTCGGGCTGCCGGCCGGCATTATCGCTGCGGTCAAGCGCGGTTCGGTGTTCGACCATTCCGTGATGTCGACGGCGCTGGTCGGCTATTCGATGCCGATCTTCTGGCTCGGCCTGCTGTTCATCATGCTGTTTTCCGGGCTGCTCGGCTGGACCCCGGTCTCGGGGCGGATATCGCTGCTCTATTTCTTCGAGCCGGTGACCGGGCTGATGACGGTCGATGCGTTCCTGTCCGGACAGCCCGGCGCGGTCCGCAGCGCGCTCAGCCATCTCATCCTGCCGACCATCGTGCTCGGCACGATCCCGATGGCGGTGATCGCCCGCCAGACCCGCTCGGCCATGCTGGAAGTGCTCGGCGAGGACTATGTGCGCACCGCCAAAGCGAAAGGCCTGCCGCCGGTTCGGGTCATCGGCCTGCACGCGCTCAGAAATGCCCTGATCCCGGTGATCACCACGATCGGCCTGCAGGTCGGCGTGCTGCTCGCCGGCGCGATCCTGACCGAGACGATCTTCTCCTGGCCGGGGATCGGCAAATGGATCGTCGATTCCATCTCGCGCCGCGACTATCCCTCGGTGCAGGGCGGGCTGCTGATGATCGCGGTCATCGTCATGCTGGTCAATCTGACCGTCGACGTGCTCTACGGGCTGGTCAATCCCCGTATCCGGCATCAGCGATAGGGGGGCGCCATGGCCGATGTCGCAGTCTCCAGCAGCGTCAACGTCAAACGGGCGGTTCTGGCGGAGTTCTGGTACTATTTCCGCGAAAACACCGGCGCCGTCATCGGGCTCTGGTTCTTCGTGCTCCTGGTTCTCGTCGCCATCGGCGCGGATATCGTCGCCCCGCACGAACCCAATCTGCAATATCGGGATTCGTTGCTCGTCCCGCCGGTCTGGCAGGAGGGCGGGCAATGGCGGTTTCTGCTGGGGACCGATGCGGTCGGCCGTGACGTTCTTTCCCGGCTGATCCACGGCTCGCGGTTTTCGCTGTTTATCGGCTGCGTCGTCGTCTCGATCGCCCTCTCCGGGGGCATTTTGCTCGGCCTCATCGCCGGCTATTTCCGCGGCTTCGTCGACACCTTCATCATGCGGGTGATGGACGTGATTCTGTCGTTCCCGAGCCTGCTTCTGGCGCTGGTTCTGGTCGCGGTGCTGGGGCCGGGGCTGGTCAATGCGATGAACGCCATCGGCATCGTGCTCTTGCCGCATTTCGTCCGCCTCACCCGCGCCTCGGTGATGGCCGAGCGCGAGAAGGAATATGTGGTGGCGGCGCGCGTCGCCGGGGCCGGGCGGCTGCGGCTGATGTTCATGACCATCCTGCCCAACTGCCTGGCGCCGCTGATCGTGCAGGCGACGCTGGCGTTTTCGACCGCCATCCTCGATGTTGCCGCGCTGGGCTTTCTCGGCCAGGGCGCACAGCCGCCGACGCCGGAATGGGGCACGCTCTTGGCCGAGGCGCGGGAATTCATGCTGCGCGCCTGGTGGGTGGTCACCTTCCCGGGCCTTGCCATCCTCACCACCGTGCTCGCCATCAACCTGATCGGCGACGGCTTGCGCGACGCGCTCGACCCGAAACTGAAGCGATCGTGATGGAATGGTTGCTGGATATCCTTGGTCTTCAGGATCCTGCTCTCAGGATTGCCGCTGTCAAATCGCTTACCGGCACCGCCGGCGCAGTGATCATCGCCGCGACCATCGGTGTTGTTTCGTGGCTGGCGAACCGCGCTTGGGAACGCGCGAGCGAAAATCGTCGCCGGCAGAAAGAGCAGGAAAAGGAACAGCGATCACGGCAGCAACGGCGTTGCGATTTAGCCGTGGCGCTTTATTCGGAAATCGAAGCCAATCTCGAAATGCAAGCGCCCTCGCTTGACGATGCTCAAATCGAGTCAATCAGATCACGGTTTTCCAGGAGCGGTGAGAGCTTTGATCCGTTTGTTTTTCCGGGCCTGGATAACGCGGTCTTTGACGCCATGATCAGTGAATTGCCGCTACTGCCGGCGCGGGTCATACGTCCAGTTGTTCGATTCTATAGATTGGATGCAAGTTCAAACGCCGCACTTTTCCAAATGAATACGGAGGTGTTTCGAGATTTGAACAACGAGCGGCAATTGGCAGCGGTCGAAAGCTGGAACCGCTTGGCGAAATCCGTTTCACAAGCGGGCACCGCAGCGCTTACCGCGCTTTCGACCTATATCAAGGAATTGAGTTCGGATGGACAGATCGAGAATATCGAGATCACCCCCGTGATTGACGAACAAGGGCGTTCCTCTCTTTAGACCATTGGCAGAATCGGGCCTCGGATCATGACTCTCTCTCCTCATCGACAATTCAATATAGGCGCGAATGAGTGACTATTCAATGAAACACGTCACGGTATGCGGTTCGGGAGAGATAGCCTAATGGCGGAATCCCTCCTCGACATCCGCAATCTCACCGTTGAATTCGACACCGCTTCGGGGCCGTTCCGGGCCGTCGATTCGGTCGATTTCAACGTCGCGGAGGGCGACGTGCTGGCGATCGTCGGCGAGTCCGGGTCGGGCAAGTCGGTGGCCATGCTGGCGGTCATGGGATTGCTGCCGAAAACGGCGACGGTGACCGCCGATCTGATGCGGTTCGGCGATCATGATCTGGCCGCGATGACGGCGAAGGAGCGCCGCCAGGTGATCGGCCGCGACATCACCATGATCTTCCAGGAACCGATGTCGAGCCTCAATCCCTGTTTCACCGTCGGCTTCCAGCTCGGCGAAGCGCTGAAGACCCATCTCGGCATGAACCGGGCGGCGCGGCGGGCGCGCGCGATCGAACTCCTGGAGGAGGTCGGCATCCCCGAGCCCGAGCCGCGGCTTTCCGCCTTCCCGCATCAATTGTCCGGCGGCATGAGCCAGCGGGTGATGATCGCCATGGCGATCGCCTGCCGGCCGAAACTGCTCGTCGCCGACGAGCCGTCGACGGCGCTCGACGTGACGATCCAGGCCCAGATCCTCGATCTGCTGCTCAGCCTGCAGCGGGAAACCGGCATGGCGCTGGTGCTGATCACCCACGACATGGGCGTCGTCGCCGAGACCGCGCGCCGCGTCGTCGTCCAATATGCCGGCCAGCAGGTCGAGCGCCAGGATGTCGGACCGCTGTTCTCGTCGCCGCACCATCCCTATACCGCGGCGCTGCTGGCGGCGTTGCCGGAGCGGGCGACGTCGGACCGCCTGCCGCAGATTCCGGGCACGGTACCCGGCATCGGCGACCAGCCGGACGGCTGTCGCTTCAATCCGCGCTGCACGTTCACCACCGATCTGTGCCGGCAGCAGGTGCCGCCGCGCCAGACGTCGGTGTTCGGCGAGGCGCTTTGCCACTACCCGCTCGGCAAGGGGGGGACGGCGGCATGAACACAACCGTGGTCGACGCCCAGAATCTCGCCCGCCATTACGAGGTCTCCCGCGGCTCGTTCAAGAAACCGGTGGTGCTGAAGGCGCTCGACGGCGCGAGCTTCACGCTCGACATTGGCAAGACGCTCGCCGTCGTCGGCGAATCCGGCTGCGGCAAGTCGACCCTGGCGCGGCTGGTGACGATGATCGAACCGCCGACCGCGGGCGATCTGGTGATCGACGGCATCGACGTGGTGCGCGCCGGCGCCGACGAGCGCCGCAAGCTGCGCGCCAAGGTGCAGATCGTCTTCCAGAATCCCTACGGCTCGCTCAATCCACGCCAGAAGATCGGCTCGACCCTGGAGGAGCCGCTGAAGATCAACACCGACATGGCGGCCCCGGCGCGGCGCGCGGCGGCCGCGGCCATGCTCGACCAGGTCGGACTTCGGCCGGAACACTATCAGCGCTATCCGCACATGTTCTCCGGCGGCCAGCGCCAGCGGATCGCGATCGCCCGGGCGCTGATGCTGAACCCGTCGATCCTCGTGCTCGACGAGCCGGTGTCGGCGCTCGACGTGTCGATCCAGGCGCAGGTGCTCAACATCCTCGCCGATCTGCAAGACAAGATGCACCTTTCCTATCTGTTCATCAGCCACGATCTGGCGGTGGTCAAACACGTCGCCGACGACATCATGGTGATGTATCTCGGCCGGCCGGTGGAAACCGGATCGGCCGCAGCGATCCTGGAAACCCCCAAGCACCCCTATACGAAGGCGCTGCTTTCGGCGACGCCGATCGCCGATCCGGCGCACCGCAAGGAGCGGATCCGGCTCGAAGGCGAACTGCCCTCGCCGATCGATCCGCCCTCGGGCTGCCCGTTCCACCCGCGCTGCCGCTATGCGGAAACGCGCTGCCGGATCGAGGTTCCGGCCGAAAGGGCAAGCGGCGAACAGAACGTCGCCTGCCACGGTGTGGAAGAGGGGCGGATTTAGGGCTGTTTCCCGAGCGAGCGGCATTTCTCCGGCGGAACCATCTTGAGTGCGGCAAATGTCACCGTCGATGGCATTGCATTGCGTGCCGCACCTGCCCCGGCGAATCGATTTGAGCCCATCAGATGAGCCACAATTGCCTGCCCTTGGCATAAGTATGCCATTGTCGGACCATCATCGAATGATACACGTTTTAATAGACCAACCTATTGTTATTTGCTTATTATGAATTTCTATTTCGCAAATCCTGACAAGGACAATTTGGAGCAAGTCTATGCAAAATTTCGTATTTTTGCCTGATCGCTCATCCCCGGATCTCGGGGCAACGGTTCTTGCGCTTAGTGCCGGTGCCGAGGACGTTGGCGTTCTTGGCGCGGTTTCCCAGGCGGTCTGGGATGAGGCCGGTGAAAAGCCGTCGCTTGTTCGACCAAAAATAATCGATTTCGTTCCGGAAAGTGGCGCTGCCCGTGTTGAGTTGGATATAGGGCGAGACGACGTGCCTCCGGAAGTTGTCGGCGGGAAATACTATCCGATCGTCTACTACGAGCCGGCGATTGCGACGACGAAGATCGGACGGCGTATCGATCGTTTGAACAGCGGTCCGGCTGCAGCCAAATTCTTCACCCTTAAGATCATCGACTCGGTAACCGGCGATCCGGTTGCCGGCTCGGTCGTTCAAGTCCGCCCATTGGGAGCGTCGGCCGCCTATAGCGGCGTCAGTGATAGGCTTGGTGTTGTAAAATTCGGATTTCGCGCGGCCTTCGCTCGGCGAGCCGTAGCATTGGTCGAACCGGGTTTTCTCGGAAATTGGGGATTTCTGAATAGGCGTATCGACTTGAATTCCGGCGATACGATTGCCGTGGAACCTATCGATCCCACCGTGATACGCGACGGATTGCGCCAACTCATGAATGAAGGGGGTCCGACCGACGGACACGGTGTCGTCGTCGGTGTTGTTGATACCGGTGTCGGGCCGCACCCTGACCTGCCGAATGCCAGCGGTGATGAAGATACGAGCCTCGGCCATGGCAGTCATGTTGCCGGCATAATTGCCGGTCGCGGCAATGATGGCTTGGCCGGTATCGCGCCGGGTGCCGAAATCCGAAGTTATCGCGTGTTCGAAGATTCGGCGACCGGCGTTGCCGCCAATTTCGATATTCACAAGGCGATCGAAAGAGCGGTCAGCGACGGTTGCCATTTGGTCAATTTGAGCCTCAAGATCGAGAATCTATTCACTGAAATCGTCGTCGGTCGTGCCGTGGAAGACGCAACCGATGCGGGCGCGCTCGTAGTCGCTGCGGCAGGCAATGACTTCCGCAAACGTGTCGCCTTTCCCGCACGCCACGCAGATGCAATTTCGGTTTCCGCGTGCGGCTATGAATCGGGCCTTCCTGAAACCGCCTATGACCGTTGGACCTTGTCGAAAGATCGGGGTTCACCGGACGATATGGTCTTTTTTGCCAATTTCTCAAACGAAGGCATTGATGGTACGCACGTCGATATCGTCGCGCCCGGCGCCGGTGTCGTTTCGACCGTTCCTGGTGATCAATACGCTCCGATGAGCGGAACATCTATGGCCTGCCCCGCAGCCGTCGGCGCGATCGCGCGGATCCTGGGAGCGAATCCCGAAATCCTGCAAATGGATGCAAATCGCCAAAGGCGTGATGCGATGTGGGCAATGGCGCAGACCGCGATCGGATCGCTGGGACTTGGGCAGACGCGCGAAGGCCGCGGCATGATAGGATAGGATTACACGCGGATTCCACCGGTTCGGTCCGAGGCCGATCACTCTTGGCATGAAGTTGAAGAAAGCGCATGCAGTGCCTATATGCGCTCGAAAAGCAGGTGCGAATATGGACAAGCTTGTCGTCGTACTTCCCAAGGATGAACAAAATTCGGAGCAGATCACGCGTGACATTGCCGAATTGGGCCATGTCTCGGTCACAGCCAGCTCGGAATCCTTCATTGACGTGGAAGTTGAGAGCGAAGGGGCCAAGGAAATTCGCGATTTTGCCAGATTGCGCGGATTGACGGTTGTCGATGCACCCAAGCCGGAACTCATGGAACCGATCTCGCCTTGGAAGACATTCGAAGACTAGGCGCGGCCTAAATCCCGAAAGGATCGAATCCGCGGTGGTTCGAGCCGATGGGTGCTCCTTGGTTTGGATTCCCGGACAAAGGCGTCTGGCAGAGCACCGTAGCGGCACGTGCGCTGAGTCCGAAACAGCTACGGCTTGACCTTCCCCTCTCCGGAACCTCTATCTGAAGAGCAAATCGGAGACGTTCTATGGCCATTGAGATGACGAGCGTCGAGACGGAGAACGCAGGGCGCCGAGACAGACAGATTGAGCACTCGAAAGAACCGGCCAGCCTCGACATTACCGGCATGACCTGCGCGGCGTGTTCGACGCGCCTGGAAAAGGTGCTCGCCCGGGTTCCGGGCGTCACCGGGGCGGAAGTCAATCTGGCGCTCGAACGGGCGACGATTTCCGGCAATGCCGCGCCCGAGGCGCTGATCGCCGCGGTCGAAAAGGCCGGTTTCGGCGGCACGCTCAGGGAAGACGCGGCCGAGGCGCGGCGCCGGGGCGAGGATGCGGCGGAAGCGCGCCGTGCCGCCGAGGCACGGCGCACGCTCACTCTGCTCGTCTTTGCCGCCATCCTCACCACACCGCTGCTCATGCCGATGCTGGCGATGCCGTTCGCAATTTCGCTGCACTGGCCGCCGCTCATCGAGGTCCTGCTGGCAACACCGGTGCAGATCCTGGTCGGCCAGCGCTTCTATCGCGGCGCTTATGCGGCGCTCCGCGGCGGTTCGGCCAATATGGACGTGCTCGTCGCGCTCGGCACGTCTGCCGCCTATTTCTACAGCCTTGCGCTGTTCCTCTCCCTGGGCGAGGCGGCGGCGGGACATCTCTATTTCGAGGCCTCGGCGGCGATCCTGACGCTGATCCTGCTCGGCAAATACATGGAGGCCCGCGCCAAGCGCGGCACCAGCGCGGCGATCCGGGCGCTGATGAAGCTGCGGCCGGAAACCGCGACCCGGCTCAGCGATCACGGCAGCGAGACGGTGCCGGTCGACCGGCTCGTCCATGGCGAGCGCGTACTCGTCCGCCCCGGCGAGCGGGTGCCCGTCGACGGCGTCATCGCCAAGGGCGCGTCGGAGATCGATGAATCGCTGGTCACGGGCGAGAGCCTGCCGGTGACGAAGGCGGCAGGCGATGCGGTGACCGCGGGCACGATCAACGGCACCGGCGCGCTCGAAATCGAGGTCACGGCGCTCGGCGAGGAGACCGTGCTTGCCCGTATCATCCGGCTGGTTGAGGCGGCGCAGATCGGCAAGGCGCCGATCCAGAGGCTCGTCGACCGGGTGGCCGGCATCTTCGTGCCGGTCGTCATCGTCATTGCGATCGTCACCTTCGGCGGCTGGCTCGCCAGTGTCGGCAGCTTCGAGGCGGCACTGATCGCCGCCGTCTCGGTGCTGGTGATTGCCTGTCCGTGCGCGCTTGGCCTCGCGACCCCGACCGCACTCGTCGCCGGCACGGGGGCCGCGGCGCGCGCCGGCATCCTGATCCGCGACATCGACGCGCTCGAACGCGCCGGCAGGATCGATCTGGTGCTGTTCGACAAGACCGGGACGCTGACCGAAGGGCGTCCGGAGGTGACCGACATTTATGCGCCGGGCATGGACGAGGCGAGCCTGCTCACGCTCGTCGCCTCGGTGCAGGGTTTTAGCGAACATCCGCTCGCCAGGGCGATGGTGCGGAAGGCCGAAGCCGCCGGAGTTGAGCCGGTCCCGGTCACCGGGTTCCGCAATTTTCCCGGGCGCGGTGTCGTTGCCACTGTCGACGGGGCGGCGGTCGCGATCGGCAATGGCGAACTGATGGCCGATAACGATATCGATATCGACGCCGTCTCAGACGAAAAGGCGCGGCTGGAGGCGGCGGCGAAGACGGTCGCGATCGTCGCCCAGGACGGCCGCGCGGTCGGGCTGATCGCGCTCGCCGATCCGCTGCGCGCGGCAAGCCGGAAGGCGGTTGCCACGCTCAAGGCGCGCGGCATTGCGACCGGCATGCTGACCGGCGATGCCGCCGATGTGGCGCGCGCCATCGCCGATGCGGTCGGCCTCGAACACTGGCGCGGGCCGGTCAAGCCGGAGGAAAAGAGCGCCGCCATCGAGGCCTGGCGCCAAGACGGCCATGTAGTGGCGATGGTCGGCGACGGCGTCAACGACGCACCGGCGCTCGCCGCTGCCGATGTCGGCATGGCCATGGGCTCGGGCGCCGATGTGGCGATGGAGACGGCGGCGGTGACGCTGATGCGCGCCGATCCGCGGCTGGTGCCGGCGGCGCTTTCGATCTCGAAGGCGACACGGCGCAAGATCCGCCAGAACCTTTTCTGGGCCTTCATCTACAATCTGATCGGCATTCCGCTCGCCGCGGCCGGCTTCCTGTCGCCGGCGATTGCCGGGGCGGCGATGGCGGCAAGCTCGGTCTCGGTCGTCTCCAACGCCGCGCTGCTGCGCGGCTGGCGGCCGGATTTCAACAAGGGGTGAGTCTGGTGCTGCCGGGCTCTGAAAAGTCCGTTCCCGCTACCCCCCTCCCTGTCCGTCCCCCACAAGGGGGGAGGGAACGAAAGCGGCAATCTCGGATTTCTCCCCTCCCCTTCAAGGTGCGGGGTTGGGGGTAACCATACAATACGTCCACGATTACTTTTTCTTCACCGGCCGTGTCTCGGCCCAGTCATGTTTTGCTCCGACCGCGCAAATCCGCTGGACGATCCTGCGGCCGCTTCCGGCAACGGTCTCGCCCTGTTCGAAGGCGATGACCGTAAGCGTCGGCGCGAACGCTTCGATCAACTCGTTCGGACGAAGCAAAAAGTCCGGATTGGACGGCCGGCCAAAGCGCTCATGGCCGCGGGCAAAGGTCTCGTAGATCAGCACGCCGTCGGCGGCGAGCGCCTTGGCAATGTCGGCGAATAGCGGCCGATAGAGATAGTTCGTCACGATGATGCCGGCGAAGGTTTCGCCGGCGACCGGCAGCGGCGCGCCGTCTTCGAGGTCGGCGGCAATCAGCCGGACGTCGGCGGCGCCGGCCAGGTCGGCGACGCCATCAAGGTTGCGGTCGATGCCGACGACCGGATGGCCGCGGTCGCGGGCAAGCCGCAGATGGCGGCCGCCGCCGCAGGCGATGTCGAGCACGGTGCCGCCCGTCGTCACGCCATCGATAAAGCGGACGACCCAATCGGAAGGCTCGCCCGTTGCGGGCCCGGATTGCGTCGGTGATTCCGAGGTCATAGCCGGTCTCTAGAGATTGCGCAGGACGCTCGCCGGCTTGTGGCCGAGCACCCGCCAGGTGCCGATCAGGCCGAAACCGATGGTCAGCGCCAGGGCGATCAGCGCCGAGCCGAAAGCGGTCGCCGGCAGGAAGACATAGTCCGCCCCCATCACCCCCTCCAGGATGACCCAGGCGGCGAGCGCCCCGGCGATGACGCCGAACACCGCCGTGACGGCGCCGAGGATCAGATATTCAAGCCCGAAGGCGGCGAGCAGGCGGCGGCGCGTGGCGCCGAGCGTCTTCAGCACGACCGCATCGTGGATGCGGCCGGAATGGCCGGCGGCGAGCGCCCCGGCGAGCACCAGCACCGAGGCGATCAGAGTGACGCTGGAGGCGGAGCGCACCGCCCAGGCGAGCTGGCCGACGACGGCGTTGACCGCATCGAGCGCCTCCTTGACGCGCACCGCGGTCACCGTCGGGAACTGAAGCCCGACCTCGCGCAGGAGCGTCAATTCGGTCTCGGTGGCGCCGCCGTCGGGGAAGGTCGCGGTCGCCAGATGGCTGTGCGGCGCACCGGCAAAGGTGTTCGGCGAGAACACCATGACGAAGTTGATCGACAGCGATTCCCATTTCACGGCACGCAGATTGGCGACGGTGACGGCGATCTCGCGGCCGAGCACGTTGACGACGACCTCGTCGCCGATGTCGAGCCCGAGCAGGCCGGCCAGCTCGCCCTCGAACGAGACCAGCGGCGGGCCTTCATAGTCGGCCGGCCACCATTCGCCGGCGGTGATCGCGGAATTTTCCGGCGGCGATTCGGCATAGGTGATGCCGCGGTCGCCGTTCAGCACCCAGGCGGCCTGGGGCGGCGCCTCGATCGCCTCGGCCGGCACGCCGGCGAGCGAGACGATGCGGCCGCGCAGCATCGGCACGTTCTCGATCGCAGCCTCCGGCGCTTCTCTTTCGAGGAAGGCAAGGAAGTCGGTGCGCTCGGTGTTCTGGATGTCGAGGAAGAAGAAGCTCGGCGCCTCGGCCGGCATGCCGGTGGTCAGCGCCCGCCGCAGATTGCCGTCGATCTGGGCCAGCGTGACGAGAAGGGCAAGGCCGAGGCCGAGCGACAGCACCACGGTCGGCGTCAACGCGCCGGGACGGTGGATGTTGGAGATCGCCAGCCGCAATTCGGTCGTGCGGGCGTTCTTGATGCGCCGCGCCGCCGCCATGATGGCGATGCCGACCACCCGCAGAAGCAGGAAGGCGCCGGCGGCGGCGACCACATAGATGACGGCGATGCGCTTGTCGTCGGAAAGCCAGATCGCCAGCGCTGCGAGGGTCACGGCGGCGCCGATGCCGGCGGCCATGTGGTCGAGGCGCGGGCGCCGCGCCTCGGGCGCGATGCGGTCGCGAAAGAGCGCCGAGACGGGAATGTCGCGGGCCCGGCCGAGCGGCCAGATGGCGAACGCGATCGCGGTCAGGAAGCCGTAGGCGACCGCGAGCGCGAGCTCCT
This sequence comes from Rhodobiaceae bacterium, assembly GCA_028278505.1. Lineage (GTDB taxonomy): Bacteria > Pseudomonadota > Alphaproteobacteria > Rhizobiales > JAKPQE01 > JANQEG01. The sequence goes on from JANQEG010000054.1 coordinate 16,240, forward strand.
GCGGATAGAGCCCGACCGCAAGCGGCAGCGGCAGCATGTCGCTCAACGCTGCAGCCGCGAGCACCGGCAGCAGCGCGCCGAGCGCCAGGCCGGCGAATATGCCGATAGCGGCAAGCAGCAGGATCTGCAGGAGATAGACGTTCATCACCGTGTCGCCGGAGGCGCCGACGCATTTCAGCGTCGCGATCACCTCGCGCTTGCCGTCGATGAAGCTGCGCACCGCATTGGCGACGCCGACGCCGCCGATGATCAGCGCGGTCAGCCCGACCAGGGTCAGGAACTGGGCGAAGCGGTCGATGTTGCGCCGCAGGCCCGGCGAAGCATTGGCGCGGGAGCGGATCTCCCAGCCGGCCTTGGGGAAGCGCTCAGCGGCGGCCGCCGAAAGCGCGGCGATCGCCGCGTCGCTGTCCTGATCGAGCTTGACCCGGTAATGCCAGTGCACCAGGCTGCCCGGCCGGATCAGCTCGGTGTCGCGCAGCGCCGCCGCGCGCATCATCACCCGCGGCCCGAAACCTACGCCGCCGACCAGCCGGTCGGGCTCGCTCGTAATCGTGTCGCCGATGCGGAAACGTCTTGTCCCCAGTTCGATCTCGTCGCCGATCGCAAGGTCGAGGCGGACCAGCAGCGCCGGGTCGACGACGACGGCGGAGCCGTCGGCGATGACCGTCTGCAGCGCCCGGCCGCTCTCAAGCCGCAATTCGCCGAAGAGCGGGTATCTGTCGTCGACGGCCTTGATCTCGACCAGCGTCTGGTCGGCGCCGTCGGCGCGCCGCCCCATGGCGCGGGTTGCGGCGATCATCGAGACGCGGCCCTGCTCGTCGAGGAAGGCGCGCTCCTCGGCGCCGGCCTCGCGGTGGATGAGGTCGAAGGCGATGTCGCCGCCGAGCAGCGTCCGGCCTTCGCCGGCAACGCCCTCGGTGAGCGCGCGGGCGAACGAATTGACGCCGGCGATGGCGGCGACGCCGAGCATGATGCAGGCGAGAAAGACGTAGAAACCGCGCAATCCCCCGCGCAGTTCGCGGATGGCGAAGCGCAGCGGGATCGGCAGGCCCGCCGTCCGGCCGGAGGAGGGAAGGTTCTCAGCGTTCACGGACATGGGTGGCCTTTTCCGGGCTCAGGCACTGACGGTGCGTCTGGTGTCGGCGCCCGTCCCGCCGATCTCGCCGTCGCGGATGCGGACAATGCGGTCGCAGCGGCCGGCGAGGCCGAGGTCGTGGGTGACGAGCAGAAGTGTCATCGACCGTTCACGTTGGGCGGCGAACATCAGGTCGATGACATGCGTACCCGTTGATTCGTCGAGATTTCCGGTCGGTTCGTCGGCGATCAGGATCGACGGGTCGGTGACGAGCGCGCGGGCCATGGCGACGCGCTGCTGTTCGCCGCCGGACAGTTCTCCCGGATAATGGGTCAGCCGGCCGCCGAGGCCGACGGCATCGAGTTCGGCGGCGGCACGCTCGAAGGCGTCGCGTTCGCCGGCGAGTTCGAGCGGGACGGCGACGTTCTCCAGCGCCGTCATGTTGGGAACCAGGTGGAAGGACTGAAAGACGATGCCCACATGGCGACCGCGAAACCGGGCAAGGCCGTCTTCGTTAAGCGCGGCGAGGTCCTGGCCGGCGACCTGCACGAGACCGGAATCGGCGCGCTCCAGACCGGCCGCGACCATCAACAAGGTCGACTTGCCGGACCCCGAAGGTCCGACCAGGCCGACCGCCTCGCCACGGCTGATCTCGAGGCCGACACCTTTCAGAATGTGGACGCGGGAGGCGCCTTTGCCGAGCGTCAGGTGGACGTTTTCGAGCAAAATTGCAGGGGTTTCCAAGGTGCGGGCGTCCTATATTGGCGGGGTGAGACGAATCGCCCAAACGCCAATCGCGTGAATCGAGCGTCGTCCATCCGCACTCATATGGGGTCGGTCGAATGCGAGAAAAGAGCACTTTTCGTTCCCTGGCCGGCGCGCTCGCGGCGATTGCGTTGCTGGCGCTGCAGAACATGGCGGCCACGGCCGAGCCCGGAGCGGTCAAGATCATCGCCTTCGGCGACAGTCTGATCGCCGGGCTCGGGCTGGCCCCGGAGGCGACGTTTCCGGTCCGGCTCGAAGCGGCGTTGCGGGCCAAGGGCCATCGGATCGAGATCGTCAATGCCGGAGTCTCGGGCGACACGGCGAGCGGCGGCCGGGCGCGGCTCGGCTGGGCGCTGCCGGAGGATGCCGATGCGGTCATCGTCGAACTCGGCGCCAATGACGCGCTCCGCGGTATCGATCCGGCGGCGACCGAGGCGGCGCTCGATGGGCTCCTCGCCGACATTCGCGGCCGCGGCCTGCCGGTGCTGCTCGCCGGCATGCTGGCGCCGCCGAATATGGGCGCCGCCTATGGCGAGCAGTTCAACGGCATGTTCCCGCGGCTCGCGGAAAAGCACGGCGTGCTGTTCTATCGCTTCTTCCTCGACGGGGTCGCGGCCGAGCCCGATCTCAATCAGAGCGACGGCATTCATCCGAACGCGGACGGAATTGCGGTCATCGTCGAGCGCATGCTGCCGATTGTCGAGAAGCTGATCGCGGCGGCCAGGCCGGCGCGGACGGAATGAGTGGAGGATAGGGCGATGCCGAGATTGTTCACGGCGATCGAGGTTCCAGGGCAGGTGGCCGCGCAACTTTCGCTGTTGCGCGGCGGGCTTTCCGGCGCGCGCTGGGTCGACCCGGAGAACTACCATTTGACCCTGCGCTTCATCGGCGATATCGACGATTCGACCGCAGCCGAGATCATCGACGCACTCGACCGCGTGCGGCGAGCGCCGTTCTCGCTCAACGTCCACGGCATCGACACGTTTGGCGGGCGCAAGCCGCGGGCGGTGTTTGCGGCGGTGAAGCCGGCGCCGGCGCTGGTCGAGCTTGCCGCCGAGCATGAGCGGCTGATCCAGCGCGTCGGCCTGCCGGCGGAAACCCGCAAATTCACCCCGCACATCACCATTGCCCGGCTGAAGAACGTCCCGGCTCACGCCGTCGCCGCCTATCTTTCGGCGCGCGGGGGCTTTTTCGGCGGCAGCTTCGAGGTCAACCGGTTCGTGCTGTTGTCGTCGCGGGCGTCGTCGGGCGGCGGCCCCTATATCGTCGAGGCCGCCTATTCGCTGCATTAGTGGAGCGTGAAGAAAAGTCCTTCGCTACGCTCGGTCTCCAAAGCCCTCTCCCCGCCGGGGAGAGGGTTGGGTGAGGGGGAAATGGACTCTTGTCGATCACCCTCACCCGACTTCGACCAGCGGTTCGGCTTCGCCTCACCGGGTCTCCGTATCCCTCTCCCTAGAAGGGCGAGGGAAGGACCCGTCGTCACCTCTGGCTTCGGCGGTTTCGACCGGTCACTTCTTGCCGAGCAGCTTCAGCCGTGCGGCGATCTGCTGATCGCAATTGGTCTTGGGATCGTGGGCGATCTCCTCGCTGGCGAAGCTCAGGATCTCCTGCTGCGGATCGGTCATCTGGGCCAGCGTCACGCCCGGATTGAACTTCTGCAGCACCGCATAGTCGCCGCCGGCATCGGTGAAGAAGGCGAAGGGCTGGCCGTCCTTGATGATGCCGAGCCGGCCGACCCGGACCTCGCGCACGTCAACGGCCATGGCGTTGCCGTCGATCGTCAGCTTGTTCTTGGTCAGCCGCAATCGCTTGAACGAGGACGCCTTGGTGCCGGTCCAGCGCCCGAACAGGCGCGCGCCCTTGTTCTCCACCGACAGGCACGAGCCGGCATAATCGGGCACCGACAGCCGGACGGCCGAATAGGTGACCGGATCCTTGCCCTTTTCGGCGAGCGTGTACTGCATCGTGTTGTCGCCGGTGCGCTGGACGGTGATGCCGACGGGCGCATAGTTCGCCTGCCCCATGGTGCGGGAATAGTAGTTGAACTGGTTCTCGACATTGGTGCCGGCGCGGCGGTAGAGCCAGCGGTTCGGCAGTCCGCCATCGAAGATCAGCCAGTCGCTCGCGACCCAGCCCTGCGGGCCTTGCGGCGTGTTGAACTGCCATACGCCGGTGTGGAACGGCGATTCCGCCTGTGCCCGGTCAGTCAAGCCGAGACCCATTGCCATTGCGGCAATGGCGGCGAAAGACACTATCGTCAGTTTCGACTTCGCATACATAACGCTCTGCCCCCCAGATACTAAAACGCGCGGTCGGCGGAACCCGTTTTCGTGCAGTCATCTGCCGGGTCTGAGGCATGTCCACCCGCCGTCGCGGACACTCGTCCGACAAACCATAGCCTTTATTTCGGGATCGGTCACGCCCGGCCGATCGCCGCGGCGGGTAGCGGTTCCGCAAACACCTCAAGCAACATTGCCTAAAAACCACAGATCATGAATTTATTCCTATTTTCTTATCCCCGGCTCTCGAAAATTTCGACATACCTATTGGGTAGGAGTCGTTATTGTCCATGATCCTGATCTGCCGGAGGGCTACAGAATTCCTAGCGCTTTTCCTATGGGAGAACCCCGATGAAAATCGAAATTCCTGAAGGATTCAAGGAATTGACCGGGTGGCTCTACGACGGCTTCAATACCGATGAAGACTTCGAGGGTGATGCAATCCACTACATGATATCCGGCACGACGCCCGAGCACCGGCAAGAGGCGCGCGAATTCCTGCAAGACATACTGGCCGCGTCCTATTCGGATGGTGAACTCGCCTATATCTGGACGCTGGGCCGATCGAGCTACTATCTGATGCCGGAGGATGTCCGCGCCGTCATGACCGAGCTGCTTGAGCGCTTAGGGGATTATCAGGAAGGTCGGTCGAGCGCCGAGTCCCGCTAAGCGCGGTCCAGCACTTCGCGCGGTCTTTTTCGATCCTTGCACCGTGTGCATGCTGCGCGGAAACCCGCTGGATTACTTCGCGGCCATGCGCATGGCGCCGTCGATGCGGATCGAGACACCGTTCAGCATGTCGTTCTCGACGATGTGCTGAACAAGCGCGGCGTATTCGTCCGGGTCGCCGAGCCGCGAGGGGAACGGCACGCTGGCGGCCAGCGAATCGCGCACCTCCTCGGTGAGACCGTCGAACATGGGGGTGTGGAACAGCCCCGGCAGGATGGTGGCGACGCGGATGCCGTCGCGGGCGAAATCGCGGGCGATCGGCAGCGTCATGGCCTGGATGCCGCCCTTGGAGGCGGCATAGGCGACCTGGCCGATCTGGCCTTCCTCGGCGGCGACCGAAGCGGTGGTGGTGATGACGCCGCGGCCGCCATCGGCGGTGATCGGGTCGGTCGCGAGCATGCCGGCCGCCGATTTGGCGATGACGTTGAAGGTGCCGGTGAGGTTGATGTTGATGACATTGGCGAAGACGGCGAGGTCGTGCGGCCGGATCGCGCCGGTCTTGCGGTCGCGGGAGGCGGTCTTCTGGGCGATGGCGATGCCGGCGCAATTGACCAGAATGCGCTCCTGGCCGTGCACCGCGCGGGCGGCGGCAAGCCCGTCATCGATGCTGGCGATATCGGTGATGTCGACCTCGGCGAAATAGCCCAGTATGTCCGCGGCGACCTCGCGGCCGCGCTCGACGTTGCGGTCGAAGATGGTGACCTTTGAGCCCGCGGCCGCCAGCCGCCGCGCCGTCGCTTCGCCCAGTCCGGAGGCGCCGCCGGTGACGATCGCCGGTGTTTCGGTTCCGATTTTCATGACTAGAGCCTTTCATGGTTTGTCTGAATCAATTCTGTTTCACGATTGGCGCGGCAGCCCGCCGGTGAACCGATCGCCGCGCGATGCGGGACATCGGGCAAGAGCGGGTCGACGGCGGATGCCCGCCAATCGGAAACTCGAAGAGACGGGCGCTTTTGCGCCAATTCCGGCGCCGCGCCGCTTGACCATACGCCCGGTATGGCCTGCGCGGCGCGGCTTGACCTTGACGCAAAATCGCTCCGTCAGAATGGTTCAAGCAAGCCATGAAAGGCTCTGATATCCCGCCATCTGCCGTTGGTTTTGCCCCGCGTCATAAACGATCGGGCCGGCGAGGGCCAGCGGTTAAGGGCGCGATTGCGAATGGGCGGCGAAAATGCCGCCGGCTTGCCGCGGCGATCACGCGACACCATGTCGTACTGGCGGCATAACGATGAAAACCGGGACCAGCATGATGGCGAAAACCGGGGACGGAACCTACGATCCCGACGAAATCCTCGGGCCCGAAACTGTCGAGGCGCGCGAGGCGCGGGTCAAAAAGGGGTTCTGGAAGACGGTCAAGAAGGCGGCCGGCCAGATCCCGTTCATGGAGGACGTGATCGCCGGCTATTACTGCGCGCTCGATCCGAAAACGCCGTTCAGCGTGCGGGCGTCGCTGGTCGCCGTGCTCGCCTATTTCGTGATGCCGATCGACATGGTGCCGGATTTCATCGTCGGCCTCGGCTTTACCGATGACGCCGCCGTGCTGGCGAGCACGCTGGCGATGCTGTCGAGCCATATCAAGCCGGTGCACCGCAGCGCGGCGAAGACGGCGCTCGCGCCGCCCGATGACTAGGGTTTGACGATGATCTTGCCCTTGACCTTGCGGCCGGCGATGAGGTCGAGGGCTTCCGCGATGCGGTCGAGCGGATAGACCGCGTGAATGTGCGGCTTGAGCTTGCCGGCGCCTACCCAGTCGAGCAGCACCTGCATGTTCTCGCGATGGCCGTCTGGATCGCGCAACACCGATTCGCCCCAGAACACGCCGAGCACGTCGCAGCCGCGCAAAAGCACCAGATTGAGCGGCATTTTCGGGATCGTGCCGCTGGCAAAGCCGATCACCAGAAACCGGCCCTCCCAGGCGATCGCGCGCAGCGCGGCTTCGGCGTAAGTGCCGCCGACGGCATCGAAAACCACGTCGACGCCGCGGTCGCCGGTCAGCGCGCGAAGGCGGAGCTTCAGATCCTCCTCGGCATAGTTGATCGTCTCGTCGGCGCCGTATTTCCGGCAGAAGTCGAGTTTCGCTCCGGACGAAGCGCAGGCGATCACCTCCGCGCCCATGATCTTTGCGATTTCCATCGCCGACTGGCCGATGCCGCCGGAGGCGCCGAGCACGGCCACGGTCTCGCCCGGCCGCAGCCGGGCCCGGTCGCGATAGGCGTGCACCGTTGTGCCATAGGTGACCTGGAGCGCGGCCGCCGTCTCCATATCGATGCCGTCGGGGATGGCGACGACGAAGTCCTCGGAAACGACCACGCGCTCGCTGAGGCCGCCCCAGCGCAGATAGGTGATGACGCGGTCGCCGACCGCCAGCCGGCTCACGTCCTCGCCGATCTCGACGACGCGTCCGGCGACCTCGCCGCCCGGCGAAAACGGCCGCACCGGGCGATATTGGTATTTGTCCGCGATGATCAGCGTGTCGAAGAAGTTGAGGCCGGTTGCGGCGACATCGATGGCGACCTCGCCGGGGCCGGGGCGCGGCGCCGGTATCTCCTCGATCACCAGGGACGAGGGCGGTCCGACGGTTTTCGACAGGACGGCACGCATGGTCGGTTTTCCGATATAATGATGTGATGTCAGGCGCGGCGACGATCCGGCCGCGATTCCTCCCCATGTGATGGTATACAGACTATCCAATTGGGGCCCGCCGGCGAAGCGGAAAAGAGGCATGCGCGGATATTTCGGCATCGGCGTCGAAGGCATATCGAAGCCGATGAATCTCGGCAATCTCATGCGCTCGGCGCACGCTTTCGGGGCGAGCTTCGTCTTCACCGTCGAGGCCGAGCGCAAGCTCGCCCGGCCGCCTTCGGACACTTCGGGCAGCGCCCGGCAGATTCCCTATTACGACTGGCGCGATATCGGCGAAATGCAGTTGCCGCGCGGCTGCCGGCTGGTCGGGATCGAACTCGTCGACGAGGCGATCGACCTGCCGAGCTTCCGTCATCCCAATCAGGCCGCCTATGTCCTCGGCCCGGAACGCAGCTCGCTCTCCCCCGAAATGGTCGCCCGCTGCGAATTCGTGGTGAAGATCCCGACCGCCTTCTGCATCAACGTGGCGACCGCCGGGGCGATCGTCATGTATGACCGGGTCCGCTCGCTCGGCCGCTTCGCGCCGCGTCCGGTCAAGGCCGGCGGCCCGACCGAGGCGCTGCCGCCGCACCGCCATGGCGGCATTTTCAGCCGGAAGAAGGCGGAGCGCTGAGCAGCGGTTGGGCGGGAGTGAATCGCATATGAGGTGACGACGGGCCCTTCCCTCTCCCTTCCAGGGAGAGGGATACGAAGACCCGGTGAGGCGAAGCCGAACCGTTGGTCGAAGTCGGGTGAGGGTGATGGGCTTGTCAAATGACGACCCCTCACCCAACCCTCTCCCCAGAGGGGAGAGGGCTTTGGAGACCGCGCGCAGCCGGCCGATTTCCGCCGCTGATGCGCGGCAAAAGTTCTTTGGTATATTCGGCGGCGCGCAGGCGATTCGATACCGACCGGCGGAGCCCCACGGACAGTCACACTCTCGCCCCTTTTTCGGTATCGCTTCAGTGGCGAGGGGAGCGGTTCGACCCCCATGGCGGCGAATTGGTGAATTTCTGTAAAGGTTCACCCTTTGCTAACGTGTCGGGTCTAATCCTTCAGATTGGATTCGGGGACGAACCAGTCGCAACGCATAGCTTCAGGGATGGGACGTTTAGAAATGCACGCTTTGAAAACGCTCTCCGCAGCGGTGCTGGCGCTTGGCATTTTCACGACTGCAGCCGCGGCCCAAAAAGCCACTCCGCTCGAACAGTACAAGGATTGGGGCGCCTTCACCTTCAATTCCGGTGGCGGCAAGGTCTGCTACATCATCTCCAAGCCGTCGACGCTGGAGCCGACCGACCGCAATCACGGCGATGTCTATTTCTTCATCACCCACCGGCCGGGTGAGAGCGTGCGCAACGAGGCCAGCCTGCTGGTCGGCTATTCGTTCAAGGAAGGCTCGCGCGTCAACGTCAACGTCGACGGCACGGCCTACATCCTGTTCACCAAGGATGATGGCGCCTGGGTCGAGAACGCCGCCGAGGAAAGCAATCTCGTTGCGGCGATGAAGCGGGGCCGGTCGCTGGTCGCGCAAGGGATGTCGAGCCGCGGCACCAACACCAAATACACGTTCTCGCTTTCGGGCGTGACGGCGGCGCTGAAACGCATCGACTCCGAGTGCAAGTGAAGCGACGCCCGCCGCGCAACGGAACCCGCCTAAACTGCTCGCTGAAAAGCCGCTCGCATCGCCGCGGCCGGTCATGATATGACCGCGGGCGATGTCTGCGCCCGCCAAAAACCCGCCGATCGCGCCGGCCGCTCCCCTCTCCGCCGAGGAACGCCTATCGCTGGTCGGCCTCGACCGGGCCGGCCTCACGGCGGCGCTGGCCGCTGTCGGCGTGCCGGAAAAATCGCTCAGGATGCGTGTAAGCCAGTTGTGGAACTGGCTTTATGTGCGCGGCGTCGACGATTTCGGCGCCATGACCAACATCGCCAGGGATCTGCGCGGTGAACTCGAGGCCCGCTACGCGGTGCGCCGGCCGCAGATCGTTGCCGAGCAGGTGTCCGGCGACGGCACGCGCAAATGGCTGCTGCGGTTTCCGGGCGCCGGCCCGATGGCGCGCCCGGTCGAGGTCGAGACCGTCTATATCCCCGACGACAATCGCGGCACGCTGTGCGTCTCAAGCCAGATCGGTTGCACGCTCACCTGCAGCTTCTGCCATACCGGAACCCAGGCGCTCGTCCGCAATCTGACCGCCGGCGAGATCGTCGCCCAGATCCTGGTGGCGCGCGACCGGCTCGGCGACTGGCCGGACCGGGCGCCGCCGGACGGCACGATCGTGCCGCGCGCGGGCGGCCGCTTCGTCTCCAACATCGTGGTGATGGGCATGGGCGAGCCGCTCTATAATTTCGATGCGGTCAAGCCGGCGCTGCTGATCGCCGCCGACGGCGAAGGCCTCGGCCTCTCCAAGCGGCGGATCACGCTCTCGACCTCGGGCGTCGTGCCGATGATCGAGCGGGCCGGCGCCGAGATCGGCGTGATGCTGGCGATTTCGCTGCATGCTGTGCGCGACGATCTGCGCAACGAACTGGTGCCGCTCAACAAGCGCTATCCGATCGCCGCGCTGCTCGACGCCTGCCGCCGCTATCCGGGGCTCTCCAACGCCAAGCGCATCACCTTTGAATATGTGATGCTGAACGGGGTCAACGATACGGCTGCCGACGCCAGGGAACTGGTCCGGCTGATTGCCGGCATCCCGGCCAAGATCAACCTCATCCCGTTCAATCCCTGGCCCGGATCATCTTACGAATGTTCCGACTGGGAGCAGATCGAACGTTTCGCCGAGATCATCAACCGGGCCGGCTACGCCTCGCCGATACGTTCACCGCGCGGCCGCGACATCCTCGCCGCCTGCGGCCAGCTCAAATCGGAATCGGAGCGCCTACGCGCCCGCGAACGGCTGGCGCTCCAGGCGATGATCGGCAGTGAGGATTAGGGGCTGGGCCGGCCGTTCGTTAAGGCGGCGCTCGGTGCAGAATACCGCTATCCGTCGAGCTTGCCCGATACGGCGATAAAGAAACGATCCGGCCCCTCAAAGCCAAATCGGATCACATTGACCAGGACCACGATGACCGTTTCCCCGTTCGCCCGGTCGAACAAGACGACATCTGAGATCGAATAGTCGGTCGGGCAGCCACGGCTGGTGGGGATGGCGCCGTCTTCCTGAAGGATTTCCGTTTCTTGCGTGCTCAAATTCTTGAGCGTGAGTTTGAGTATCTTCTCCTCGCCCTGGGTGAGATCGGCGCAATGCGCCGCAGGTGATATGGTTTCTGTGAGCTCGACCTGGTATTTCGGAGCGTCACCGGACGGCAGATAGAACCGTGCAAAGGTCATGGTGTCATGAGGAGACGGGTCTTCCGTTATCGCGTCGCTGGCAACCAGCCGGCCGGGACTGGAAAACCCGCCGGGACCGATGCCTAACCGGTTGGCGGCTCTCCGCGTTTTGTTTCGTGCGGCCTTGACCGATTTCATTTCATTGTCGATCCGTCGCCTGACCGGCAGGAACGCATAGGAATTGGTGGCCGTGCCGATATAGAACAGTTCCGAGAACGGAAAACCGGAGCCGTCCTGCCGGCCAAACTGCTCGAAGACAAAAACGGTTCCCGTAGAATTGAAGCCGATAATGTCTCGTTCAGCGGCAAAAGCCGCTCTTGCGTCATTGGAGGATATCAATGCGCACAAAAGGCCTGTGACAAACAAACTCACTTGGAAAAAAGAGAAGACGGTCATCGAGCAAGTTTGGTTTTGCGCGCGCCTTTGCGCGTGGATCGGGCGCGAGCAATACAGTCCGGGCAGGTTCGCGTTGCTTGAATTGTATGACATTTCAGAACTCCCGTGATGCCGACTCCAAATGCAGGATGCGCCAACGCGCGGCTCTATCGATAATCAAGGGCCCTCGCAGGTGATACCGACGGCGACGTTACCTTCTATCTGGACATAACCGATCTGAAACGGACCAGCTTCGTCGTCGGCCCTGATTATGCGGATTGCGGCAACCTTGTTTTGCGCTTGCAGGTCAATCAGATCAACGCGAACGACCTCACCGTCATCGTAAGCCTGGGCAATCGTGACCTGCTCGCCGGGTTGGCCAGGCACAGTCGTCAGGCGCCTGTCGCCGACAATGACGGTCACCGAAAGGAAGTTCGGGATCGGTCCTGCGCCGAACAGGATATCCACGCTGGAGTCGGATTTCATGTCGGTGCATCCGATCGACTGGGTGGCGTGGGCCGGGCCAGCCAGTGTTGCGCCCCAGACCAACCCGGCTGCAAGCGAAAGTGCTGCTGCTTTTCTTGGCATCATTGATCCTTTCTCTGCGCTGCAAATCCTCATATGCGGTTTCGAGGACAACATGTTTGGCGAAAGCCGACCTCAATGCAACCAAAGCCTGGAAGATCAGTCGTCGCCCCCGCCGGCATGGTGGTCGCCGGCATCCCGGCCAAATTCAACCTCATCCCGTTGAATCCGTGGCCGGGATCGGCCTATGAATGTTCCAACGGAGAGCAGATCGAGCGTTTCGCCGAGATCATCAACCGGGCCGGCTAGAGCGTATTCCCGAAAAAGCCTTCCCCGGGCCTGAACCGGGGTGGGAACCGGTTTTCGGATAAGAATACGCGACAAAACAAAGAAATAGAGCGCTTTGAGTGATTCAGTTTAAACGAAAAGCGCTCTAGGCCTCACCGATCCGCAGCCCGCGCGGCCGCGACATCCTTGCGGCCTGCGGCCAGCTCAAATCGGAATCGGAGCGCCTGCGCGCCCGCGAGCGGCTGGCGCTCCAGGCGATGATTGGGAGTGAGGACTAGCGGCTAGGTTGGCAGGGCGGAGAGACGCGGCGCGGTGGTAAAGCGCGGCGAAGTAGGCGCTGCGATCGTCTACGCATACTTCGCATTGTGACCCACTTCTGCCAATCCACATTCTTCAGACACAGGTAAGATCGAGCCCTTCCAGGGCGTTGGCGATATCGAAGTCAGATCGCCTCACTTGTTTTGGCGCCTGGTACTATTTGAATTCTGCCCGTTATGATCCAAATAACCCAGCAATACGGTCGCTGCCTTAATTTACTTCAGACTGTGAGAATTTTCTGAATGAGCGCCTTATTAATTCCGAATTCTGCGCCCGGTAAATTGTTAAGGTGCAGCCAGCAATGTAATACTACTCGAGACTCGAAATTACACTCCAGAAAAAAACATCGAGCCGTTTATCTTTTAAATTATCTATGCCCATTGATTCCTTCATAGCTTCGAAAAGAAGAGAATCCGATCCCGCATGTATTTTCTCTCCAAGTATTTTGAGAAACAGCAGAACATATTTGTTTTTTTCATCTATCTCGGCATCTATGCGTGCGAATATCCCGTATCGCTCATCTGAATAAACCTTGGTCAGTCCCTCCCACTTACAGCCGCCGGCCTCTGAAGCCCTCCGCTGTAATTTTCTCTTCAGAATTTCGAAGTCGCCGACATAGAACGCCACTTCGCCGTTGCAAAACGCGTCTGCTGCCAAATCATGCGTGGCATACTTGCGTATGGGGATCTTCGCTTTGTCAGCCTCCCAGTCGTCGGTCGGCTCCCGAGTCGGTATGCCTTGGCTCTGGCACTTTGCTTCAGGAATCTGACCGGAGCTGTCTAGCCAATCCGAGAGACGCTTCGCAAAGGTCACTGGAAGACCGCCGAGATTTTTGATGCGCTTAACGGCTGCCGCGTCGGACGTCGTGCCTGCCACAACGCCAATTAATGGCCCGCGGCATGGCCAATGATGCTCCCAGAGTTCTTTGTCTGGACGCCGGGCGATGGCTTGACCGGAGAGATATATCGGCTGTGACACAAGGAGGCCTGGCTGACCTACTCGCTCCCCCGTAATTGTCGAAGGATCACACAATACATCTATGTCGCCATCGGCTAGCGCATTGAACCGATCCGAGGCATTCACCGCGACCAATTCAACTCGCAAATCGGTAATCCGCGCCGACATATCTTGAAGCACCGCAGCGCACACAAAGACTACGAAACCAGCGTAGTAAACCTCATTGCCGTCAGCAGTCAGCTCGCTCAAAACTCCCTCTGACGGTGCGCTTCCTCCCGCCCGCAATGCAAGATGAGGGGATGTTTTAGAGATTCTATACGAGAAAGGTTCCGCATCGGCGCGAACTCCGATCTTGATGGTGCCCGCCTCGCTCTGAATCACAAATAGGCTAAACAGAAAGGCGACAAAAATACCTGCAGTTGGAGTTCTGACGAGTTTTATCTCGCTCCGTTTTCGTGCGGTTTTGGTCTTACCTCCAGTCGATGCATCTTCTTCCCCGACCTCAGCTATCTCTGCAAAGATGGCGTAGAATGCTAAAACCATAGCGCCAGAGAACGCCATAGAAAAGAAATCGTCCAGCATATCTGGGTAATTGAGGCGTTGACTGGAATTTTGGGGTAGGAAGTACTCCCCACTTGGATTGAGGAGGCCAAGGACCAAAAACAAAGCAAGCACGGGGAGTGATAGAATTACGGAGAGAAATAGAGTTTTCCACCACTTCATCTTCGGCCTATTGTGAAGATCGGCGACGATGTAGAAGCAGGCAACCAACAGCGTTAAAACTAAGAAGTATGAGAGCCACATCCACCACTCAACAATAATAACGCTCGCCGTAAACTCTTTGAAACTCGTCGTCAGTTGACCAGAACCAAGCAGAAAACTCTGAGATACTCTTTCCAAAATTATTGAGGTCGCTGCACCGAGCAGAACGGCCACTCCGGACGGCATGATCGCCGCTTTGATGAAGCTTAGTACCGGGGGCTTATTGCCAGGCCATTTGGGCCACAGTTCCTGATCTACACGCACGCTTCTGAGATACATTCCAAGAAGTGTCGCAACACTAAGCGCAACAACCGGCAAGGTCATTGCTTGGCGGGGATATGTCATCATTTGGTGAGCAAATCGCTCTGGCTCCGCATCCGCGTTAACAATCCAAACCCTGGCAATGAACACAAAACACGTCATAACGAGGCCGATAAACAAGGCAAACGTTAAGTCCTGAAGCGACTGATTATCTTGGTGATCTTTTATGTGGTTGACTATCCTGTCAGCGGGTGTTCCGTCCGACGGCGCCATTTCACGTCGAGAGCGAACATAGTTGAGTGCGAAGACCGACTGCATCACGTTCGCCGTTTTGCGTGCGCGACCGTGCAGTGCCTGAAGTGAGTCAAAATCATCATCCAAGCTGCGCAAAGCCGCAGTAATCTGGTCCAGTTGTTCGCGCACCTCGCCGACGATTGCGTCCACCTCCTTGACCGGCTCTACCACAAACAACGTGCCGGCCTGGTTGCCGACGACTGCCGGACGAAGCAGATCGATAATCCTGAGGGAGTGCTTTATTTCGTCGACGGTCCGCTGCGACAGAGGTGACCAGTCTTTTCCATCAGAAAAGTCCGTGAATGTGCTGAGAAAAGCGAGTTCCTTATCTGCGGCGAAGTCAGAAAAAGGCGCCTTCCGCAACGTTGCGCTTGCTCTATGTACCCCGCGCGGAATCCCGGCGATCCAGTATGCGATACTACGAACGAGATTTTCTGGTTTTTCGAAGAGTGGTAAACTCACGCCCGTTAGGATTGCTGCCGCTAAGGCGATCGGCTGAAATGCCGATGATCGTGTCTCGATCAGGTCACGCCCCGTCCATGACTGGCTATTGGCACTCGATGGCGCTCTCGAGGTCGATCCGTCGAGGTAGACGAATACCTGCTCTGCGAACCCTGGGCTGAACGCCAGAAATACATATATTGCGACAAATATTGCGGAATAGAACGCCGAGCCTCGCGCGTACTCTTCCGGCGATGTCAGCGCCTTCATGTGAACGCGGCTCAAAACCGGATCATGTCCGATGCTACTGAGTTTGTCGGCCTGATTATATCGATGGATTACGTGGGCGAACAGGATAACGCCGCCGGCAATGAATATCGCCCAGTCGGAAATAAAATCCATTGCCGTGACCTAATTGGCTGATCCAACGGGAGCCCAGCCTCCAGGTCTAGGGGCAGTACTGGTAGCTTGCATTGCAGGCATCCGCCTCAATAGAGGGGAACGTTGCGCTAGCCAATGCAAGTGCCACAGCTAAGAGTACGTAACGCATCCCGTGACCTCCTTATGGAGCTTTTTTCAATAGTATTTCTACCCAAAATCGACCAAAGAATCGTAACTACAACTTTTAGTAATGTCAATGGGCCCACCTTCAATGCAGTCGTTTCGCGCCCGACAAACGCCTACGATCGCTCACTAAAGCAGCACGGTGAACGACAGAAGTCGCCACCATTCAGCCACTTCTGCATTCAATCTCGAAGACAGAAGTTGGCACCCCTTGGACCATTCCAGTTCCTAGCCGATATCCGAAAACCACCCGACAACGGTCTTACCAATACGCGACCTGAACCTAACGACCAATACGCCCGTGCCGAACCCTCACACCCTTGATCGTCGCCGGCGATCCGCACCGCTCAATTCGACCGCACGAACAACAGCCGCACCGCAAAGCTCGCCATGACGCCGGCGAAGAGCCAGTCGATGGCGCGCGCCAGCCGCGGCGAGCGGCGGAGCGCGGCGGCGAAGCGGTCCGCGGTCATGATCAGCACCAGGCAGATCGGCATCGCCACGATGATGAAGGCGATGCCGAGCACAAACAGTTGGCCGCCGGCGTGGGGGTCGCCGGCGTCGACGAATTGCGGCAGGAAGGTCACGAAGAAGGCGACGATCTTGGGGTTGAGGATGTTGATGCCGAGGCCTTCCAGAAAGGTGCGCCGCAGCGATTGCCCGCCGCCGGCCGGATCGATGCGGGCGGCGGCGCCGCGGCGGAGCGTCGCAAAGGCCAGCCACAGCAGGTAGAGCGCGCCGGCGATTTTCACGACGTTAAAGAGCGTCGCCGAGGCGGCGAGCAGCGCGGCGAGGCCGATGGCGGCCAGCAGTGAATGAATGAGGAGGCCGGCGCCGGCGCCGGCCAGCGCGACGATGCCGAGGCGGCGACCGCCGGACAGCGTGCGGCCGATGAAAAACACCATGTCGGCGCCCGGCACGAGCGCCAGCACGATGGCGCCGGCGGCAAAGGCGGTCAGCGTCGTTGCGTCGGGAAGAAAGTCCATGGCGGTTGCCCCTTTGCCGATAAAGGATCAGGCGGATTTCGCCTTGGCCCAGTCGAGCGCGTCTTCGAGCCGGTCATTGCCCCAGAAGAGTTCGCCGTCGGCGGTCACGAAGCTCGGCGCGCCGTAAATGCCGAGCGCGATCGCCGCCTCGGTCTCGACCTTCAAGCGCGCCTTGTTCTCCGGCGATTGCGCCCGGGCCCAGATCGCGTCCGCATCTAAGCCGATCTCACGCAGGATTTCGGTCAGGACATCGACGTCGGCGATGTTGCGGCCGTCGCCGAATTCGGCGACGTAGACCCGTCTGCTGAATTCCGGGCACCAGCCGTCGTCATTGCCGATCAGCGCCAGCCGCGCCGCCTGCAGGCCGTTCTGGGGAAAGGTCTCCGGCCGCACCAGACCGAGGCCGCGTTTTTCGCATTGCCGCTCCATGTCGCGCCACATATTGCGGCCTTTGGCCGGATAGATGTTGAACGGCGAGGTCGACCAGCCCTGGGCGGCGAAGATCGGGCCGAGGAGAAACGGGCGCCAACCGATTTCGACGCCGGCATCGGCGGCCGCCGCCTCGATCCGCATCGCCGCAAGATAGGAATAGGTCGAGGCGAATTCGTACCAGAAATCAAGTCGCGGGATGGCCATGACGATGCTCTGCGCCTCTCCGGTTTCATGTGGTTTTGAGGGGGTCATCCCGGTCCCGTGCCACGGTATAGGAGCGGCAGCCGGGCCGCAAACCGCCATCGCTCGATCGCCTTGCGGTTTAATTGACGATTAACAGGAAAACACCTATCTTTTACGTGTTGATAGAAAAAGGCCCCGACGCATTCGCCGTTGATATAAGTGCACCTTCGGGTGCCGCGAGTGGTTGGGGTCAACTCTATTATGTCGCAGAAATATGCAATTCTTATCGACGGTGGTTTTCTGAAAAAGAAGCTCCGACAACGGAATAAGCATTTCCCGACAGTCCCCGAGATTCTGATCGAAACAGACCGTATTAAAGCGCACCCGGCTTTGGCTCGTTACGCGTTGCTCAGAATCTATTTCTACGATGCACCGCCCGCGTCCGGCGTCTTAACGAATCCTATTGATGCCGCGCGCGTTGATCTCGGCAAACACCGCGACTATGCGAGCAATCTCGGCTTGCAGCAGAAACTTGAAATGCAGCCGGATGTTGCATTGCGAATGGGGGACACGGCCGTTCACGGCTGGGCGCTCGGCGATGCGGCGCTTAAGAACATTATCGACAGCGGCCCGAGAACCTTGTCGGCCCGGGATTTCGTGCCCAACATCGAGCAGAAAGGGGTCGACCTGCGTATTGGTTTGGACATAGCCCGTATTGCCTTGGCCAGGCTTGCCGATATCGTTGTCGTGGTTACCGGCGACAGTGACATGGTGCCGGCGTTCAAGTTCGCGCGTCGCGAGGGTGTTCGGGTATTTCTTGATCACCTGGGACATGCGGTAAAACGCGATCTTAAGGCGCACGCCGACATCGTCCTCTAGCTGCCCGCTACGCTGCGATCGACCCATCGAACCGAGGGTTCAACGGCATTTTCCCGCCCCTTGCGCGGGGCGGCGTTCCGCCTATAGTGCCGGCGATTTCAACGACCGGGGCGGTGCGGCGCCGTGTAAATGCAGAAGCGATCCGATGACGATTAAAGGCGATGTCAAAAAGGTGGTGCTGGCCTATTCCGGCGGTCTCGATACCTCGATCATCCTGAAATGGCTGCAGGAGACCTATGGCTGCGAAGTCGTGACCTTTACCGCCGATCTCGGCCAGGGCGAAGAGCTGGAGCCGGCGCGGCGCAAGGCGGAGATGGCCGGGATCAAGGAAATCTTCATCGACGATCTGCGCGAGGAGTTCATCGCCGACTACGTCTATCCGATGTTCCGCGCCAACGCCGTCTATGAGGGCGTCTACCTGCTCGGCACCTCGATCGCGCGGCCGCTGATCGCCAAGCGCCAGATCGAGATCGCGCGGCGGACCGGCGCCGATGCGGTCGCCCATGGCGCCACCGGCAAGGGCAATGACCAGGTCCGGTTCGAACTGTCTTATTATGCGCTCGAACCCGACATTCGCGTGATTTCGCCGTGGCGCGAATGGGAATTCGTGTCGCGTTCCGACCTGATCGACTTCGCCGAGAAACATCAGATTCCGGTGCCGAAGGACAAGCGCGGCGAGGCGCCATTCTCCGTCGATGCCAATCTGCTGCACTCGTCTTCGGAAGGAAAGGTGCTGGAGGATCCGGGCGCGGAACCGCCCGATTACGTCTATCAGCGGACGATCGACCCCGAACAGGCGCCGGACGCGGCGACCTATGTGACGATCGGCTTTCAAAAGGGCGACGCGGTTTCGCTCAACGGCGTGGCGATGAGCCCGGCGACGCTTTTCACCGAGCTGAACCGGCTTGGCCACGACAACGGCATCGGCCGCATTGACCTGGTGGAGAACCGCTTCGTCGGCATGAAGTCGCGCGGCGTCTATGAAACCCCGGGCGGCACCATCCTGCTGGCCGCCCACCGGGCGATCGAATCGATCACGCTCGACCGCGGCGCAGCGCACTTCAAGGACGAATTGATGCCGCGCTATGCGGAACTCGTCTATTACGGCTTCTGGTTCACGCCGGAGCGCGAGATGCTGCAGGCGGCGATCGACAAGAGCCAGGAACACGTCGACGGCGAGGTCCGGCTGAAGCTTTATAAGGGCAATGTGATCATCGTCGGCCGGACCAGCGAGAACTCGCTTTACGCCGACGATCTGGTGACGTTCGAGGACGACGCGGGCGCCTACGACCAGAAAGACGCCGAAGGCTTCATCAAGCTGAACGCGCTGCGGCTGCGGACGCTGGCGATGCGGGCCCGGCGCGGAAAATGAGCCGTTGCCGGACACCGCGCCTGCGACGTTTGTTCGCGTCCGGTTTTCAGCATCATTAATTACGAATATATGATAATAACTGGAAACCGGCCAACCAACATGCCGCCTCCGGGTATGCGTGAGAGCAAGGAAAAGTCCGATGGCCCGCATCAAGTCCGCTGTCCTGGCCGCCGCCGCGGCGGCGCTGATGACCGCACCCTCGCCTGCCATGGCGGCCTGCGACGGTGCTGATCCGGCCGTCGTCGGCCTCGATCTTCTGAATATTCAGAGAACCCATCGCGGAACCTACGACTTCGAAATCATGTGCGTGGTGCAGAATATCGGAACCGCGGACTATACCAACGGCAACAAGGCCGGGATCGCGCTGGTCGAATTCGAGCATGGCGACCCGGAGGGCGAGGGCCGACGGCTTCGCTTCCACCGCCTGCGGATGCTGGAGACGGGCGAAAGGCTCTTGACCGGCCGCTGGATCCTCGACTGGCCGCCGGAGGCCGAAAGACCACCGAGCTTCGAATGCCGGATCGTTTACGATACCGAGGAGATGGGCGGCGATTCCTCCAAGCTCGACTGCGACACGTCGAACAATTGGAGCTTCGTCAGCGGCCAGGACGTCCGCAACAGGCTTGAAGAGCCGGCGGTCAAGGACCCGCCGCCGCTCACCAACAACAACTGACGTTTTCGCTTGCGCCGTTGAGGCGCAACAACCGTGCGCGCATGGTGCTGCGCTGTGCGATTTGCAGGCGCCACCCCGGGTATAGTCCACCGGTGCCCGACATTATTTCGACGGCCGCAAAAAAGTCCCTCGGCATCGCCCCGGTATAATGGCACCGTGCCAAGCGCCGCATACGCTTTTACGCTCAGCGCAGCCAATGGTTCCCCGCTTTCGCGGGGAAGGTGGTTGATTGATGTGCAGGAGCCAACACCACCCACCGTTCCCGCGGAAGCGGGAACCCATTGCCCCGCTCAACACGGTATGCCCTGACGGAATGATATCATCCGCACATGGAACGGTTGCCGGGACGACTTCATTCCTCGCCTTTAGCCGCGGGTTTCGGCGAGGCGTCGTATCTGGCGAGCAGTCGCATCTGGGCGATCGCGAAAAGGAAAGTCAGCGGCATGAAGCCGAACAGCTTGAACGACACCCAGAAATCGGTGGAAAACAGCCGCCAGACGAATTCGTTCACCCCCGCCATAGCCAGGAAGAAGACGCCCCAGCGCAGGGTGAGCTTGCGCCAGCCCTCCGCCGTCAGCGTGAAAACGGCGTCGAACACATAGCCGAGCAGGGATTTGCCGAAGAAAAGCCCACCGATCAGCGTTGCGCCGAACAGCGCATAGATGATCGTCGGCTTGACCTTGATGAAGGTCTCGTTCTGCAGCCACAGCGTCAGCCCGCCGAAAATGAGGACGACGATGCCGGAGACCACCGGCATCAGCGGCAGGTGCCGGGTCAGCGCGTAGGAGACGCTAAGCGCCACGAACGTCGCCACCATGAAAGTGCCGGTCGCCCAGAAGATACCCGCTTTGGCGTTGGCGAGGAAAAACAGGATCAGCGGGCCGATCTCGAGGGTGAATTTGAGCGCCGGGTGGATGGCCGGCTTTTCACCCGGCGCGGATTCGCCCGGCGGCTTCTCGAACAGCTCCGTCATTCCGCCAGACCCGCGATCGCCTTGGCGAAATCGCCGGCATCGAACGCCTCCAGATCGTCCACGGCTTCGCCGACGCCGATGAAATGCACCGGCAGAGTGTGGCGCGCCGAGATCGCCACCAGAATGCCGCCGCGGGCGGTGCCGTCGAGCTTGGTCATGACCAGGCCGGTGACGCCGACCTTTTCGGAAAACGCCTCGACCTGGGAGACGGCGTTCTGGCCGGTGGTGGCGTCGAGCACCAGCAGCACGCTGTGCGGCGCGGTCTCGTCGTTTTTGCGGATTACCCGCACGATCTTTTCCAGTTCGGCCATCAGTTCGGCCTTGTTCTGCAGCCGCCCGGCGGTGTCGATCAGGAGCACATCGCTGCCGGCGGCCTTGGCCTCCTGCATGGCATCGAAGACGACCCCGGCGGCATCGGCGCCGGCTTCGCGGGCGACGACCGGGGCGCCGGCGCGCTCGCCCCAGACCTTAAGCTGATCGATCGCCGCGGCGCGGAAGGTGTCGCCGGCGGCGAGCATCACCGACTTGCCGCCGGCGCCGAGCTTCGCCGCCACCTTGCCGATCGTCGTCGTCTTGCCGGAGCCGTTGACGCCGACGACGAGGATGACGTGCGGCCGCTTCGTTGCGTCGATCTGCAAGGGCTGCGCGACGGGGTCGAGCGCCTTCTCCACTTCGGCGGCGAGCACGGCGCGCACCTCGGCCGGATCGACCTCCTTGTCGTAGCGGCCCTTGCCGACCGCATCGACGACGACGAGGGCGGTGTCGAGGCCGAGATCGGCGCGGATCAGAAGGTCTTCGAGGTCCTGCAGCGCGGCTTCGTCGAGACGGCGCTTGACGAAGAGATCGGTGATGCCGCGGCCGAGCGCGGTCGAGGATTTCGAAAGCCCACCGCTGAGGCGCGCCAACCAGTTTCGCCGCGGCTCGACCTCTTCGGCAACCGGAACTTCCGGGGCGACGACGGCTTCTTCGACGGGTGCCGCTTCCTCGACTTCGGCAATTGGGGCTTCCGGCGGCGCAAGAGCTTCCTCGACGGGCGCCGCTTCCTCGACTTCGGCAATTGGTGCTTCCGGCGGCGGAAGAGCTTCCTCGACGGGCGCCGCCTCCTCGACTTCGGCAATCGGGACTTCCGGCGCGGCAACGGCTTCCTCGACGGGCGCCGCTTCCTCGATTTCGACAACCGGAGCTTCGGGCGCAGCGGCGGCTTCCTCGACCGGTGCCGCTTCCGCGATTTCGACAATTGGAGCTTCCGGCGGCGCAAGAGCTTCCTCGACGGGCGCCGCTTCCTCGATTTCGACAACCGGTGCTTCCGGCGGCGCAAGAGCTTCCTCGACGGGTGCCGGTTCCTCGATTTCGACAACCGGTGCTTCCGGCGCGGCAACAGGTTCCTCGACGGGCGCCGCTTCCTCGATTTCAGGAATCGCGGCGGGGGCCTCCGACACAGCTTCAGCCTCCGCCTCGGCAGGCGGTTTGCGGCGGAACAACCACGCAAAGAAACCGCGCCGGCGCTTCCGCTTGCGCGGCGGCGGCGCATCGACGACGACGCTCGGCACTTTCGGCGCGGCGGGGGATTCCTCGGCAGCGGGTTTGCGGCGGAACAGCCACGCAAAGAAGCCGCGCCGGCGTTTGCGCTTGCGCGGCGGCGGTTCATCGGCAACGACGCTCGGCAATTCCGGCGCGGCGGCGGCATCCTCTGAAGGCGTCGTTTCCGGCTCTTCGGGAACGGCGGCGGGACCTTCCGCTTCGGCCTTCGCCGCGGGTTCGCGGTCGACCGCCTGCGCCTCTATGTCGCGCCCGTGCTCGGCGTCCCGTGGCCGCTGATCACCGGCGCCGACGCCCGTCATGACCAACGCGGCAGCCGATTCATCGATCGTTGCCGGGCCCGCGCTTACGGCAGTCGCCTCGGCGGCCGCTGAAACGGCTTCAGGACCGTTTTCTGCCGCGGATTTGCGGCCGAACAGCCGCCTAAAAAAGCCTCGCTTTTTCTTCTCGTCGTCGGTCATCGCCCACCCATCCGGCCTTGTCGCTTGCGCCGTCAATCCGATCCGCGATGAGTAGCAGAGATTCCGGCCGCGGTCAGCGCTTTCACGCCGCTTCGGCGCGCAATCCGGTCGGCGTGCGGCCGACGATGCGCGCCGGCACGATTTCGCCCGGCCGTCCGGCGGCGATTTCGGCCGGCGTGAACATTTCGGTGCGGCCGAGGCCGTCGCGCTCGACAAGCACCAGGCGCCGCCGGCCGATCTCGGCGTCGAGATGGCGCGACAAGGCCGCGTCGCCGGCGGCCCGCAGCCGCGCCGCGCGCGCCTTGACGATCTCCCGGGGCAGTTGCGGCATCCGCGCCGCCGCCGTTTCCGGCCGCGGCGAATAGGGAAAGACGTGCAGATAGGTCAGGCCGCAGACGTCGACGAGGCTGAGCGTGTTTTCAAACATCGCCTCGGTCTCGGTCGGAAAGCCGGCGATCAGATCGGCGCCGAACACCATGTCCGGCCGGCGCCGCCGCAGTTCGGTGCAGAAGTTGACCGCATCGGCCCGGTTGTGGCGCCGCTTCATGCGCTTCAGGATAAGGTCGTCGCCCGACTGCAGCGACAGGTGCAAATGCGGCATCAGCCGCTCATTGTCGCAGATCGCCCGCATCAGCGCCTCATCGGCCTCGATCATGTCGATCGAGGAGAGCCGCAGCCTGGGCAGTTCCGGCACCTCCTGCAGGAGCGTCTCGACCAGCCGGCCGAGCGTCGGCCGGCCGGGCAGGTCGGCACCGTAGGAGGTGAGATCGACGCCGGTCAGCACCAGTTCGGCGTGACCGTTTTCGGCGAGCCGGCGCGCCTGGGCCACGACTTTGCGCATCGGCACCGAGCGCGACGGTCCGCGGCCGAAGGGAATGATGCAGAAGCTGCAGCGATGTTCGCAGCCGTTCTGGACCTGGACGAAGGCGCGCGCCCGGCCCTCGATGCCTTCGATCAGATGCAGCGCCGTCTCGCGCACCGAGGCGATGTCGTCGACGCGGACCTTTTCGTCGCCGTCGATGCCGAAACCGGGCGCGCGATAGCTCTCCGGGGCGAGCTTTTCGGCATTGCCGAGCACCAGATCGACCTCCGGCATTGCGGCGAAGATGTCCGGCGTCGTCTGCGCCGCGCAGCCGGTAACGACGATGCGGGCGTGCGGGTTCTCGCGCCGCGCCCGGCGGATCGCCTGGCGCGCCTGGCGGACGGCTTCCGCGGTCACCGCGCAGGTGTTGACGATGACCGCATCGTCGAGACCCGCAGCCTTCGCATGGCCGCGCATCACCTCGGATTCGAAACTGTTGAGGCGGCAGCCGAAAGTGATGAGATCGACGCTCATAGTGCCACCGCGGTTACCGGCTCTGGAATTTCGACCTCGCCGCAATGTTCGAGTTCCCACGGTCCCGTCATCAGCACGTGGTCGTCGTCGCGCCATTCGATAAAAAGGTCGCCGCCGGGCAGCGAAACCGTGACGCTGCGGTCCGCCATCTTTTTGCGCGCCGCTGAGACCGCCGCCGCGCAGGCGGCCGAGCCGCAGGCGCGGGTGATGCCGGTGCCGCGCTCCCAGGTCAGATTGGTGAGGTGGTCGCGGCTGTCGACGCGGGAAATCGTGATGTTGGCGCGCTCGGGAAAGATCGGGTGGTTTTCGAGCATTGGCCCGAAACGCTCCAGATCGTAGCCGTTCGGGTCGTCATCGACGAAAAACACCGCATGCGGATTGCCCATGTTGACGACCGCCGGCGAGTGCAGCACCGGATCGTCGATCGGGCCGATCTGCAGTTCGATCGCGCGGGTGTCGCGGAATTCCTCGGCGAGCGGGATGTCCTGCCAGTCGAACCGCGGCCGGCCCATGTCGACGGCAATGAGGCCGCCTTCGCGCCGCCAGATGTTCAAGAGGCCGGCGGAGGTCTCCAGCGTCAGCGTCGCGGCATCGCTTTCGGCGAAAAGGAGCCCGGCGACGCAGCGCGTGCCGTTGCCGCAAGCCCCGGTCGGCGACCCGTCAGTGTTGAAGATCGACACAAAAGCGTCGGTGCCGGGCGTGCGCGGGTCATGGATCACCATCATCTGATCGAACCGGGCGCGCGGTTCGGCCGCGATCGCGCGCGCCATGCCGCTCGTCATGCGCTGGCGCTGGCCGCGCAGATCGACGACGGTGATCGCATTGCCGATACCGTTCATCTTCGTATAGGGAATGACGATTGCCATGGGGTTCGACCCGGCCCGGTGACGGAATTTTCTCCTAAAGCGTTCTATATGGCGGAATCCGGCCGCCCTGCCAAGGGTTGCGGCGGTCGCTGATTGCTGCCCGATCCAAGCTCTTGCGCTCCGTTTCGCCGCCCTTCTCCGCATCCTTCACGCAAGCGCCCGCACCACCCACCGTCCTCGCGGAAGCGGGGACCCATTGCCCCTCTCGACACGGTATGCCGGCCATGATTTGGGCGATGTCTCGAATTAATGAGTTCGGCCAGGAACTTGCCGCCCACGCCAATGGTTCCCCGCTTGCGCGCTAGCGGATTCACATAATCTCAAAAGCCGCATACCGGCACGATATCGATCGATCGCCTGACGCGTCGAATTTCGGGGAAATTCCTTGTTCGAACGTCGCCGAATTGATGCGATGGCCGGTTAGCGCGACCTTGCCTTTGTCCACCTTTCCCGCGAAAAGCCTGTCCCCGCGCAGGCG
>JANQEG010000100.1 GCA_028278505.1 Rhodobiaceae bacterium
GGCCAATAGACACCCGCTTTCGCGGGTGAGGTGCCAAGAGGCTGTCCTTGCGCGCAGATTTTTCCCACCCAGAGCGGCGCAAATCGGCAAGAAATGTGCATCCCCTAGCGCGAAAGCGGGGACCCATTGCCCGGCTCGACACGGTATGTCGGTGGCGGGCCGTGTCGCGACGGCAAATCCCGCACGCAGGCCGCAAGGCCCGGGTCATAGACCGGGAGCGGATTGCCGGGACGGCCGGGCAACGGCAAGAGATGCGCACAAGTGCTTCACTCTGAGGGCAGGACGCCCTAACCTCCGCCGCGATCCGGGCCAACCGGCCTCGCTGAGGGCGCACTCAATGACCGTGCAAAACAATATCGATGTGCTTGTGCTCGGTGCCGGCATTGTCGGCGTCTCCGCGGGCCTTCATCTGCAGCGGCGCGGGCTTTCCGTCGCGCTTGTCGACCGCCGCGATCCGGGCGAGGAGACCTCTTATGGCAATGCCGGCATCATCGTCCGCGAGACGGTGGAGGCGCACGGCCTGCCGGAAACTTTCGCCGATCTCTTCTCCTACGCGCTGAACCTTAAGCCCGAGGCGCGCTATGACTGGCGCTTTCTGCCGCGGCTCATTCCTTTTCTGGCGGCGATGCGCCGGCTCGGCGGCACCGGGCATGACGCTTATCCCAAAGCGATGGTGCCTCTGGGTGCAGCCGCGCTCGGCGAGCACGAAGCGCTGATGCGAGCCGCGGGCGCCGGCGACTATCTGCGCAAAGAGGGCTGGCTGCGCGTTTTCCGCAGCCGGAAGGGATTCGAGGCGACGGCGCCGATGCGCGAGGCGGCGGCACATTACGGCATTGAGTCGCAAGTGCTGACGCCTGAGGCGCTGAGCGAGATCGAGCCGCATATTGCACCGGTCTTCCACCGCGCCGTCATGTGGCCGGGGACGGCGACGGTGTCCGATCCGGGCGCCGTCACCAAAGCCTATGCGCGGCATTTTTCGGCAAATGGCGGCGCGGTCTTACGCGGCGACGCCTTGAGCCTGCGGCCGGTAAGCGGCGGCTGGCAGGTGACGACGGCCGACGGCGAGATATCGGCACCGCGCGCCGTCGTCGCGCTCGGGCCGTGGTCGCCGGATGTATTGGAGCCGCTGGGCCTCAGCTTTCCGTTCATCGTCGAGCGCGGCTATCACCGGCATTTCGCGCCGCGCGGCAACGCCGTGCTCGGCCGACCGGTCCTCGACGCCGATATCGGCTATGTGCTGGCGCCGATGACCGCCGGCATCCGGCTGACGACGGGGGTCGAATTCGCCGACCGCGACGCGCCGAAAACGCCGGTGCAGCTTGCCCGCGTGCTGCCGAAAGCGCGTGAACTGTTTCCGCTCGGCGAGGCGGTCGACGACGATGTCTGGCTCGGCTGCCGGCCGACGCTCGCCGACGGGCGCCCGATCATCGGGCCGGCGCCGGGCCGGGACGGATTGTTTTTGGCGTTCGGCCACGCCCATCTCGGCTTCACGCTCGGGCCGATCACCGGTCGGCTGGTGGCCGAGGCAATGACCGGCGAGACGCCGGCCGTCGACCTTGCGCCGTTCGCCGCTGATCGCTTCTGATCCCGCCACTATTCAAAGAGCGGCAGGGCGTTGCTGTCCTTGACGGTGGCGACGACGATGCGCGACTGCACGTCGGCGACGAGCGAATTGTCGAGCAGCTTGAAGCGCAGGAAGTCGTCATAGGCCGAAATGTCCTCGGCGACGACCTTGAGCAGATAGTCGATCGCGCCGGTCACCCGTTCGCAGATCACCACTTCCGGCCAGCTTTTCACCAGCCGGTCGAACTCGGTCATGTTGGCCAGGCTCGGCAGCGCCAGCTTCACCGAGGCATAGGCGACGAAGCCGAGGCCGACCGCCTCGCGGTCGATGAGCGCGACCACACGGCTGATCACCCCGGCCGCCTTCAGCCGCTTGACCCGGCGCCAGCACGGGGTCTGCGACATGCCGGCCCGCTTGGCGATCTCGGCGATCGAAATGTCCGCCTCCTGCTGCAGGACCTTCATGATTCGGATATCGCCGGCGTCCAATGAAATATTTTCCATTTCACCCGTTCTCCGGAACGTATGTCCTCGCTTCCTGCGTTCTCCCGACCAAGATAGCCGATAAATTTCTCCGAAAAAGGACTAAAATATCTGGGACAAAATATCGCACATAAGGCCCGGCGACCGCCAAGGCCGCAGGCAGGGGAAACCGCCCGATGAACGCTCCGCTCACCTCCGTCTCGCTCGACGACAAATACGGCGCCGAAGACGGCACCGTCTATCTCACCGGCATCCAGGCGCTGGTTCGCGTCGCCATCGACCGGATCCGGCGCGACCGCCGGCTCGGTCTTAAGACCGGCGGCTTCGTCTCAGGCTATCGCGGCTCGCCGGTCGGCGGGCTCGACATCGAGTTCGCCGCCCAGAAGAAGCGACTCGACGACCTCGGCATCGTTTTCCAGCCGGGCGTCAACGAGGAGCTCGGCGCCACCGCGGTCTGGGGCACGCAGAAGCTCGGGCTCGGCGGCGACACCGATTATGACGGCGTTTTCGGCATGTGGTACGGCAAGGCGCCCGGCGTCGACCGCACCGGCGACGTCTTCAAGCACGCAAATGCAAGTGGTACGGCGCTCCATGGCGGCGTGCTGGCGATCGCCGGCGACGACCATCTGGCGAAATCCTCGACCATGGGCGTGCAGAGCGAATTCGCCTTCATCGACGCCGAAATCCCCGTGCTCAATCCCGCCGATCTGCAGGACGTGCTCGACTACGGCCTGCACGGGCTGGCGATGTCGCGCTATTCGGGCCTGTGGACGGCGCTGATCGCGCTCGCCGACACCATGGATTCGTCCGGCATCATTTCGGTTGACCCGGACCGCATCGATTTCCTGCGGCCGCGTGACCACCACGATCCGCGGCTGACGACGGAGCTGAACCGAGCGCTCGGCCTCGGCAATCGGCTCGAAGCCGAGGCGCTGATGCGCGGCATCAAGCTGCCGGCGGCCAAGGCTTATGTCCACGCCAACGGGCTCGACGGCATCCGCTTCGGCGCCGAACGCCCGCGCTTCGGCATCGTCGCCACCGGCAAGGCCTATCGCGATTTGCGCCAGGCGCTGGCGCTGATCGGCATCGACCATGACCGCGCCGCGGCGCTCGGTCTGGCGATCTACAAGGTGGCGATGCCGTGGCCGCTGGAGCCGCTCGGCATTTCAGGTTTCACCCGCGATCTCGAACGGCTGATGGTGGTCGAACACAAGCGCGCGCTGATCGAACCGCAGATCAAGGAACTGCTCTATCACCGCCCGGCCGGGCAGCGGCCGCCGGTGTTCGGCAAGACGACGCCGGACGGCGCGCCGTTCCTGCAGGACGTCCAGGAGCTTTCGCCGCGCGAACTGTTGCCGGCGCTCCTCTCCTTCCTGCCCGACATTGCCGGCGATCCGCAGATGCGGGCGGCGGCGGAGCGCATCGAGGCGCAGAGCAAATGGGCCGCCGGCAACGCCGAGAAGGCCCAGCGCATGCCCTATTTCTGCTCCGGCTGTCCGCATTCGACCTCGACCAGGACGCCCGAGGGCAGCCGCGCAATGCCCGGGATCGGCTGCCATGCCATGGCGGAAATGAGCGGCCGCATCACCGAAGGGCTCGTCGCCATGGGCGGCGAGGGCGTGCCCTGGGTCGGTCAGGCGCCGTTCTCCAAGGACGGCCATATGTTCGTCAATCTCGGCGACGGCACGTTCTATCATTCCGGATCGCTGGCGATCCGCCAGGCGGTCGCGGCGAACGTATCGGCGACCTTCAAGATCCTGTTCAATGATGCCGTCGCCATGACCGGCGGCCAGCCCCATGACGGGCCGCTGACCGTGCCGCAGATCACCCGCATGGTCGCCGCCGAAGGCGTCAAAAAGATCGTCGTCGTCAGCGAGCGGCCGCAGCTCTATGGCGCGGCAACCGACCTTGCGCCCGGCGTGACCGTCCACGACCGCCGCGAATTGCTCGGCATCGAGACGGATTTTGCTGAATATCCGGGCGTCTCGGTCATCGTCTACGACCAGACCTGTGCGGCGGAGAAGCGGCGCCGGCGCAAGACCGGCGCTTATGAGAACCCGGCGCGGCGGCTCTTCATCAACGACCGGGTGTGCGAGGCCTGCGGCGATTGTTCGGTCGCCTCGAACTGCGTCTCGGTGGAGCCGCTGGCGACCGCATTCGGCGAAAAGCGGCGGATCAACCAGTCGAGCTGCAACAAGGATTATTCCTGTTCGGAAGGCTTCTGCCCGAGCTTTGTCGTGGTCGACGGTGCCGAGCCGCGCCGCGCCGCCGGCGATATCGATCTGTCGGCGCTGACCGCAAAGCTCGGCGAACCGGAGCGCGCGGCGCTGGACGCGCCGATCAATTTGCTGATCACCGGCATCGGCGGCACCGGGGTGACGACCGTCGCCGCCGTGCTCGCCATGGCCGCGCATATTGACGGTCTCAACGTGACGACCCTCGACATGACCGGCATTGCGCAAAAGGGCGGCCCGGTGACCTCGCATGTGCGGTTTGCCCGCGGCGGGGCGCCGATCGAAGGGCCGCGGGTGCCGGCCGCCAGCCTCGATGTGCTGATCGCCGCCGATCCGCTCGTTGCCGGCGGCGCCGAGGCGCTCACCCTGATGAACCCGGCGCGGACTAAGTCGATCGCCAACCGGCGGATCGCACCGACGGCCGAATTCGTCATCAGACAAAGCCAGAGCCATGATGCGGGGCGTATCGAGGCGGCATTAGACGCGGCGTCGGCGAAGCTCGTCGCCGAAGACGTCTCGATGCTCGCCGAGGCGCTTTTTGGCGATGCGATCCTTGCCAATACGATGCTGCTCGGCATGGCGCTCGAGGCCGGCGCGCTGCCGGTGTCGCTTTCTGCGCTTCAGAACGCGATCCGGCTGAACGGCGCCATGGTCGAGCGCAATCTGCAGGCGCTCGCCGCCGGCCGGCTGCTCGTCGCCGACCGGGCGGCGCTGATCGCCAAGGTGGCGCCGCCGCAAGAAGCGCGTGAATTGTCGCTCGACGAGCGTATAGACTTTCTTGCTCGCGAACTCGCGGCCTATCAGAACGCTGCCTATGGCGAGCGTTATCGGGCGCGGATCGCCGAGGTTCGTGCCGCCGATGCGGCCCGCGGCCGCGAAGACCTGGCGCTGACCCGCGCGGTCGCCGAAAATCTCTATCGGCTGATGGCGGTGAAGGACGAGTATGAAGTCGCCCGGCTTTATGCGGCGCCGGAATTCCGCGAAAAGCTGGCGGCGCAGTTCGCGCCGGGTGCGCGGCTAAGGGTAAAGCTGTCGCCGCCGTTCTTCGCCGGCACCGACAAAGCCACCGGCCGGCCGCGCAAATTCGCCTTCGGCCCCTGGATCTTCCCGGCCTTCAAGCTGCTGGCGGCCCTGAAGCCGCTGCGCGGCACGCTGCTCGATCCGTTCGCGCGGCTTGCCGAGCGCCGGGCCGAACGCGCGCTGCTTTCCGAATATGAGGGCGACATTAAGCTTGCCGTCGACCGGCTGGGCGCGGCCGATTACGACCGGCTCGTGGCGTTCCTCGGCGTGCCGGATGCCGTCCGCGGCTTCGGCCCGGTAAAAATGGCGGCGCTCGAAAAGGCCAAGGCAAAGCGCCTGCAGCTCTTGTCGGCGCTTGATAATCCGCCGGCGCCGGAAACCGCGCCGGCACGGCCGCGGCAGCGCGTCCCTGCTGGTCAAGAGCAGACGATCGCCGCGGAGTGATCGTTAGAATCGGCGGAGCACAACAACACGCTGGTCATGCCCGGACTGGTTCCGGGCATCCAGGCGGCAAATCGCTGAGCAAGTGGCCTGGATTGCCGGGACAAGTCCGGCAATGACCGCGTTTTTTTGCCCAATAACAGATTTCTCACCGCTCCCGCGGAAGCGGGAGCCTATTGCCCCGTTCGGTACGGTATGTCGGCAGCGATCTGGGCGATGTCTCGAATTGATCAATGGGACCAGGAATTTGTCGCCTGTGCCAATGGTTCCCCGCTTTCGCGGGGAAGGTGCGGGTTGAAGGGCAATTCAGGGCGGGCAACGGACCACCCGGACAAGCCGGGTGGTGACAAGGGAGGGGTTGGGCGGTGACGCCGAGGTGGGAGAAACCGCCGTTCAATCCGGGAAACGCTCGCGATAGGCGGGCACAATATCGCCGGGCGCGGCCGCGGCCGAATAGACCGCGCGCGCGATCGCCCGGGAAAGTACGGCCGCGGCGGCGGCGCCGAGCGCGATCGGATCGGCGTTCGCCCGGCGGCCGGTCGCGAGCGCGAAGACGAGATCGCCGTCGAACGGCGTGTGCGCCGGCCAGATCGCCCGCGCGATCCCGTCATGGGCGGTCGCCGCCATCTGCTTTGCTTCGGCCTTGGTCAGCGTCGCCTCGGTCGCGACAATCGCGATCGTCGTCGCCGTCGGTGCCTCGGGCGCCGCAACCGATTTGATCCGCAACGCATCGGCGCCCGCGGGCAGCGGTGCGGGCAGGCCGCGGCCGCCGAATTCGCTGTCTCTCTCAAACGCCGCCGCACGGAAATGCGGGCCTTCGCCAAAAAGGACCGAGCCGAGCGCGTTGACGGCGACGAGGGCGCCGACCGTGTGGCCATCCTCCAGCACCGCGGAGGCGCTGCCGAGCCCGCCCTTGAGGTCGGCGGTGGTGGCGCCGGTGCCGGCGCCCACCGTGCCGATGGCGAAGTCCGCCGCAGCGGCGTCAAGCGCCTGTTGTCCGAGCGTCCGGTAGGGCGACAAAGCGCCCCAATCCTTGTCGCCGCCATTCAACAGGTCGAACAGGATCGCCGCCGGCACGATCGGGACGAGGGCTTCGCCGACGGCAAAGCCCCGGCCGCGCAGGCGAAGCGCATCGGCAACGCCCGATGCCGCATCGAGGCCGAAACCGGAGCCGCCGGAAAGCACGATCGCATCGACGCCGCCGACGGTGCGGTGCGGGGCGAGCAGATCGGTTTCGCGGGTGCCGGGGGCGCCGCCGCGCACGTCAACCGAACAGACGGTCGGCGCATCGCACAACAGCACCGTGGTTCCCGACTTCAGCGCGTCGTCCGACGCATTGCCGACGCGGAGTCCGGCGATGTCGGTGATCAGATTGCGAGGGCCCGGCCGCATGGTGTGCTCGTTCGCTTGTTTGCCATTCTCAAGAGTCTGGCACGGCGCCGACAGGCCGGTCCATCTTTTCGTTTGCCGGATCAATCGTTAGGTTGATGCCGACTTGAGCGAACGGTCAGCAGCGGAGCGGACGATGCCGGAAATCGAAAACGAAGGCGCCACGATACACTACCGGATCGACGGGCCAGCGGACGCGCCCACACTGATGTTCTCCAACTCGCTCGGCACGGCGCTCGCCATGTGGGACGGCCAGGTCGACGATCTCGCCGGCCGCTACCGGATACTCCGCTATGACAGCCGCGGCCATGGCCGGTCCTCGGCGCCTGCCGGATCCTACACGATCGACATGCTCGGCCGCGACGCGCTCGCGGTCATGGATGCGGCGGGGGCGGACACGGTGCACTATTGCGGTCTCTCGAAGGGCGGCATGGTCGGCATGTGGCTCGGCGTCAACGCAGCCGATCGGCTCGAGCGGCTGGTGCTCGCCGACACCGCGCCGCATATGGCGCCGAAAGATATCTGGGACGAGCGGGCGGCGGCGGCGCGCGGCGAAGGCATGACCGCGCTGGTCGATGCGACGATCGAGCGCTGGTTTACCGAAGGCTTCCGCGCCACCCGGCCGGAGGTGATCGAAAAGATCCGCGGCCTGATCCTGTCGACGCCGGGCGCCGGCTATGCCGGGTGCTGCGAGGCGATCCGCGACATGGACCAGCGCGCGGCGATCCGGGCGATCGCGGTGCCGACATTGGTGGTGGTCGGCGAAAAGGATCCGGCGACGCCGCCGGAGGCCGCAGCGCAGATCCACGACTCGATCGCCGGCTCGGAACTGGTCGTCATTCCCGACGCCGCGCATCTCTCCAATATCGAGCAGCAGGGCGCGTTTTCGGCGGCGATCGAGAAGTTTTTCGGTTAGAACATATTTTTTGGGGTGCTCGGTACGCCGGTCTATTGGCTCAAGAAATTGAGCAGTTCTTTCGGTAATAGTTTCAAGCGCTTATGAGTGCTGAATGGCCAATGGTTCCCCGCTTTCGCGGGGAAGGTGCTTGATTGATGGGAAAGCGCCAGCAACACCCACCGTCCCCGCGGAAGCGGGGACCCATTGCCCCGCTCAGCACGGTATGCCGGCGGCGGTCGGCGCGGCGATGCCGAGCGCTTGACCAGCGTTTAGGAATTCTCTCAATTGGAACTCGGGCCGTCTCAGCTATCCGCCCGATTGCCCGACCCCTCCGAGGCACCAGGCCGGAACGCGTCTTCGGGTTCCAGTTCGGTGTGGGCCATGCCGCCCTTGGCGCGAATGCCGAGGGCGACGAGCAGGCGGCGGCGCAGCCCGCGCAGCGGCACCGTCAGCCGGCGGTGAATGCGGATCAGCGCCGGGGCGGCGATGAAGGCCTCGGCTTCCTCCGGCGACATCGCACCGCCGAGGCAGCGGACATAGTGTTTGCGGTAGTGGTAGCGGTCCATGTCCTGAAGCTTGGCGAGCAGCCAGCTGCCGACGGCGCCATTGCCGGGCCGGCGCCGGGAAAGCGCGACGCTCACCTGGAAATCGATGAGGTGCGGCCGGCCGTCGAGATCGACGATGATGTTCTCGCGCTTGTGCAAGTCGACATAGGCCATGTCGCGCTCGTGAACGGCGGCAAGCAGCCACTCCAATGTCTCGAAAAACGCCTTGTCGACCTGTTCGGCCCGCTTGAACGGTTCGCCGGGGATGTAGGTCCGGGCCGCGGCGTTGGCGAGAAGGCGGCCGTCGGCATGCACGGGGCCGCGGTCGGGCGGCACCAGTTCAATGTCGCCGAGACGGCGCAGGAAGCCGGCCTCGCGGCTGGCCAGCCGGCGCCCCAGCCAGCTCATCGGCAGGCCGAAAATCGACTGCATCCTGTTGAACTTGCAGATGATCTTTTCGCCCGGCGCGGCCTCGTAGATCGCCGTCGCCGCCCAGGAATCGTGCTTGAGCAATGTGTGCAGGCGGAAGGTCGCACCGTCGACCGAAACGGTTTCCGGCGGCTCGTCGCGGCCGAGCGCGCGGAAAAGCGCCGGCCGCCTGCGTAGCTTTGCCTGATCCGCCATGCTCTCCCTCATGTCCGGCAGCCGGAACCGTCCGCCGGCCCTGTCAGCCCCGAAAATCCGCATATTCCCGGTCGGCATAGAGCAGGGTGGCGGCGCCGGCCGGACCGCTCCTGGCCGCGAGCACCGTACCGTAGCAGACGGTATGGGTGCCGATCTCGCGGATATCGGCAATCCGGCAGTCGAAGGCGGCGACCGCGTCTTCCAGCACCGGCGCGCCGGTGACGAGGCGCGTCCAGTGCGCGAGCGCGAAGCGGTCCGCCGGCACCATGTCGCCGCGGCCGGCAAAGGCGTCGGCCAGCGCCTTGGCGCCGGCCGGCAGGGTGTTGAGGCAGAAGCTGCCATTCGCCTTCAACACCTCGTTGGCGCGGCTGTGCCGGTTGATGCAGATGAGCACGGTCGGCGGTGAATCGGTCACCGAACAGACCGAGGTCGCGGTAATGCCGGCCTCTCCGGCTGGACCGCCTGTGGTCACCACGTGCACCGCCGAGACGACCCGGCTCATGCTTTCGCGGAAGAGCTGCGGGTCGAGGATTTCGGGCGCCGTGCCTCCGGCATCGATTTCGTTCGTTTCGCTCACCCAATCACTTTCCGGTTCGTCGGCATAGCGGCCGGTCGTCGGCCCCTTCTATGTAATGCGCTGCTGCGAGAAGCAACCAAAACGTCGGTGATTTCGCCGGCTTAGCGGAGCGGCGTTTCAATACCCTTCGGTTTGTTCGAAACCGTCGGCCTGCGGTCGCGAGCGATGCCGCGCAGGATCGCTTTCGCGCTGAAAACACTGAAAGAGTTCAATCGGACGCGTGCCCTTTTTTTCGGCACAACGCCGGTATTGATTGCCACTACTATCAAGGCTTGCTAAGAGCAATCCCTACGTCGCTTTTCCTGCCCAAGTGACTGCCAATAACGAAAAACGGCAACCGCCGTAACAATCCGGAGGGGCATCACAGGTGGAGTATTTTCTCCAGCAGCTCATCAATGGCCTGACGCTCGGCTCGATCTACGGACTGATCGCGATCGGCTACACGATGGTCTACGGGATCATCGGCATGATCAATTTCGCCCATGGCGACATCTTCATGGTCAGCGCGTTCATCGGGCTGATCGCCATCATCCTGCTTGGAATTGTCGGCACGACATCGGTGTTCGTGATCATTCTGGCGCTGTTGCTGGTGCTGGTGATCGCCATGGTGCTGACCTCGGCCTGGGGCTGGACGGTGGAGCGGATGGCCTACCGGCCGCTTCGAACGTCGTTCCGGCTGGCGCCGCTGATCACCGCGATCGGCATGTCGATCGTCCTGCAGAACTTCGTCCAGATCACGCAGGGCGCCCGCGTCAAACCGCTGCAGCCGATCATTTCCGGCGGCTACGTGCTGATGGAGAAGGACGGTTTCGTCGTCAATCTGTCGAACATCCAGATCATCATCGTCGTCGTCACCGTGGCGCTGATGGCGGCGTTTTCGCTGATCATCGCGCTGACGCCGCTCGGCCGCGCCCAGCGCGCCTGCGAGCAGGACCGCAAGATGGCGGCGCTGGTCGGGGTCAATGTCGACCGGACGATTTCGCTGACCTTCGTCGTCGGCGCCGCGCTCGCCGCCGTCGCCGGCGTCATGTACCTGCTCTATTACGGGGTGATCGACTTCTATATCGGTTTCGTCGCCGGCGTGAAGGCGTTCACGGCGGCGGTTCTCGGCGGCATCGGTTCGCTGCCCGGCGCCATGCTGGGCGGCATGCTGATCGGCCTCATCGAGACCTTCTGGTCGGCCTATTTCACGGTCGAATACAAGGACGTCGCCGCGTTCTCGATCCTTGCGATCGTGCTGATCTTCCTGCCGTCGGGCCTGCTCGGCAGGCCGGAAGTGGAAAAGGTGTGACGGCATGGCCGCGTCTCAACCGGCCGCCGAGCGCCTGACGGATTCGCTCAAGGACGCCGTCGTCGCCGCCGTGATCGCGCTGGCCCTGTTCAGCGGCCTGATCGGCATTCGGACGACCGCGGATGTCGGCGGCCTCGGCCTCAATTTCCGCTGGGAACTGCTGGCGGCGGCGGTGGCCACGGTCTTCGCCGGCCGTTTTCTGCTCAACGTGTTCGTCTGGCGCACCGACAAGCCGGTGACGCGGCTGTTCAGCGGGCCGATGCCGAAGATTCCGGGCCTCGACAAGCTCGGCGTGATCGCCGGCCCGATCATGCTGATTGCGGCATTCATGCTGCCGGTGATTTCGTGGAATTTCTTCGGTCAGCAGAACCGCTACATCATGGATCTGGCGATCCTGGTGATGACCTACATCATGCTCGGCTGGGGGCTCAACATCGTCGTCGGCCTCGCCGGTCTGCTCGATCTCGGCTATGTCGCGTTCTACGCCGTCGGCGCCTATTCCTACGCGCTGCTTTCGACCAAGTTCTTCCCGCTGATGGTTGAACTCGGCTATGCCGGTCCGGGTATTATGGACTGGGCGTTTTGGGTCTCTCTGCCGCTCGCCGGTATACTGGCCGCCTTCTGGGGGATTATTCTCGGCTTTCCGGTGCTCAGGTTGCGCGGCGACTATCTGGCCATCGTCACGCTCGCCTTCGGCGAGATTATCCGCATCGTGCTGTTGAACTGGTACGAATTCACCGGCGGCCCGGACGGGCTGTCACGAATACCGCGGCCCTCTTTCTTCGGCATTCCGTTCAGTCGCGGCGAAGGCGGCTTTGCCGATTTCTTCGGGCTCGGCTATTCGCCCATGCACCGCATCATCTTCCTGTTCTACCTGATCCTGATCCTGGCGCTGATCACCAATTTCGTGACCATGCGGCTGCGGCGGCTGCCGATCGGGCGGGCCTGGGAAGCGCTGCGCGAGGACGAGATCGCCTGCCGGGCGCTCGGCATCAACACCCGCAACACCAAGCTGACGGCGTTTGCGATCGGGGCGATGTTCGGCGGCTTCGCCGGCTCGTTCTTCGCCACGCGGCAGGGCTTCATCAGTCCGGAATCCTTCGTCTTCATGGAATCGGCGCTGATCCTCGCCATCGTCGTGCTCGGCGGCCTCGGCAGCCAGATCGGCGTCGTCATCGCCGCCGTGGTGATGATCGGCGGCTTCGAGATCTTCCGCGACCTTGCCGAATACCGCATGCTCGTCTTCGGCCTGTTGATGGTGTCGATCATGGTCTGGCGGCCGCGCGGCCTCATTTCCTCGCGCAACCCGTCGGTCTATCTGAAGGAACGCAAGGCCGTCGGCGCCGAGCATGTGGCGGAGGGGCGCGGATGAGCCAGTGGGAAAAGGATCCGGTCGTCACCGTCGAACATCTGACCATGCGGTTCGGCGGCCTCGTCGCCATCGACGACCTCTCGTTCAATGCCGGCCGCAGCCAGATCACCGCGCTGATCGGCCCGAACGGCGCCGGCAAGACCACGGTCTTCAACTGCCTGACCGGCTTCTACAAGCCGACCGAGGGCCGGATCACGCTCCGCCACGATAATGGCGAGACGTTCTTGCTGGAGCGCCTGCGCGATCATGAGATCGCCCGCGACGCCCACGTCTCCCGAACCTTCCAGAACATCCGCCTGTTCAGCGGCATGACGGTGCTGGAAAACCTGATGGTGGCGCAGCACAACCCGCTGATGCGGGCCTCGGCCTGGACCATCGGCGGCGTCTTCGGGATCAGCGGGTTTCGCCAGGCCGAGACCGAGGCGATCGATCTGGCCAAGTACTGGCTCGACCACACCAGGCTGCTCGACCGCGCCGACGAGCCGGCCTCCGATTTGCCCTATGGCGCGCAGCGGCGGCTCGAGATCGCCCGCGCCATGTGCACGCGGCCGGTGCTGCTTTGCCTCGACGAGCCGGCGGCCGGGCTCAATCCGCGCGAAAGCGCCGAACTCAACCAGTTGCTGCGCTATATCTGCGACGAGCACGGGCTCTCGATTCTGCTGATCGAGCACGACATGAGCGTCGTCATGGAGATCTCCGACCATATCGTCGTGCTCGACTATGGCAGCAAGATTTCCGACGGCACGCCGGACCATGTGCGCAACGATCCGAGCGTCATTGCCGCCTATCTCGGCGTCGACGACGAAGAGGTGGATGCCGTGGTCGGGACGGAGGCGGAGTGATGGGGGAGGCTCTGCTCAGCGTCCGCGGCGTCGAGACCTATTACGGCAACATCATCGCGCTGAAGGGCGTCGATATCGACGTCAATGATGGCGAGATCGTCACGCTGATCGGCGCCAACGGCGCCGGCAAGTCGACGCTGATGATGACGATTTGCGGCGATCCGCGCGCCCGCAGCGGCGAGATCATGTTCAACGGCGTCGACATCACCCGCATGCCGACCCACGACATCATGCACATGTCGATCGCGCAGGCACCGGAAGGGCGGCGCATCTTTCCGCGCATGACCGTGCTGGAAAACCTGCAGATGGGCGCGGCGATCAACAAGTTCGTGCATTTCGACGAAGATCTGAAGCGGGTGTTCGAGCTGTTTCCGATCCTGGAAAGCCGCCGCGGCCAGCGCGGCGGCACGCTTTCGGGCGGCGAGCAGCAGATGCTGGCGATCGCCCGCGCCTTAATGAGCCGGCCGAAACTGCTGCTCCTGGACGAGCCGTCGCTCGGTCTGGCGCCGCTCATCGTCAAGCAGATCTTCGACGTCATCCGCGAACTCAACGACGACGGCATGACCGTATTCCTCGTCGAGCAGAACGCCTTCCACGCGCTCCGGCTCGCCCATCGCGGCTATGTGATGGTCAACGGCGTCATCACCATGACCGGCAGCGGCGCCGAACTGCTGGCGAGAGAGGAGGTTCGCGCCGCCTATCTGGAAGGCGGCCGGCACTGATCGGGCAGGGGTGATATGGATATCTTCTGGGAAGGCAATTTCTTGGTGTTTCTGTTCGTCACCGGCGTGCTCGGCGGCGGTGCGGCGTGGATGTCGGGGCGAGCGGTCGCATTGACATGGAAGCCGTTCTGGCACGTCTTCATCTACGTGACGCTGCTCTGTGCCGCGGTCCGGTTCTTTCATTTTTCCCTGTTCGGGGGGACGCTCTTGTCGGTCCACTACTATGCGGCCGATTACCTCGTCCTGCTGGTGGCCGCCTCGCTCGGCTTCCGGATCATGCGGACGACGCAGATGGTGACGCAATATCGCTGGCTGTACCGGCGGACGAGCCCGTTTTCCTGGACGGAGCGGCCGGAGTCGTGAGTTTTGCAGAATGACGGCGGTATCCGTCTTGTTCGGCATCCGCGCGATTGGATTGGGCGTACCAATTTCGCGAAAATAAGTGCAGTATGCGTCCAAGCCCGGGCAAGTTGACCGGGACAAACCAGAGGCGAGATCAAATCTCGGAGGAGTCACGTATGAAGAAGAAATTGTTGGCAGGTATTGCCCTGTCGGCCGCTCTGGCGTTTAGCGGAACGGCCAACGCCGACATCGCGATTGCGACCGCCGGTCCGATGACCGGCCAGTACGCGTCGTTCGGCGCGCAGATGAAGGCCGGCGCGGAACAGGCCGTCGAAGACATCAATGCGGCCGGCGGCGTGCTCGGTCAGCAGCTTTCGCTGGAAATCGGCGACGACGCCTGCGATCCGAAGCAGGCGGTCGCGGTGGCCAACCAGATGGCCGGTAAGGGCGTGGTGTTCATGGCCGGGCATTTCTGCTCCGGTTCGTCGATCCCGTCTTCTGCGGTCTATGCGGAAGAGGGCATCGTGCAGATTTCGCCGGCCTCGACCAACCCGAAATTCACCGACGAGCGCCCGGGTCCGGGCACCTATCGCGTCTGCGGTCGTGACGACCAGCAGGGCCAGGTCGCCGGTGCGTTCCTCGCCGAGAATTTCGGCGACACGAACATCGCCGTCGTTCACGACAAGACGGCCTACGGCAAGGGTCTTGCCGACCAGACCAAGAAGTTCATGAACGAAGCCGGCAAGGCGGAAACCCTCTACGAAGCCTATACGGCGGGTGAGAAGGACTACACCGCGCTCGTCTCCAAGCTGAAGGCCGAGAACATCGGCATTCTCTATGTCGGCGGCTACCACACCGAAGCCGGCCTGATGGTGCGCCAGATGCGCGACCAGGGCATGGACACCGTGCTGGTCTCCGGCGACGCGCTGGTGACGGACGAATACTGGTCGATCACCGGCGATGCCGGCGAAGGCACGCTGATGACGTTCTCGCCGGACCCGCGCAAGAACCCGGACGCCGCGCCGCTGGTTGAGAAGTTCCGCGCCAAGGGCATCGAGCCGGAAGGCTATGTGCTCTACACCTATGCCGCGATCCAGGCCTGGGCCGCGGCCGCGGAAGCCGCCGGCTCGACCGACTATGACGCCATCGTCAAGGCGCTCAATGACGGCGCCTTCAAGACCGTGCTCGGCGATCTGTCGTTCGACGACAAGGGCGATGTCACCCTGCCGGGCTACGTCTTCTACGAGTGGAAGGCCGGCAAGTACGACTATCTGAACTAGTCGTCACACCGCACTGGCTGAATGGTCCGACAGGGGCCATGCACGACCCCGGGGAGCGATCCCCGGGGTTTTGCTTTGAATTCAGCCCGGAAATTTCAGGGTGATCCGGACTTCGCGGTATGAGCGACACGTGCCGGGGTCGGCGACGGCCTCAAATCGACCATGAATAATACCAGGGGCAGGAATTACCGACCCAGTTTATACGGTCGGAAATCTATCGGTTCGTCATTGCGAGCGAACGCCAGTGAGCGCGGCAATCCTGGCTGAGCAGGCAGCCCTGGATTGCTTCCCCCGGCTTTTCGCCGGGGTCGCAATGACGAGCAACGGGGCGCTTCGCGCGTGGCGCGTCGTCGCGAGTCAGCATTAAGTGCCGCTGGTATAAAATGGCTCCCCGGGCCGGACTCGAACCAGCGACCCAGCGGTTAACAGCCGCTTGCTCTACCAACTGAGCTACCGGGGATCAGGGGCCGTTCAGGCCCGAAGCGAGCGTATAGCAGCGCGTTTTGTCTTTGCCAAGACCCTCGGGGTCGCGCGCCGTCCTTGCATTCTGTCGTCACCCTCCCCAATTCATCTCGGAACGGGGCGTGCGCCGCATCCGCGCACCGCACCGGTCCGGCGGCCCCGGACGCGGACGTGCGCGGGGCGTATAGCGAACACCGTTCATGACGAGGAAGGACAGGCCGGCTTGGCGAAGAACCATTTGAAATTCGGCGATCGGCGGATCGTGCTGCCGGCGTCGCGGATCGTCCGGATCGTCATCGGCCTCATGTTGATCGCCTCCGGGTTCCTCGGCTTCCTTCCGGTTCTCGGCTTCTGGATGATTCCGCTCGGCCTGATCGTGCTGTCGATCGACATTCCCTGGGTGCGCCGGCTCCGCCGCCGGGCCCAGGCGGCGATCGAACGCCGCCGGCGGATGTGGAACGGCGAGCCGGCACGCAGCAACAACGGCGATCCGGGCAATGGCCGGGGCAGGGCGCAGCAATAGCCTCGCGCATCTTGAGGCGGCTCTGCGATGCGCCAACACGTCATTGTTTGCTGATCATGGCCGATGGCCATGATCAGGCAGGAGCAATGTCAAATCAGTCCGCCGGGCCGCCCCAAGGACTGATTTGTCCGTCTCTAACCGGGAAAAAGTACACCGAGGCGAAGCCGAGGGACTTTTTCACGAAAGCTGATGTGGAGGCCACGCCCGGAATCGAACCGGGGTAAACGGATTTGCAGTCCGCTGCGTCACCACTCCGCCACGTGGCCTTTGAACACGTCGAATGTCGGCGGTGAAGCCAGCGACTGATTATCAAACCGGTTTCGCCACGACAACTCCGAATTCACAAAAGCGTGAACGCGTCGCAGGAACCCCGTCCGGATCGCCAAATCGGTGGCGCCCGCGCCTTGCTCCGGCGGAAATGCCGGCCGGCCCTTGTGCCGGGACCGAGCCGGGGCTAAGGAACGAAAGGCGATACAAAATCGAGGTCGAGAAATGGCGGACATGTCGAGCGTACGCATGGCGATGATCAACAGCCAGTTGCGCACCAACAACGTCACCGACGCCGATGTGCTTGCGGCGATGGCGGCGGTGCCGCGCGAGCGATTCGTCGCCGCCAAATGGCGCTCGCTCGCCTATCTCGACCGCGACATCGAGATCGCGGCGGCCGAAGCCGGCGGCCTTGCCCGCTATCTGATCAAGCCGATGGTCTTTGCGCGGCTCGCCCAGGCGGCCGAGATCGGGCCCGACGATATCGTCCTCGATGTCGGCTGCGGCAGCGGATATCCGGCCGCGGTACTGGCCCGGATCGCCGGCGCCGTCGTCGCGCTCGAGGAGGATGCCGCGCTTGCCGGGCGGGCCGCCGCCAATCTGGAGGAGATCGGCGCGACCAACGCCACCGTCGTCAACGCGCCGGCCGCGGCGGGCCACGCCGAGGAAGGCCCCTATGACGCGATCCTCGTCGAGGGATCGATCGAAGAGGTCCCGGTGGCGCTTCTCGACCAGCTCAAGGATGGCGGCCGGCTCGTCGCCGTCATCGGCCGCGGCAATGCGGCCGACGCCACCGTCTTCACCCGCAGCGGCGAGACCGTCACCTCCCGGGTCGTGTTCAACGCCGCGCTGCCGCCGCTGCCCGGTTTTGCCCGGGAAGCCGGCTTTGTCTTTTAGGGCGTATTTCCTAAGCCTGCCCAGGGTTTGTCCTTGTGAGAGTCTTACGTCTTGCCGGTTTGCGCCGCTCTGGGTGGGAAAAATCTGCGCGCAAAGCGAAAT
The DNA here is from genome assembly GCA_028278505.1 of Rhodobiaceae bacterium. GTDB lineage: Bacteria > Pseudomonadota > Alphaproteobacteria > Rhizobiales > JAKPQE01 > JANQEG01. The sequence goes on from JANQEG010000100.1 coordinate 17,875, forward strand.
CGATGAAATAGGTGCGCCATCACCTTCCCGCAGTGCGCGAGGGCCTGGGCCGCACGCGCGCTCGCGCCGTAGCGGACGTACTTCCGCGCGAGCGGCACCGAGGTTTCCGCTCCGGGGCGCGTCGCGTGGACGAGCCGGGCGATCCACGTCCGGGCCCGGTCGCCGAGCGGGACCTGGCGGGCCAGGGCACGCATGGACTGGACACGGGGGCCGTCCATCACCGGCTCGATGGCGACCGACTTCTCGGTCGTCGTGCGATCGAGGATGGTCTCGATCTCCGCGACGGTCGGGCTGTCTACGTTCGCCTTGAGCAGGAACCGGTCGAGCTGGGCCTCGGGCAGGGGGTAGGTGCCCTCCATCTCGATCGGGTTCTGCGTTGCCAGCAGGATGAACGGGCGCGGAAGCGCGAAGGTCTCCGTGCCCGCGGTGACCTGCCGTTCCTCCATGGCCTCGAGGAGGGCGCTCTGGGTCTTCGGTGTCGCCCGGTTTACCTCGTCCGCGAGGACCACGTTGGCGAACACCGGACCGCGCCGGAACGTGAAGGTCCGGCGGTCCTCCTCCTCGCTGATCAGCCACGTGCCGAGCACGTCGGCCGGCATCAGGTCGGGGGTGCACTGGATGCGCTTGAAGTCCAGGGCCATCGCGCGCGCCAGGGTCCTCACGAGGAGCGTCTTGCCGGTGCCCGGCACGCCCTCGAGCAGCAGGTGGCCGCCCGCGAAGAGGCAGAGGAGCGTGTGCACCACGGCCTCGTCCTGGCCCACGATGACCCGCTGGATCGTGTCGCGGAGCGCCTTGAAGTCCGCTGCGAACGCGGCGACCTCCTCGGCCGCCTCCCGTACCGCTTCGCCCTTGCCCACGCCAGTCTCCCGCCTACCCGACCTCGTCCAGCTCGCGACCCCGCCAGCCTACGCCGAGCTCCCCCTCGGCGAGCCGCCGGCAGGCCTCCATGTCCACGCCCTCGAGGCCCTCGA
>JANQEG010000070.1 GCA_028278505.1 Rhodobiaceae bacterium
TTCCCCGCGAAAGCGGGGAACCATTAGCGGCGCAAACACTATAAGTTTTTGAAATGTTTATAGGATTATCGAGTTGGTGCGTTAGCGCAGCGTAACGCAGCGACATCGGGAAATGGGGCACCTCGACAAACGGTGCGTTACGCCGCTGGCGCGGCTAACGCACGGTACGCTTGCTTGGGCGTCATTTTCGGATCTTTGAGGCGGCGGCGGCAACTCAACCGCGAGGGTTTCTAAACTCCCCTCCCATGTACCCCGGCTTTCGCTATCGCAGCGCAACCCGGCGCCGACATACCGTGTTGGACGGGACAATGGGTCCCCGCTTCCGCGAGGACGGTGGGTGTTGTTGGTGCTTGAGCAATAATCAAACACCTTCCCCGCGAAAGCGGGGAACCATTGGCGGTATTAAAGCTATAGGTTTCTGCAATGTTTTTGGGATTATTAGAGTAGGGTACGTTAGCGCAGCGTAACGCACCAACAAAAGGAAAATGAGGCACCTCGACAAATGGTGCGTTACGCCGCTGGCGCGGCAAACGCACCCTATTGCCATCGAGAGTATATACGTGTTCGGGTGTTTCCGTTTGCCTGATACTGTGATTTTGTACTGAATAACCTTTTTACCATGGGAATCTGTGGCATGGAAACTCAAATCAGGACCGCTGTTGGAGCATTTAGGACAACACCAGGGGGCGTGCTTGTCGTTCTGGGATTTATGACAATCTACGTTCTAACCGGCGTACGAGGGGATAGAGACCCGGATATTATTTCATACTCGGGAATCGGCTTTGGTTTCCTCGTTACCATGGCTGGAATAATTCTTTTGTTTCGCGGTCTCGCTCAATCTTCTGAAGAACTCACAGAAGAGAACGCATTGTCTTCATCGGATATCGAACACGCCTTAGCTCAACTTGGAAAAAACTACGATATCTTGCGCAGACAAGCGACACAAGGCTTTGTGCTCGCTGGGACATTTATGGCGCTCGGTATACTTGTCATTCTTGCTGGTTCTATTGGAGAAATGTTCGGCTTCACTAAGACTGCTGGTAATCTAACAGTTGTTGCTGGCGTAGTGATAGAAGTTGTGTCCGGACTTGGTCTTTATTTGTTTAAAGAAACATTTCAAAGACTAAATTCTACGTCTGATCGACTGTATGAAATGTGGAAACTACTTGCAGCATTTCGAAAGGCTGATGAATTGCCGGAAGACAAAAAGTCCGATGTGGTCATCACGCTCATAAATGTGCTCGTTGGTCTGCGCGCAATTGAAGTGCTGCCAGTGGACAGCACTTCGGATTCGCATGCCGACCAAACCGACAGTTAACCGATTCCTGTTGAGTGTAGGCGGCCGCGATCGTTCTGGTCATTGAACAAACGGAAGCAATGTGAGCCGATTGGACCGCTCCGACTCAGCCCCCCCACGCCCCTTGCATTCTGCCGCCATTGCCGTATAACCCGCCTCTTCCCGGGGTTTCCGGGAACCGTTGACCGTCGGGCGTTGCGGCCGGGGGCTGAACGGAGGGTCGCCGACAAGGCGACAGGATCGGAGCGATCCGGCCTCCCGTGTTCCCGCTCTCTGAAGACCGTCATTCGAGCCTTTCCCAAAAGAAGGCTTCGAAGAGGCTTTGCGCCGAACACCCGACTTGAGAAAGAGGAAAGGCTCTATGCCGCTTTACGAGCATGTTTTCCTGGCGCGCCAGGACGTCTCGGCACAGCAGGTCGAACAGCTGGTCGAGACCTATAAGGGCGTGATCGCCGAACTCGGCGGGTCCGTCGGCAAGATCGAATCCTGGGGCGTAAAACCCCTCTCCTTCCGCATCAAGAAGAACCGCAAGGCGCACTACACGCTGATGAACATCGATGCGCCGCACGACGCGATCGCCGAGATGGAACGGCAGATGCGCTTCAATGAAGACGTGCTGCGGTTCATGACCATCCGCGTCGAGGAACACGAGGAAGGCCCCTCGGCGATGATGCAGAAGCGCGACCGCGACGACCGTCGCGGCGGCCGCCGCGATTTCGGCGATCGTGACCGCGGCCCGCGCCGCGACCGCGGCGACCGGGATCGCGAACGCGACAACCGTGAGGCCAAAGAGAGCGAAGGAGCAGCAGAATGAGCGCCCCTGCACGCCGGCCGTTTTTCCGCCGCCGCAAGACCTGCCCGTTCTCGGGCGCCAATGCGCCGAAGATCGACTATAAGGACATCCGTCTGCTGCAGCGCTACATCTCCGAGCGCGGCAAGATCGTGCCGAGCCGGATCACCGCGGTGTCGATGAAGAAGCAGCGCGAACTGGCGCGCGCCATCAAGCGGGCGCGCTTCCTCGGGCTGTTGCCCTATGTGATTAAATAGCGGAGCCGCCAACGCGGCTTTGGCGCGAAAAACCGGCGCCGTCATAAAAGCGGCGCGGAGCCCGGCAAGCCGGGCGAAGATGAACCGGGGTTGAGGCCGGCCGGAGCGATCCGCGACCCGTCTCTAACCGCTTAAGGAAGCGGGACAGCTTTTGCGATGGTACGCTACATCCTGATCGGCATTGCCGCGGGCCTGACGTCGGCGCTGCTCTATCTGGCGATCATCACCGGATCGCCGTTGGCTGCGCTCTTGTTCTATGCCGCGCCGCTGCCGATCATCATCGTCACGCTCGGCTGGGGCACGATCACCGGCGCGGTGGCGGCGCTTACCGGCACCGGGGCGATCCTGATCGGGCTTTCCGGCGAACTGGCGCTCTTCTTCTTCGCCTTGAGTGCTGCGCCGAGCACCTTCCTCGCCCATCTCGGCACGCTGTGGCGATCGACGGACCCGGACGATCCGAAAGTTCGCGAATATTATCCAATCGGCCGCCTCATTATCTGGACCGCGGTGCTGGCCGCGCTCGCGATACTCCTCACCTTGCCGCTGTTCGGCGGCGATCTGGAGACCTATCGCGCAGCGCTGAAGGAAAATCTGCGCCTGCTTTTTGCCTCGGAGCTGTCGCCGGCCGGCGACCTCCCCGAAGGCTTCGATACCGAGGCGCTGCTCGACTTCCTGGCGATCGCGCTGCCGGTGGTCGGCGCGGTGCTCTGGATGCTGACCGAGCTTCTCAACCTCTATCTCGCCGGCAAGATCGTCGCCGCCTCGGCGCGGCTGCAGCGGCCATGGCCGAAACTGGCGGAGATCGAATTCCCGCAAACGGCGAGCGCGGTGTTCGCCGGCGCCGTGCTTATCTCCTTCGTCGACGGCCTCATCGGCTTTGCCGGCAGCGTGCTGACCGCCACTTTCGGCACCGCTTTCGCCCTGCTCGGGCTGGCCGTGCTGCATTCGATTACCGCCGGCAGCAGCGCCCGGGTGTTCATTCTCGGCACCACCTACATGCTCCTGCTGCTGACCGGCTGGATCGGCGTGGCGCTTGCCGCGGTCGGGCTCGCCGAACCCTTTTTGAGGATCAGGGCGCGCCGCGCCGGCCGCGGCCCCGGAACGCCGACCTGAGATGAAATTCGAATAAAAACAGCAAGATAAACCTGGAGAAAAAAGATGGAAATCATTCTGCTGGAGCGTATCGCCAAACTCGGACAGATGGGCGAAATCGTCCGCGTCCGCGACGGCTATGCGCGCAACTATCTGCTGCCGCGCGGCAAGGCGCTGCGCGCCACCGAGGCCAACAAACAGCGTTTCGAGAACGAGCGGGCGCAGCTTGAGGCGCGCAATCTGGAGCGCCGCCAGGAAGCCGAGAAGATCGCCGAACAGCTTGACGGCACCTCCTATGTGGTGATCCGGCAGGCGGCCGAGACCGGCCAGCTCTACGGCTCGGTGTCGACCCGCGATATCGCCGAGGCGGTGACCGCGCAAGGCGTGACGATCGCCCGCGCCCAGGTCGATCTGCACCTGCCGATCAAGACGATCGGCATGCACGCCGTCCATATCGCGCTGCACCCGGAAGTCGACGTCACGGTGACGATGAACGTGGCGCGCTCCGCCGACGAGGCCGAGCGGCAGGCCCGCGGCGAAGACCTGACCGGCGTCGAGCGCCATGAATACGAGCCGGAGGCGGACGAGGAGACCCACGAACTGGAGGAATTCTTCGACGAAGCGCCGCCGGAGGAGGTGATCGCAGCCGCCGAAGAGGATGCCGCTGAAGCTGAAGCCGCGGCCGCTGAGGAAGACACCGCGACCGCCGAAGATGGCGCTGCGGCCGAGGCCGCGGAAGCCGATGACGCGGCCGACAGCGACACCGCCGAGGACGCCGAAGAAAAGTGATGCGACCCGCCGCGAAGCGGCGGTGACGCCGGCATGGCGGTTCGCACACACCACGACGCTTTGGGAACTATTGCCTTTAGCGCCTCGATTTGCGGCCAAAAAGAGAGCGCGGATAACCGCCGATCCCCTCACCCGGCGCTTGCGCGCCGACCTCTCCCCAGAAGGGAGAGGTGAGGTCTTCACTACGTTGCGGTTTTCGTGCCCTCTCCCCGTCGGGGAGAGGGACAGGGTGAGGGGGGCGAAGTCGCGGTCTTGATCCTCACATCCGGCATGGTGATGAGAACGGTGTCGTGTATTGCGGGCGGTTCGGCGCCGGAAACTGCATCGACGTTAAGAGAACACGAAAGGCGGTCGCGCTGCGGCCGCCTTTTCTTTGGCGGTAGCGGCCGGGTTTTCCGCCCTCTTGAGATAGTTCTAATACTTTGGTTTAATTTCGGCATTGTCGAATGTGCCCGCAAGGTTCGCGCGTTCGACACGGGAGGCGCGGCAATGCCGGCGCGAGACTGGCAAACTGTGCGACCGGAGGCGCGTTGTGGACCGGTTGCTGAAATTCATTCTGACCCGAACGATCCGGCGCGGTAATCTGGAAGTCATCGACGCCGGCGGCGCTCTCGATTGCTTCGGCGACGGCACCGGCACGGCGGTGCGCATCAGGCTGATGACGCCCGAGGACGAGCGCAGCTTCGCGCTCAATCCCGAACTGCAGCTCGGCGAACTCTATATGGACGGCGGCCTCGAGGTGGAGAAGGGCGAGGTCTACGATCTCATCGCCGTGGGCGCCATCAACACCTACCGGACGAGGGTGCCGCTGCCGCTCAAGGTCCTGCGCTGGGTGCAGCGGGCGACGCGCCGGCTGCGGCAGTTCAACACGCCGCTGCGGGCGCGGCGTAACGTCGCCCATCACTACGATCTCGACGGCCGGCTCTACGATCTCTTCCTCGATTCCGACCGCCAGTATTCCTGCGCCTATTTCCGCACCGCCTATGACGATCTGGAGGAGGCGCAGCTTGCCAAGAAGCGGCACATCGCCGCCAAAATGGTGCTGAAGCCGGGCTTGAAGGTGCTCGACATAGGCTCGGGCTGGGGCGGCCTCGGCCTCTATCTCGGCGAAATGGCCGAGGTCGACGTCACCGGCGTGACCCTGTCGGAGGAACAGCACGAATTGTCGAAGATGCGGGCCGCAGATCGCGGCGTCGATGCGCACGTCCGCTTCCGCCTGCAGGACTACCGCCACGTCGAGGAGCGGTTCGACCGCATCGTCTCGATCGGCATGTTCGAACATGTCGGCGTCAGCCACTATGGCGAATATTTCCGCAAGGTCCGCGATCTGCTCGTCGATGACGGGGTCATGCTGCTGCATTCGATCGGCCGCTTCGACGGGCCCTCCTACACCAATCCGTGGATTGCCAAATACATCTTCCCGGGCGGCTATATTCCGGCCCTATCCGAGGTGATCCCGGCGATCGAGCGGGCCGGGCTGAAGATCACCGACATCGAAATCCTGCGGCTGCACTATGCCGAGACGCTGCGGCAATGGCGCGCGCGGTTCATGGCGCATCGGGATGCGGCGGCGGCGCTCTACGACGAGCGTTTTTGCCGGATGTGGGAGTTCTATTTGGCCGCGTCGGAAACCGCGTTCCGGCATCAGGACCTGATGGTGTTCCAGATTCAGCTCGCCCGCGCGCAAGCCACCGTGCCGCTCACCCGCGACTACATCGCCAGCGCCGAATCACTTCTGTTCCGGCGCGAGAATCGGCACCCGCCGGTGCGCCTCGCCGGCGAATAGGGCAACCGAAACGCAGCGTATTCTGTTACCGTCCGATTTAATTGGCCAAGGTCGCCATAGGCTATTTTCGTGATGGCATTTTTCGACTGAGGTGAGGCTTGGACACGAGGGCAGCCTCTCATCTCGACGCCACCACCCAACCCCGCCGTTGTCACCACCTAGCCCCTCCCTTGTCACCACCCGGTTTATCCGGGTGGTCCATTGGCCCGTCGACTTGCCAACGCATTTGTAAAGAAATTCAAGCGCTTCTGGGTATCGGACCGCCATTGGATTGCCCGCATAAAGCGGGCAATGACGACGGTGGAGGGATCGAAGCCGTCCCAAAAACTGTTTAACCGAACACCAATGGCTTGGCAGCGGTCAATGACGATGGAGGAGGGGTCGAGGCATCCGAAAAACCGCCTGGCCGGACGGCCGTGGGTATATTCACGGTTTTCACACGCGCCGCCGATTTTTTTTTAAACACCTTCCGGTGACCGCCGGCTCGCGCTATCCCGGTCAAACCGAGACGAGGTTATCTTCATGGCATTGACAGCGCGCCGGATCGACAACGAGACGGACACCACCTACCGCACGGCACCGCATAATATCGAGGCCGAACAGGCGCTCTTGGGCGCCATCCTGGTCAACAACGAGGCCTATTACCGGGTCTCCGACTTTCTCGAGCCGGAGCATTTCTACGATCCGCTGCACCGGCGCCTGTTCGAGACCGTCAGCCAGTTGATCCGCGCCGGCAAGATCGCCACCCCGGTGACGATCAAGACCTTCCTGCCGGCCGAAGAGACGATCGGCGACATCACGCTGGCGCAATATCTCGCCCGTCTGGCGGCCGAGGCGACGACCATCATCAACGCCGAGGAATACGGGCGCACGATCTACGACCTCGCAACGCGGCGCAATTTGATCCTGATCGGCGAGGACATGGTCAATATTGCGTTTGACGCGCCGGTCGACATGCCGCCCAACGAGCAGATCGAGGATGCCGAGCGGCGGCTTTTCGAACTGGCCGAGACCGGCCGCTACGATACCGGCTTCCACCGCTTCTCCGATGCGCTGAAGCAGGCCATCGACATGGCCTCGAACGCCTATCAGCGCGACGGCCATCTGTCGGGGCTGGCCACGGGTCTGCGCGATCTGGACGAACGGCTCGGCGGCCTGCAGGCCTCCGACCTGATCATCATTGCCGGCCGGCCGGGCATGGGCAAATCGTCGCTAGCCACCAATATCGGCTTCAATGTCGCCTCCGCCTACCAGGCCGAGACCGAGGCGGACGGTTCGACGAAAACGGTCGACGGCGGCATTGTCGGGCTTTTTTCGCTGGAGATGTCGGCGGAGCAGCTTGCGACCCGCATCATCGCCGAGCAGTCGGGCGTCCCCTCGGAGCGCATCCGCCGCGGCAAGATCGACGAGATGGAGTTCTCCCGCATCGCGTCCGCGGCGCAGGAAATGCAGACGATCCCGTTCTATATCGACCAGACCGGCGGGCTTTCGGTGGCCCAGCTCGCCGCCCGGGCACGGCGGCTGAAGCGCCAGCGCGGCCTCGACCTCCTGATCATCGATTATGTGCAATTGCTGTCGGGTTCCTCGAAGCGAGCCTCGGAGGGCCGGGTCCAGGAGATCACCGAGATCACCACGACGCTGAAGGCGCTGGCCAAGGAACTGAACGTCCCGATCGTCGCGCTCGCGCAATTGTCGCGCCAGGTCGAGCAGCGCGACGACAAGCGCCCCCAGCTTGCGGACTTACGCGAATCCGGCTCGATCGAGCAGGACGCCGACGTGGTGATGTTCATCTACCGCGAGGACTATTACCTGAAGAACCGCAAGCCGAAGGAAGGCACCGACGAGTTCTTCAAATGGCAGGCCGAAATGGAACAGGTCACCGGGCTTGCCGAGATCATCGTCGGCAAGCAGCGGCACGGGCCGACCGGCACCGTCAACCTTCAGTTCGACGCCGAAGTGACTCGGTTCGGCAATTACGTCCCGGCCGACCATCTGCCGGAACGGATGGACTGACGATGACGTCCTCCGGCGCCGACGGGCCGCCGGTCGCGCCGCGTCTGGCCGGCGGCCTCCTCACCATCGATCTGAACGCGCTCGCCGGCAATTGGGCAAAACTCGCCGAAATCGCCGCGCCGGCCGAATGCGCCGCCGTCGTCAAGGGCGACGGCTACGGCATCGGCCTCGAACAGGCAACCGAAGCGCTTGGCCGTGCCGGCTGTTCGACGTTCTTCGTTGCCCTCCCCGAGGAAGGCTTTCGGGCGCGGCGTGTGCTGCCCGAGGCGACCGTCTACGTGCTCGACGGCCTGCTGCCCGGCTGTGCCGGCGATTATGCCGCCGCGGGCTTGAGGCCGGTGCTCGGCAGCCGTCCAGAGATCGAAGAATGGTCGGCGTTCTGCGGAAAAAGGGCCGAGCGCCTGCCCGCGGCAATCCATGTGGACACCGGCATCAACCGGCTCGGCCTGGAGGAAGCGGAGTTCGACGCGCTGACGGCGCGGCCGGGGGCGTTCGATGATTTCCACCCGGCGCTGCTGATGAGCCATCTGGCCTGCGCCGACACGCCCGATCATCCCCTCAATGCCGAACAATTGGCGCGTTTTAAGGCGGTGCGGGCGAAATTGCCGGACGTGCCGGCGTCGCTGGCCAATTCCGCCGCGACACTGGCGCTGCCGGACAGCCGTCTCGACCTGGTTCGCCCCGGTGTCGCGCTCTATGGCGGGGCGGCGCTCACCGACCGGCCCAATCCGATGCGAGCCGTCGTGCAAATGGGCGCCCGGATCGTGCAGATGCGAAGCGCCAGGGCCGGCGAGACGGTCGGCTATGGCGCCGTGGAAACGCTGAAGCGCGACAGCCGGCTCGCCATCGTCGCGGTCGGCTATGCCGACGGCTTTCATCGCGCCGCCGGCTCCAGCGATGACCGGCCCGGCGGGCGCGGCGTCATCGACGGCCATTCGCTGCCGATCGTCGGCCGCATCTCCATGGATCTGATCGCCCTCGACGCCACCGATCTGCCCGACGGCGTGGCGACACGCGGCGGTCTCGTCGAGCTTATCGGCCATACGATTTCGGTCGACGAGGTGGCGGCAAATGCCGGCACCATCGGCTATGAAATCCTGACCGGGCTCGGGCGGCGTTTTCATCGGGAATACCGGCAGGCGGTTGCGAGCTATTAGACCATGGCCAGGCGCACCAGCTCTTATGTCTGCCAGGCCTGCGGCGCCGTCTCCGGGCGCTGGGCCGGGCGCTGCGAGTCTTGCGGCGAATGGAACACGATCGTCGAGGAGGCCGATGGCGGGATTGCCGCCGGTCCCGGGCGTCGCCCCCAAAAAGGCCGGGTCGTCGAACTGGTGCCGCTCGACGGCGACACCGACGAGGCGCCGCGGATTGTCTCCGGCATTGCCGAACTCGACCGGGTCACCGGCGGCGGCTTCGTCACCGGCTCGGTGCTGCTGGTCGGCGGCGATCCCGGCATCGGCAAGTCGACGCTGCTGCTGCAGGCGGCGGCCGCGGTCGCCATCGCCGGCCACCGGGTCGTCTACGTCTCCGGCGAGGAGGCGGTGGCGCAGGTGCGGCTTCGGGCCGAGCGGCTGGCGCTCGCCGCAGCACCCGTGGCGCTCGCCACCGAGACCAGCGTCGAGGACGTGCTGGCGACGCTTGCGGCCGGGCCGCCGCCGGCCCTCGTCATCATCGATTCGGTGCAGACGCTGTGGACCGAAAGCGTCGACTCCGCCCCCGGCACCGTCACCCAATTGCGTGCCTCGGCGCAGCTCATGGTGCGCTACGCCAAGGCGAGCGGTGCTGCGATCGTGCTCGTCGGCCACGTCACCAAGGACGGCCAGATCGCCGGCCCGCGCGTCGTCGAGCACCTGGTCGATGCGGTGCTCTATTTCGAGGGCGATTCCGGCCACCAGTTCCGCATATTGCGGGCGGTCAAGAACCGTTTCGGGCCGACCGACGAGATCGGCGTGTTCGAGATGACCGGCGCCGGCCTCGCCGAAATCGCCAACCCGTCCGAACTCTTCCTCGGCGACCGTGACGCGGCGAGCCCGGGGGCGGCGGTGTTCGCCGGCATTGAGGGCACGCGGCCGCTGCTCGTCGAAATCCAGGCGCTGGTGACGCCGTCGCCGCTCGGCACGCCGCGGCGCGCGGTGATCGGCTGGGATCCGGGCCGGCTCGCCATGGTGGTGGCGGTGCTTCAGGCGCGCTGCGGCGTGCGCTTTGCCGACCACGACATCTATCTCAACATCGCCGGCGGCCTCAAAATCGGCGAACCGGCCGCCGATCTGGCGGTCGCGGCCGCGCTCGTCTCCTCGCTCACCGGGATCACGCTGCCGGCCGATACCGTCTATTTCGGCGAGATCAGCCTGTCGGGCGCGATCCGCCCGGTGCCGCAGGCGAATGCGCGGCTGAAGGAGGCGGCCAAGCTCGGCTTCGCCCGCGCGGTCGCGCCGCGCGCCGTCGCCGACGAGGCCGGCGCCGGCGCCGTGACCGGGCTCGACTCGCTTGCCGACCTCGTCGCCCGGATCGCCGCCGGCACGACCGAGTGACGGGTCCGGTCGGGGACAGCCCATCGACGCATCGCCCGGCCGCGGCATATTTTACCCTTGCGGTCAAAAAGCATGGCCATGCGCCGAATAAACCGTATATATGACCGTTCTATCAACGGGATCGGGCCGCATTGCCGCGCCTCGGCCGCCGATCCGACCGGGGTCCGGGGCGGAGGACGGCGCGGCGCCGCCGGTGGTTTTCCCAAAGCCCCGCAGCGGTCGCGGTTGACCGGCGCGGGCGGGGATGCGAAACCGGACCCGGCGAATTGATACCGGGGCGGATCATGCTGACCCTGGTATGAGGCGGAGAAAGCCGAGAATGCCGATCACTGTTCTCGACGGTATCGTCCTGGCCGTAATCCTGATATCCGCCGTGCTGGCGATGATCCGCGGCCTCGCCCGCGAGGTGCTGTCGCTGGCATCATGGGCGATTGCCGCGGCGGCCGCCTATTTCCTCTACCCGGTGCTGCTGCCGATTGCGCAGGAAAACATCGCCGAGGACGTGATCGCCAAGGGCGTCGTCATCGGCGGCACCTTCATCGTTGTGCTGCTGGTCGTCTCCTACATCACCATGCGGATCTCCGACTTCATGCTGGACAGCCAGATCGGCGCGCTCGACCGTTCGCTCGGCTTCCTGTTCGGGGCGGCGCGCGGGCTGCTCTTGATCGTCATTCTGGCGCTGTTCTTCAACTGGCTGGTGGCGCCGGACCGGCAGCCGAACTGGATCGCCACGGCCAAGTCCAAGCCGCTGGTCGACAGCCTCGGCACACGGCTGATCGCCGCCCTGCCGGAGGATTTGGAGAGCCAGTTTCTCGATTCCCTGAAAAAACGCGTGCTCGGCGGCGGCTCCGCCGAAGCCGAACAGCCCGACCAAGACGGCACGCCGCCGCCCGAGACCGGCTATCGCGAAACCGAGCGCCAGGGGCTCGACCAGTTGATCGAAAACACCGACCGGGCCCAATAGAGCTTGCCGAACGAGGTACAGACTGCGCCGATGACCGCCCATTGCCCCTCCGACCACGACGCCGCCGACAAGTTTCGGGAGGAATGCGGCGTGTTCGGCATCTTCGGGCATCCGGAGGCCGCGGCGCTCACCGCCCTCGGCCTGCACGCGCTGCAGCACCGCGGCCAGGAGGCGGCCGGCATCGTCACCTTTGACGGTCAGCAATACTATTCCGAACGGCATATCGGGCTCGTCGGCGACAATTTTACCAAGCGCAGCGTGATCGACCGGCTGCGCGGCACCCGCGGCATCGGCCATGTGCGCTATTCGACCGCTGGCGCGCCGGTGCTGCGCAACGTGCAGCCGCTGTTCGCCGAGTTCACCGGCGGCGGCTTTGCCGTCGCCCACAACGGCAACATCACCAATGCGCGCACCCTGCAGCAGCGCTTGCAGAAAAGCGGCTCGATTTTCCAGTCGACCTCCGACACCGAGGCGATCATCCACCTGACGGCGACGAGCAAGAGCGGGCGGCTGCTCGACCGCTTCACCGATGCGCTAAAGCAGCTCGAAGGCGCCTATTCGCTGGTGGCGCTGACCGAGAAGAAGCTGATCGGCGTGCGCGATCCGCTCGGGGTAAGGCCGCTGATCCTCGGCGAACTCGACGGTGCACTGATCCTCTGTTCGGAGACCTGCGCGCTCGACATCATCGGCGCCCGTTTCGTGCGCGACATCGTGCCGGGCGAGATGGTGGTCATCACCGAGGACGGGATTGAGAGCCTTAACCCCTTCCCGCCGATGCGGTCGCGGTTCTGCATCTTCGAATACGTCTACTTTGCCCGGCCGGATTCGACCATTGAGGGCCGTTCGGTCTACGAGGTGCGCACGCGCATCGGCGCCGAACTCGCCCGCGAAACCGCAACCGCCGCCGACGTGGTGGTGCCGGTGCCCGATTCCGGCGTGCCGGCGGCGATCGGCTACGCACAGACGGCGGGCCTGCCGTTCGATCTCGGCATCATCCGCAACCACTATGTCGGCCGCACCTTCATCGAGCCGAGCGACTCCATCCGCCATATGGGGGTGAAGCTGAAGCACAACGCCAACCGCGCCGTGCTGGCCGGCAAGCGGGTGATCCTGGTCGACGATTCGATCGTCCGCGGCACCACCTCGCTGAAGATCGTGCAGATGGTGCGCGAGGCCGGCGCCCGGGAAGTGCACATGCGCATCGCCAGCCCGCCGACCACCGATTCGTGCTTTTACGGGGTCGATACGCCGGAGAAGTCGAAGCTGATCGCCTCACACCGTTCGGTCGACGAGATCAAGGCCTATATCGACGTCGACAGCCTGGAGTTCCTGTCTATCGCCGGCCTCTACCGGGCCGTCGGCGACATCGAGCGGGACCCGAACCAGCCGCGCTATTGCGATGCCTGCTTCACCGGCGCCTATCCGACACGGCTGACCGACACGTCGGATACGGACGGCTTCCGCCAGCTTTCGCTGCTGGCCGAGGCAAGCTGACGCCCCTGCCTGCCGATAAAGGACGATCGATGACCGCCACACCGCTCGCCGACCGCATTGTCGTCGTCACCGGCGCCTCGCGCGGCATCGGCTATGCCGCTGCGCGCGCACTGGCGGCGGCGGGCGCCCATGTGGTGGCGGTGGCGCGCACCGTCGGCGGGCTGGAGGAACTCGACGACGCCATCCGCGCCGATGGCGACGAGGCGGCGACGCTGGTGCCGCTCGACCTTTCCGACTTCGCCGGCATCGACCGGCTCGGTGCTGCGCTTTACGAGCGCTTCGGCCGCGTCGACGCGCTTCTGGGCAATGCCGGCCTGCTCGGGCAATTGTCGCCGCTCGGCCATATCGAGCCGAAAATTTGGGACGAGGTGATGACCGTCAACGTCACCGCAAACTGGCGGCTGATCCGCTCGCTCGACCCGCTTCTGAAACAGTCCGACGCCGGGCGCGCGGTGTTCCTGACATCCGGCGCGCCGCACAATTGCCGGCCCTATTGGGGCGTCTATTCGGTGACCAAGGCGGCGCTCGAGGCGCTGGTCCGCACCTATGCGGCGGAGGTGCAGAACATCTCGGCCATTCGCGTCAACCTGCTCAATCCGGGCCCGATCCGCACCGGAATGCGGGCCCAGGCGATGCCCGGCGAGGACCCGATGACGCTGAAGACGCCGGACGATTTGGCGCCGACGATCGTGAAAATGTGCTCGCCCGATTTTAGCGAGACCGGCATCATTTTCGATTTCCCGACGGGAAAGGTTCTGACGCCGCAAAAGCCGGCGTGACGCCGCTGCTGTCCCGTTTGATTGGTCAAATTCGTTATATGTTATTGTATTTATGGCATTTTTTCGGCTGACGGAGAGCATCACACGGGGTTAGCCTCTCCTCTCGGCGTCACCACCCGGTTCATCCCTGTGGTCGATCGGCTTGTCGACTTGCCAACGCAGTGGTGAAAGAACTCAAGCGCTTCTTCATGCCGATACGCCATTGGATTGCCCGCATAAAGCGGGCAAAGACGACAAGGCGAGTACGGAGTCATCGCAAAAAACCGCTTTGGCCGGACAACAGAAGCTTCATAGGGCATTCATTGGAGCCTGCCGGCGCATGAACGCGCTGGCTTCTCCGGCCCATTTTCGCCGCACAATTCCTCTAAAGTCCCGTTCCCAGGGGGCGAATCGAGATTTCAGAGGGACCCCGATCATGACTTTCCAGACCAGATCAGCCGGCGTGCGCGGCGCCGTGCTCGGTGCCGTTTTCGCGGCCGCGGCGGCAGCAGTACCCTTTTCCGGAACCGCTATCGCCAAGGACGTCGATCTCGATGTCCGGCTCGGCCAGCGCGTGCTTTCCGCCGGCGAGACGAGCCGCGTCTATGTCCGCGCTTCGCTGAAGGGCATACCGATCCATTCGCCGGAAGACCGCACGCCCGTCAATCTGGCGCTGGTGCTCGACCGCTCCGGCTCGATGCGCGGCGAAAAACTCGCCCAGGCAAAGGAGGCGGCGATCCTGGCGCTCGACATGCTCGACCGCGACGACATCACCGCCGTCGTCGCCTACGATCACGCCGTGGAGACACTGTTTTCCGCGCGCCGGCTGACCGATCGCAGACGGGTCCGGGCCCGGATCGGCGCGATGGAGGCGGGCGGGCGTACCGCGCTCTATGGCGGCACCGCGCGCGGCCTTGACGAGGTGGGGAAGAATTTGTCGCTGGAGCGGGTCAACCGGGTGATCCTGTTGTCCGACGGTCTTGCCAATGTCGGTCCGAGCACGCCGGCGGAACTCGGCCGCCTCGGCCGGGACGCGGCCAGGGACGGGATCTCGGTCACCACGATCGGTCTCGGCCTCGGCTATAACGAGGACCTGATGGCGCGGCTCGCCGGCGCCAGCGACGGCAATCACGCCTTCGTCGAACATCCCGAAGATCTTGTCGACATCTTCAACCGGGAATTCGGCGATGTGCTTTCCGTCGTCGCCCAGGACATCGAGATCATCATTACCTGCCGCGCCGGCTTCAGGCCGATTCGCGTGCTCGGCCGCGATGCGGAGATTTCGGGCCAGACGGCGAAGCTGCGCCTCAACCAGGTCTATGGCGGACAGGAGAAATACGTGCTTCTCGAGGTCGAAGTGCCCGCCGACAAGGCGACGGCCGGCGAAGCCGACATCGCCGATGTAGCAATCGACTATTCCAGCATGCGTACGAAGGACCGCCTGTCGGCGAAGGACGCCGTCGGCGCCCGCTTCAGCACCTCGAAAGAAGAAGTGGAAGCGGCGACCGACAATGAGGTGATGACCGCCGTTTCGACCCAGATCGCAACCGAAAAGAGCGAGAAGGCGGTCGAGCTGCGCGACCAGGGCGATATCGCCGGGGCGAAGAAGCTCCTGGAAGAGAACGCCGCAACGCTGCGCGGTCAGGCCCAACGGTACAACGCCCCGTCGCTCAGCGCGCTCGGCGCCGAAAACGAGGCCAGCGCCGAAAACCTTTCCGAAGGCGATTGGGACAAGACCCGCAAGGACATGCGCGCCAAGCAATACAAACACAAGACCCAGCAGAGCTATTGAGCCACGCGCCTCTCCCCCGCCGCGCCGGATGCGGTTCGGTGGGAAGGGCGAGGCTGGTGGGTGTAATTGCGAAGCCTTGACGTAGAGTGCGATAGCGAAGCGTATCGCACCGCTCTTTGCACAGAAGACGACGACGCACGGGACGGCGCGTTACGCCTAGCGGCTAACGCGCTATGCGCTTGCTCGAATAAATTGTATGCCATGAATTATCACCTTGACCAACTTTGCGATATAGTTTAGGAATTATTTCCTCTTCCTAGTTGTGTAAAGGTCAGACACTAATGCGTTCGACGCTTTCCCGTGCAGATCGATGTGATTGGCAACTCGCGGCACTACGTGTGAAATTAAAGCTCCACTATCTGCAGAACGCGGTCAAAGCTGGATTCGATCCGAACCAACCGCGCGTACCCGCGGGCCATACGGGTGGTGGTCAATGGACGTCGACAGGTCGCGGCGGACTCTCTACTCAAGAAGATTTCGATGCCGGGAGTACTGACGACTATAGTTCGGTAGCTGGCGAGGAATTCGAACTTGCTGTCTTGCAGGGACCGGAACAGTTCATCATTAAGTTGATAGACGAGGAGAAAAAACCAAACCAAAATGGAGGGCACACGATAGAGGACCACGTCGCTAAAACCGATCAGGAACTCCTCAATCGATTAGATGAAAACAGATGGATTGAAAGTACTGGAGCATTCACGGAAAAATACTATTTTGAAAATGCTGTAGGGTCCTTCCGTAATATTGAAGAAGCCAACGAGCTGGTCAATATCGTTCTTCAAAATAACAAGGAACTCATTAATCGATTTTTACGTGGTGAATTCGGGCCAATGCCCAAAGCAATCCAGATGAAATTCGACAAAATAACGGGAAAGGAAGCTTACCGCCCATATTTCGAAGCAGATGCGTTCATACGTCAAACCCATTCCGTACGCGTCGTAATTCGACACGACCCCGGGCGAAAGCGTGGTTACAATATTCTGTCTGCTTTCCCCACGAATGGAACACCCAAAGGTAGAGCAGTAATTCCAATACGGAAGAAATCGATGGCCGACTACCTTGAATTCCCAGATGATTTTATTTCATTCATTGTTGTATTGAATATTGAAATGAGTCAGCGGGCAAAAGAAGAAGAATTGTCAGACACTATCTCGCGCGTAGCTGAGGAATACAAAAACTCTGAGACGTTTATAGATTTTGTCGATTTTATCTTACGGCAAGAATTTCCGGATGAAATCCTCGAAGAAATTTGGGCAAATTCCGGTGCGACTTGGCGTTTGTCGCCTGGAATGCACCGCGAAGTATTTGCTTACGTGCGCGACCAACTTTCCGAAGGGCAAAACGGTCCAGATTGATCACCCTTCCACACCTCTACCGCCTGCCCCGCCGCTTCTTCGCATAGGGGTTCTCGCCCTTGCGCAGCATCAGCCGCAGCGGCACGCCGGGCAGCGTGAAGCGCTCGCGCAGGCCGTTGACGAGATAGCGGCGATAGGCGGCCGGCAGCGCCTCGGGGCGCGAGCAGAAGGCGACGAAGGTCGGCGGCCGCGCCTTCACTTGCGTCATGTAGCGCAACTTCAGCCGGCGGCCTGAAACTGCCGGCGGCGGGTGCTGCTCGACCATGGCGGAGAGCCAGCGGTTGAGCTCGGCGGTCGGGATGCGTCGGTTCCACAGATCATGGGCGGCGAACACCGCCTGCATCAGCGCATCGATGCCCATGCCGGTGAGACCGGAGACCGGCACCAGCGGCACGCCGCGCCATTGCGGCAGAAGCCGTCCGGTCTCCATCGTCAGTTCGCGCAAGGTCTCGGCCGGCTTTTCGATCAGATCCCATTTGTCGAGGGCAATCACCATGGCCCGGCCCTCGCTCTCGACCAGATCGGCGATCTGCAAATCCTGCTTTTCGAGCGCGATCGTCGCATCGAGCGTCAGCACCACCACTTCGGCGAAGCGGATGGCGCGCAAGGCATCGGCGACCGAGAGCTTTTCGAGCTTTTCCTGAACCCGCGCCTTCTTGCGCAGACCCGCCGTGTCGACGAGCCGGACGGGCCGGTCGCGCCATTGCCAGTCAACCGTGATCGCATCGCGGGTGATGCCGGCCTCCGGGCCGGTCAGCATCCGGTCTTCGCCGATCAGCCGGTTGACGAGCGTCGACTTGCCGGCATTCGGCCGGCCGACAATGGCGATCGACACCGGCCGGCCGGCCTCGCCGGCCTCGCCCGTCTCCGGTTCCGGCGCGGCGAGCCCGGCCGCTTCGCGCGCCGCCTCGAGCGCCAGGATCAGGTCGATAAGCCCTTCGCCATGCTCGGCGGAAATCGGCACCGGCTCGCCGAAGCCGAGCCCATAGGCCTCGTAATAGCCGGCCTCGCCCGGCCGGCCCTCGGCCTTGTTGGCGACAAGCACGACCGGCTTTTCGGTGCGGCGCAGAAGATCGGCGAAATGCGAATCGAGCGGGGTGATGCCGGCCCGCGCATCGATCATGAAGAGCACGATGTCGGCTTCGGCGATCGCCGCTTCGGTCTGCGCGCGCATGCGCCCGGCAAGGCTGGCGGCGTCGGCGTCTTCAAGGCCGGCGGTGTCGATGACGGTGAAGTCGAGCGGCCCGAGCCGGGCCAGGCCCTCGCGGCGGTCGCGGGTGACGCCCGGCGTGTCGTCGACCAGCGCCAAACGCTTGCCGACGAGGCGGTTGAACAGGGTCGACTTGCCGACATTGGGGCGGCCGACGATGGCGGCGGTGAAGCTCATCGCCGGTCCATTGCCGCCACTCGCGTCAGTTGGCGGCCATCAGCGTGCCGTTGCCGGCCAGCACCAGCAGTTTGCCGGAGGCGGCAATCGGGGCGGCGTAGACATTGGCGCCGAGGTCTCGGGTCGCCTGCACCGAACCGCTGGCGGGATCGGCGGCGATCAGCCGGCCGCGATTGGAGGCGACCCAGAGCCGGCCGCCGGCGAGCACCGGGCCGGTCCATTTTTCCGGCTTCTTCTTCTTGCCGAGCGGAAGCTGGGTGACCCACCTGATCTCGCCGCTCACGCGCGACAGCGCGATCAGCCGTTCCTTGGTGTCGGTGAGGAAGACGGCGTCGCCGGAGATGACCGGGGTATAGGCGCTGCCGAGATTGGTCTCCCAGACGCGGTCGCCATTGCCGACGCGGGCGGCGATCGTGCGGCCGGAAATGCCGGTCGCGTAGACGACGCCGCCGCTGACGACGGGGCGCGCGGCCACGTCGTTGAGCCCGGCAACCGCGCTGGTGCGGGCGCCGCGGACGACGGTGTCGAGCCATTTCACCTTGCCGCTGGCGGCATCGAAGCTGACGATCTCGCCCGACGAATAGGGCACGACGACGACCGATCCGGATACCGCCGGGCTGGCATTGGAGAGAACGCCGGCCGCTTCCGGGATGCCGCGGAAACTCCACGCCTCCTCGCCGTCGGCGGCGTTCAGCGCATAGACCTTCTCATTGGCGGAGACGAAATAGACCTTGCCGGCGGCAACCGTCGGCGCGCCGCGGGCCGGATCGTCGATGTCCTTGGCCCAGATCTGCCTGCCGCTGGCGGCATCGAGGGCGACGATCTGGCGATAGCCGGTGGCCGCGTAGATGCGGCCGTCGGCGGCTGCGATACCGCCGCCTGCCGTCGCGGAGCGCTCCTTCTCCGGCTTCAGCGACACCTGCCAGAGCCGGCCGCCATTGCCGAGCGAATGGGCCGAAACATTGCCGTCCGGGTCATAGGAGAAGACGCGGCTCTGGTAGACGATCGGTGCCGCGGTGATCTGCACCCGGTTGCGGCCGCTGACATTGCCGGTCTTGCTGCGCCAGGTGCCGCCGCCGGAAAGCGCCAGATGGCCGGGATCGTTGGCGGCATTGCCGCCGGGCTGGGCCCATTCGGCGTTGAGCTGTGCCGCGGCGACGGAGACCGGTTTGGCCAGGCCGTCATAGCCGGCGACAGGATCGGAGGCCGCCAGGATCTGCTTGCGTTCGCCGGGCAGCGGCTTTTCCTTCTTGGCGAAGGGATTGTAAGTGCTGATTGTTTCCCCGATGGTGCTGCAGCCGGCGGTCGACATAAGCCCGATCACGGCGACGACGATCGCCAGCCCGCGCACGGTCCTGCCCCCAAAATCAGCCATCATGTCTTTCCTCTTCGAACGGTCAATTGAGGCCCGCTCCCGTCGGCAGCGGCAAGCCGCTGGCGGCGGGTTTCGGCGGCCCGCCCGCCGCGGCGATCACCGACAGCGCCAGATCGGCGCGCCGCCGCATGGCCGCGGGCGAATTCGGATCGCCGAGGATCTGCCCGTACCATTTGCCGGCCTCGGCAAAATCGTCGGCCTTCCAGGCGGCGAGCCCCATGATTTCCGCGGCGGCGTTGCGCCAGGTCGAGCCGCCGGCGGCAAGCGCCTCTATGCGCTCGGCGACCTCGTCGCGGCTGCCCGAATCGACGAGCAGCGTGGCGGCGCGCAGCCGCGCCAAACTCTGCAGTTCCTCACCGACCGCACCGTCGGCGGCCAGACGATCGAAATCGATGATCGCGGCGGCGACCTCGCCGGCCTCGGCCCTGGCGGAGGCGAGCCGGAAGCGGGCGAGCACCGGATAGTCGCCGGAGCCCTCGGCGATGACGGTGTTGAGCGCGGTCTCGGCGGAGGCGAAATCGCCGGTGTCGGCGAGATCGACCGCGGCCACGAACCGGTCGCCGCTCGCGGCTGCGCGCGTCGCCTGCCAGTACACCCAGCCGCGCTGGCCGGCGGTGGCCAGCACGATCGCCACGGCCGCGCCGATGACGAAAATCCCGTAGCGGTCCCAGAGCTTCTTCAGCCGCTCCCGCCGCAGGTCTTCTTCGACTTCGTGGAAAATATCGGACATCTATCCCCGCGCCCCGTGCAACCGACACGCAAAACCTCAATCTCCGGCCAGGGCACCGCCGAAAATACCCGTTTCCCCGGCCTTAAGCAAACAACGTTAACCCCGCGTGTGATCTCATGGTTAACGCGACGTTGGTCTATCGCGGGTTTTGAAAGAGGTCCATGGCGATTTTGCGGCCGGGGACGCGCATCAACAGCGTATTCGCGCAAATGCAGGCTTCGATAGAAGCCCCACCGGTTAGTCACAAGCAAACGCCGTTCACCCTCACCCGACTTCGACCGCGGTTCAGCTTCGCTTCACCGGGTCTGCGTATCCCTCTCCCTCAAGGGAGAGGGTAAATTCCGCAATCGTTTGAGATGCAATCGGAATTTCGCGAAATGAGCGCGCAAAAGCCCTCTCCCCGCCGGGGAGAGGGTTGGGTGAGGGGGTTACGCCCCCCGCCTCAGCCTTTCGCCTTCATCGTGTAGGTGTGCTCGGGCGCGGGGAAGGAGCGGGCGCGGACCTCGTCGGCGTAGTCTTTGACCGCCGTTTCGATCGACGGCCCGAGCGCGCCGAATTTCTTGACGAATTTCGGCACCCAGTCGGACAGGCCGAGCATGTCTTCCAGCACCAGGATCTGGCCGTCGCAGGCCGGCGAGGCGCCGATGCCGATGGTCGGGATCGGCAACTCACCGGTAATCTTGCGGGCGATCGGCTCGGCCATGCCCTCAAGCACGACGGCAAACGCCCCGGCATCGGCGACGGCGCGGGCGTCGTCTTCAAGTTCCGCCCACTGCGCCTCCTCGCGGCCCTGGATGCGGAACCCGCCCATGGTGTTGATCGCCTGCGGCGTCAGCCCGACATGGGCCATCACCGGAATGCCGCGCTCGACCAGAAAGCGGATCGTATCGGCCATGCGGCGGCCGCCCTCCAGCTTGATCGCGCCGCAATGGGTCTCCTTCATCACCCGGGCGGCGGCGCGGAAGGCGTCCTCGCAGCTCGCCTCATAGGAGCCGAACGGCATGTCGACGACGATCAGCGCCCGGCTGGAGCCGCGAATGACCGCGCGTCCCTGCAGGATCATCATGTCGAGGGTGACGGGTATCGTCGTCTCCAGGCCGTGCATCACCATGCCGAGCGAATCGCCGACCAGGATGAAGTCGACATAAGGGTCGACGATGCGCGCCGTGTGGGCGTGGTAGGAGGTCAGCGAGACGATCGGCTCCCCGCCCTTGCGGGCGCGGATGTCGACGGCGGTAATGCGCCGGTCGCGGTTCTGTGCGGACATGGATGAGGCTCCTTGACCCGGCTCAGATCACCGGCACGCCGAACGCCCACAGGTGCAGCTTCCAGAACAGCGCCGCGTAAAGCAGAAGGCCGATGACGATGGCGATGACATCGTTGCGGACCGGGCCGCCGGTGACGGTGACGAGGCCGGCGCGTTCGCGGCGGGCGAGCGAGATGCGGTCGACGACCGCCCAGGCGAGCAGGCCGCCGAACAGGATGATGTCGCGGCTGTCGCCATTGGAGATCAGATGGCCGAAGGCCCAGATCTTCACCGAAAGCACCATCGGGTGGCGGACCTTCTCCTTGATCCGGCCCGGCACATAGGCGGCAACGAGGAAGATCATGGCGAAGATCATCAGCGTCAGATTGACGTGGCGCAGCCACAGCGGCGGCTCCCAGACCGCAACCACCGGCGCGCGGCCATAGCCGATCACCATCAGCACGAGGCCGGCCAGCGCAATCACCGTATAGAGCCCCTTATAGGCGCCCTCGCCGAGTTTTGCGTGAAGGCCGGCGCGCAAAGCCGGCATTGCCGGAAGCAGATGGATGCCCGCGAACAGAACGAGGCCGAGGATGAGGAGCGACATGGCGAGCCTTTCAATGATCAGGTTGCGCTGCAGCATACCCGATTAGCAAATGGCGGGCGCTGCGTCCAAGCCGTTTTGCGAAACGCGCCGGGGCGGCACGGACATCGCCATCGCCGCAGCCTTGGCATAGACTGGCGGATCGCCGATGGATTTCTGTGAGGGTGAGCCATGCCCGTCGACGACAGCCGCGCCCGCCGGGCGCTCACGGATCGCCGCGACGAACTCGCCGCGCTCAGCGACTCGTCGGCCGATGCGCGCGGCATCGTCGAACTCGACCAGTCGAGCGTCGGCCGGCTGTCGCGCATGGACGCGCTGCAGGACCAGGCGATGGCGCAGGAGACGGAACGCCGGCGCCGCGGCGAACTGATGCGGATCGAGGCGGCGCTCGCCCGGCTCGACGAAGGCGAATACGGCTATTGCATCGAATGCGGCGAGGAGATCGCGGCAAAACGGCTCGAAATCGACCCGGCCGTCGCCCTTTGCGTGCGCTGCGCGCAAGGGCCGGCGAGATAGAATACTCGCGTAGAGCCGGGTATTGGCGTTTGGCCCGCGGGGCATTTGCGCCGATGCACGCTATCACCTATACGGGCTTTCCGCGCCCGTTCATCCGGTATGATCCATGCGAAAACTGCCTTCAAGTCTGCGCAAACGCCTGCTCGCCGCGCGCGACACCGTTGTCGTCCGCCAATCCCGTTACGGCGCGTTCCTGCTTGAGCCGCGCGACCTGCAGGACCTGAACATGGCGTCAGGGCGGATTCTCGAATATCGGCAATTCGACGAGGTCCGCCGACTGATCACCGAAATCAAGCCTGACCTTTTCCTCGATATCGGATCGAATTTCGGCCTCTACGCCATAACCGCCGGCACCATGGGCATTGACGAAGTGCACGCCTTCGAGCCCGTGATGCGCAAATACCTGCAAATCTGCGGTTCGATCGCCCTCAACAGATTTGCCGATCGGGTCCATGCGCATCAACTTGCCGTCGGCGCACAGGCGGGCACCGGGGAAATCCACATTGTTCCCGGCCTGAGCGTGGTCTCCCGCTTCAGATCCGCGACCGAGGGGACAGACTGGGATTTCAGCGAAACACAGCCCGTCCGGATCGCTGCGATCGACGACCTTTTCGACTGTGAGGGTCGGCGTGTTCTTGTGAAGATCGATGTCGAGGGCGGCGAAGTCGAAGCGCTCGCCGGCATGAAACGGTTTCTCGGCCAGAACCAGGTGTTTCTGCAGGTCGAGAGTTTTCCCGATAAGGAAGGCGCAGTGCGTCAATTCATGGACGAACTCCACTATCGGATCACCGGGCAGATCGAAAACGACTTCTATTTCGCGCCTCCGCACCCGGGAGCGCCGGGCGGCAAGTAGCGTGGCGGCGGCTCGCCGGCAATGACTGCCGGCGCGGTTCGACGGTCGACCGGACGGGGCCTGCCGCAACACCCTCACCGTTAACTGCTTTCATGAATATGTGATTTGAATCTCTTTAAATTTCCGCTCTACTATGGGGCAGTATGCGGCCGAGGAGCAACACCAGTCCGGGAGTAGTCCATGAGGCGTCACCTGTATCTCTTTTTCGCGCTGCTCATGCTGGTTGCCGCACCCGACGCGGTCACGGCCGGCGTCGTCGCCAAGATCGACCTTTCCTCTCAGCGCATGCACGTGATCATCAACGGCAGAAAGGCTTATACGTGGAAGGTTTCCACGGCGCGGCGCGGCAAAATTACCCCAATCGGCACGTTCCGGCCGGGCACCATGAAGAGGATGCACTATTCGAGCCTTTATCGTAATGCGCCAATGCCGCATTCGATCTTCTTTCGCGGCAATTATGCGATCCACGGTACCAATCACATTAAGCGCCTAGGTCGCCCGGCCTCTGCTGGCTGCGTGCGGCTGCACCCGAAGAACGCAAGGACGCTCTACAACCTCGTCAAGCGGCACGGACGCAGCAGGACCAGGATCATCGTGCAGCGGTGATTGAGAGCTTCGCTCTCTTTTGAGGGTGAGGGCTTTTTTGGCGGCTGCCGACTTTCCCCTCTCCCTTTAGAGCGTTCTGCTTTTAGGCTGACGCATATCCGGCATTTGTCAGGTAGTTTGCATATTCGTGTTGGGTGAAGGTGTCGAGCGCGTTTGCGATTGCGCT